>JANQPU010000276.1 GCA_028285315.1 Acaryochloris sp. IP29b_bin.176
TGAAAAGATCAGCAGTTTTCATGGACGGGAGAGAAATGAAGCACGGCCTCCTAGATTACCATCGGTTCTCGTTCAGATCCTATTTTTGCGACACAACCCGTCCAAACCCTCTAACTATAGATATAAGGAGAGAGAAAATAACTAAATTGCCTAGTATTTACCATGGAAATATCCTCAGCTTGAACACTTCCATGCAAACAGCAAAAAATATTTGTGAGAGATATTATTCACAGGTCAATAGCGAGATTATCCACAGATCTATGATGGCTAGAGTATTGCTCAGTTAAGCTTCTGTCAGTAGAAGGGTTGAGTTAAGTGAATGCTTGTGAAGCCACTAATGGCTAGTTTTTCGATCACAAGATAGATGTAGCTGATGCCCCTTCAATTTCTGGTATAGACATCAAATGCAACACTCAATACTAGAATTACTTTAATTTAGCTGAAGGGTGAAAATTGCCAGGATGATAACAGCATCAAAATACCATTTCTATCTTTTTAAAGTCCTGCTCTATTTCAGCCCACAGAGATTTATTGTGGGGATCAGTATTCAACGCTTTCTTTAAATAGGCTCTAGCTTGATTGAGCTTCCGTTCTCGGATGAGCTGGCGTCCCCAGGATTGGTAAATAATAGCTTGCCATTGCCTAACCTCGGCATCTTGAGGAAGTCGCTGGGCCAACGCTTCAATTAGGGCTACGGCTCGGGGAAATCTCTGCTCTTGTATGAGGCCCTGAAGCTGTTTGTAAGAATCAACCTTGAGCTTGATTTCAGCAGGAGATAGGGATGATTGTCTAGGTGTTGTCGCTGCTGGAGAGCTGGTCGGCTGGGGGGTGGGCTGTTTGTGGATGGAGGGTCGTGGCTTTTTAGGGGGGGGAGCGGGAGGTTGCGGTTGAGATCTATGTTGTTGCGGGGATGGTGCAGGAGATTTTGCGGTCTGTTGGGTAGAGACTTTAACCGAGGAGGTAGAATGGGCATTTACTGCAGCCTTGGGAGGAGCTGATGCCGTGACAGTTCGTTTTTCTGGGGCAGGTGGGACAATTTTTTGAAGAGTTTTGTAAGCTTCTGTCACTTGGATAAATTTCTCATGGGCGAGTTCATCCCCCGGATTGATATCTGGATGCCATTGCCTAGCTAGCCGTCGATAAGAAGCTTTGAGATCCTCTATATTGGCTCTAGAAGTGAGTTGTAGCAGGCGATAGCAGTCTGCGATATCCATGTGTTTTGTTAAAGTCAGAAAACCCTTAATCTAAGTTAGATCACATTGAGTGATGCTCGATTTTGCTCTTTCACCTCTTATAGTTGTCATTCCCAACAAAATTCTTTCATGATGAGCAAATATATTAACGTTGAACCACAGTAGCATTAACCCTAAGACCTCAACAATAGGCTGTTTGCGGTTTTGCTAGGCTCTGGAAGCAAGAATGCTGGATGGATAAGGCTAGGTTGCATGGGCTGGTCACGACTGATGATTGCGTTCCTGTTCACTCGGTTTGCTTTAAACATTGTCACTGAACTAAGTTTTCCTCACCAAGGTTTGCTAAACTCCCATAACAACTCAGCAAATGGGCGACCTGTTATGTTTGATTATCTCTACTGTTGTCTGTAGCAATTGTCGCTTGTGAAGCAACTGCCACGCTTTTGTATTGTTACCCCTCCCCAGCACCTCACTTCATCAACCCAGGAAGTGTTTTATCAGCATATCTCTGCACTTGTGCAATCGCGGGTTGAGGTTATTCTCGTCAATTTAGAAAAAGTTTCTTGCCTGGATAGTGGGGGCTTAGGCATTTTATTCGGGGCATTCAGAATCTCGCATCGGCAAGGGAAGCGGTTAATGCTGTATTCTCCTCAAACCCATGTGATTAAGAATCTCCACAAGACAGGATTGACTCAAATAGTGGCAACGTATGCAACCCTGGCTGACTGTATCAAGGATGTAATTCCTTACTCGCAGCGGTTGACCCAGAATCGGTCACTCCAACTTCCTGAGTTTTGATATGTCCCCTGAATTCTTGAAAGGGAAGAATTCGGCGCAGCACCCTTAATGTAGAATGCTGAAGAATTTATTCTTTGACTAGACGAAAACCAAATAAAATATGGCGTGAATCTAGAGGGCGAGAATGTTGATATGCAGCACGACAAAAACCAGGTAAATCGTCCCAGGAACATCCTTTCATCACCACTGCTTGCTGGATGACCTGCTGAGTCAAGGTAGAAGTATATTCAAAGACATTCCCAGCCATGTCTTCTACCCCATCAGGACTACGGCTCAGGGAATAGGTTGCGATCGCACTGGTATGCAGCCCGCCATGATCGGCCCAGTTGGTGGCATTGGCTTGCCAATCGTTGCCCCAAGGAAAGTAGCGACCATCGGTGCCTCGTGCGGCTTGTTCCCATTCCCAGGCAGTCGGTAAGCGATAGGATTGTCCGTCTTGCTGGCCTCGCCATTGAGCAAACGCTAGCGCATCCTGATAGGACACTAAGACAACGGGATGTTGGTCTTCATTAGTGGGAAAGCTTTGATCTTGCCAAAGATAGGGTTTGACGGAGGAATAGGGATGGACTAGAAACCCTTGTTTTTGATAGTCTCCAGCTGAAATGAAGGGGGCTCGGTGCCCCGTCGCTTGGACGAAGGCTTGATACTCGGCATTAGTGATGAGGTTTTTGCCTATGCAAACTGGCGGTTGCGATCGCACAGTCAGATCGGGCTCTCGATCAAACCAGCCTCGACGACGCAAGCTGGTTTCAGCTTTGGCAATCTCATCAGGTTGCTGGGCTGAGGCTGCTGCTGAGATGCGATACGCATAGTCTCGCTCTTTGCGATCGCTCCCCAGAATATAGGTTCCTGCTTTGACCCAGACAAAGTTGCCATCTTGCTCGCAACGGTTCTGCGTTATAGAGGATAGCTGCATATCAGACTGACATCCAACTAGGTTAAGCAAAGCCAGCGCCCCCATCAACAACAGTTTGAGGTGAGCGGTATGAAGCATGCTTTTCCAAGGAATTGAGATCAGCCCCTTTTATCTTACGGGGCCATGGTTTCTTGCTACGGAAGTATGGGGATATCTGCGTTGCGTCCAAATCAATACAGATTAAGCCATATCTGGCTTATTAGGGCCTGGCATATTGTCAGGGGTATATACATTGCCAGCCCCGACTCGTCCCACTAACGTTGCCCCCGTTCCGCAGAGAATCACGATAATTTGGGAGATATCATTTCCTGTAATTTTGCCAGCATCTACACTTTCCCCCACAATCGGAGCGATGGCAGCAACGGTAGTAAACACAATTCCCCAGAATGTCTTACTGGAAAAAATACTCTTGATGTGGGTGTTATGTTCAACTGGAGAGAAGGCTGGTGGGCCAGAAGGGGGTTGAGTAATGGTATTCATGGCTGCTTCCTGACTCAATACTCAATACATTAGGCATTGCTCTGACAGAAAGCAGCCTCAGCTCCAAGCTAAATAAGGTGACGCTGATCGGAGGAAATTTGGGTCAATATTCATGGATAGCACTCAATATTATCCATCCTGACCTGTGGATAATGAGCCCAATTTTGCTAGTACTGCTTCAAAACAAAACCCAGGGAATGATTTCCCTGGGCAGACTCCTTGGTGTGAGAAGTTAATCTACTTTAATAGTAGACATTGAATCTGAGTATTGGATGATGAAATTCTGAGAAACTGACAAGGTTGGGATGTAAATTAGGGCGAAGGCTAATTATCTTGATCGTCCGCTGCGGTTGAACTCCCGGTTTCTAAAGGGAAAAACTGCATCTGCTTGTGAGATTTAACCGTTTTGTCTACCTGCTGCCACTGCACCAAAGTAATCCTGACGTTGCCAGCCGTATTGAGTTCTTTCTGAAAACTCCCTACTTGACCAGCGGGTAATATCTTAGGTTCAATTTCGGCTGTTCCCGCTTCAATGATCTGATCGGTTGTTTCTGAATAAATTTCGTAATAGACCAACGGCGTCAAGATGGAGGCGTCCGACTGATTCTTTAAACTGCCACGTAAGGTATAGAACCAGGTATTGGCAAGATTCTCTTTCAATACCTCAACTTCTGTCACCAATGCAGCTGGTGGCTTTTCGTCCTTTTTAGCCAGTTGGACGACATGGGAGGGCAGTGCTGAACTGGGTAAGGACAAGCCGCTTAGCAATGCGGTGAGGGCAGTATAGAGAAAGAGGTTGGACATATTTGGGGGCAGATTAATGTAGAGTCTATGACGAAAAGGCAGGGATCAGACGTTCCCCACTGCAGCCAATATATGAAACAATCCTGAACATGGCGAAGGGCCACTGTTCAGGATATCTCGAAAATATGGGATTGAAGGCTTCCTTAGCCAAGGAAACTTGGGATTATGCCAAACCCAGCCAAGAAAAAATACCTTGACCTGTTACCGCTTCAAAGACTAAAGCGACAATAAATGCAACCATGGCAGCACGACCGCCAAACCGTTCTGCAAATTCATTGAATCCAAACTTAGGAGAAATTTGATTCGGAACGCGGCTGGGTTCAATCATAGTGATCAGAAAATGTTAAGAAAGTTTACTTTAGTGTCAGAATAAAAGCCAGAGATACTCTAAGTCAATCCTAACAAAAGGGATTTAAATCGATCATACGGGCCGCCAAATCGCATCAGCGACCTGACAAACCTCCTTCATGGCAGCTCCATCATGAATGCGGAGAATATCAGCGCCGCCTTGGATTGCCGCACAACAGGCAGCAGCGGTGCCCCAAATCCGTTTTTGTGGATCGGGCTGATTGAGGATTTGGCCGATAAAGCTTTTGCGGGAAGGGCCCACTAAGATCGGATAGCCCAAGATTTGAAATTGGGATATCTGGCGCAGTAGCTCTAGGCTTTGAGGTCCAGTTTTGGCGAACCCAATGCCCGGATCAATAGCAAGGAAATCTGGGCGGATGCCGGCGGCCAGTGCAACTCTGATTTGCTGCCTGAAGAAGTCAATAATTTCTTCAACTAAATTCTCGTAGTCTGTTAATTGCTGCATGGTTTGAGGAGTGCCTCGCATATGCATCAAAATGATGGGAACTTGCAATTTGGCAACCGTAGACAGCATTTGGGGGTCGTGAATCCCTCCCGAAACATCGTTGACGAGATCGGCTCCGGTTGCGATCGCAGCTTCTGCGACAGATGCTCGAGTCGTATCCACTGAAATAGGAACTTGTAACTCGGAGCGGACGGCCTTAATCACTGGAACCACTCGATCCAGTTCTTCTGCCTCAGCAATTTCTATGGCTTGAGGACGCGTGGATTGACCGCCAATATCTAGGATATCGATGCCTGCTTCTACAAGATGATGGGCTTGAAACACTGCAGCTTCTAGGGAATTGAATTGGCCACCATCACTGAAGCTATCAGGTGTGACATTCAAAATTCCCATTAAATAGGTACGAGTTCCCCAATTAAAGGGTTGACCGCGCAGGAGCCAAGAGGGAGATTGATGAGTTGCCGATCGACTTAGCATTGAATCGGAGAATAGCGGATAACGCAGAACGATACTAGCTTATTTTGATGATGTAGAAAGGTTGTCTGCATTTTTCATATCCCTGGTCGAGTGGCGAATATCCAAGCTCTCCGATCAGAGGTAATTCAGTCTTTGAGCGATGACACTGAGATTTCGCTGTTGGAGTTTCTGGAAAAGTATCCTCTGAGTGGAATGACAAGTGAGCCTACCCCTATCCCTGAACAAGGACCTGATTCTAAAGTACCTCCGGGCTAATCTGCTAGTAATCTTGAGAGAGACTAGATGCTGATGATTTGTTTGTACAGTTTTATTCGATCAGGGTGATTAAATCAGGAGTGGATTCATGGATAGAATTGTGCTGTTCTCGTAAAAATGAGCCAGTTCGATGTTTCAGAACGGCTTGTATCTCTGACACAATTGCTAAGGCTATTTCACTTGAGTGTTGATGAGTCCACCGGAGCAATTCTCACTGCTGTTGTCACGACCAATGACGTGCATGATGGTGAAGTTTTTGAAGACCTCCTTGATAGCATCGTCGATGCTATCAAGGAGGTCTCTGCTGACGGAGCCTATAACCAAAGTCATCACTATGATGCCCTGATTGAACGCAATGTCACGGCTGCAATTCCTCCAAGGAAGAATGCCAAAATCTGGCAGCATGGAAACTGCAGTGTCCCACCCCATCCACGATATGAAAACCTAAGAGCCATCCGAAAACAAGGGCGAAAGAAGTGGAAGAAGCAAGCCCACTATCATCGGCGTTCTCTTGCCGAAACGACGATGTTCCGTCTCAAAACTATCTTTGGAGGTCAGATGCGTTCGCGTAACTTTGATAATCAAGCAATTGAGTGACTGCTTCAGTGCGCGGTACTCAATCGAGTGATTCAAATCGTCAAACCCGATACTGTTTGGGTTGATGCTTAAACAGAACGCTCGGAAGTGACTAATGCAACCTTTGCTCGATTCAGGCAACAACGCCCTGAATTGGTATAAGTTCGATTAAACTGATTTCTTAGATTCTTGTCTCTAGAGAGTTTCAGCGGCTTAATAAATCAGCTCTTATTGAGGAGTTTATGGATTAGCTATTGGCCCTGTAGCGGCTCTCTAAATGTTGGATATCCTGGATAAAATCAGAGACTTGATCTACTAAATCAAAAGGTACTTCTTCTGTTAGCTGTATTATTGGTAGGCTAGTATCGATCAAGTTTTTGGCAAGAATATAGCACTCAATTAGTTCACTCAAACTGTGATATCTATTTTCAAAATATTGGCGCTCTCTTGGCTTTTTTGAGAGTGAACTGATTTGGAATAACGTATTCTCATCATAGGGCAGTAATCGTTGATTGATTTGATGCAATTTTGACAACTCCTTCTCTAGTTGTTGCAGTTGTTCTCCCCAATGATCACTTTGTTTAATCAGCCGCTGCTCCAACAAGAGCCGATTGCGGATCTGGGGATTGCTCTCCCTGCCTCGATAGACTCTGGACATTATGGCTACTGCTGCCAGGCTACACACAATAGCCACCACAAAAATTGCATCCATCGTTCCCTTGAATGATAGGCCCAGGCAGACTACTAATATAATGATTCCAATTGCGCCGTATGATTGATATTTGAGTATTTGCTGCTGTGGATGAATCAGAAGATGAGAATGTTGAGTCTGAATTTCAATTAACGATATTGGCTTCAGTTTGCCCAAACCATTTAGGGGGGTTACGACAACAACAAGTATGTTCGCATCGATGAGTTGTTCCATTTCAACAGTTTTCGTTGACCCAGTTTTCATCTGAATCCGGGCTTGATAAACATCTCGGTGACCATGAGTAAACCGTAGCCAAGCGCCAATGACCATACCGGATGTAGCTTGATAGATTGCACCGCAATTAGAACATAGCACTGACCATTTTCTCAAAGACTGACTGTCCTCAGGTAGATATAAAGGATTTTTACAAGTTGGGCAAATGCTTTTCATCTTCAGTCTAAACTGATGCCCCAATAATCTAGATTTCAAGAATATTGTAGAGGAGAGCTTTGCTTAAAAGGACACTCCTATCCTGAAGCTTACAGAAACTTCGCTACTGCTTATATTTTTATGTTCCTCTCTAATTGGCCATACGAACCACCTGTAGTTCTATGACCTAGGTTGTTTAGTACAACTGTTGAATGAGTCTCATGTTTTTATGCCAGTTACGGAAATATATATTGGCCTATAACTACTTGTATAATATCCAGCTTCTTTCTATCGATTTTGATAACTACTATTGTGGTGGAAATTTAGTTTCTAATGACTGTTTTATTTCTAAAACACATTAAATCAAGAAATTTGGGCAGAGTGAAAGACGCTGAGTTCACAAGAGGTATTAAATGATTTGAAATATCAGGATTGAGTTCTCCTGCTGACAATAGGTGAGTTAAAGACTAAACCAATTGATGTGCTCAAGGAGTTGGTTGAGCAGTGGAAGCCGCTGGAGCCCAAAACAGTACAAACATTCTTGTCGATATCAAGCAGACGTTTCAAGTCTATGACTTTGATGAATTTCTCCACCCACTGGTTCGAACCTGTCATGCTTTATACCAAACTGTGCTTGCAAGCGTAATTCTCAAATCTGTGAAATCCTCTCCTATCCTACTTTAGTCACTAATCAAAATTACACTCTTGGAGACTTATTGGTATTAGAACATCCTTTTCGAGCATTCTGGAATAGAGCCGATGAGATTAGGGCCTTTCCCAATGAGGAGAATTGTTTGACCGTTTATCTTCTTAATGGCTCAACGCGGTCTTGCTACGCATGACCAACTCAAAAAATATGGCAAATCAATCAAGATACGAATGCAGACTCAGCTACCCTAATGATGCCGCCGTAACCCGCTGAATGATTACTTTAGAAGAGGTGTAATATAGAGGAGGAATTTACTTTTAACGCTGAGTTAATTTACAGATCAAGTGGATACGTGAACACCAAAATGTTTAGGTATGATACAAGGATGGTGACTCTCTCTAATTCCTGGTTTTACGGTTCAGCTTAAAGGGTTCACTTTATTCTCTCTCTTCGTTGAACCTAGTAAGGGGATTAACGATTGACCCAATGCCTCAACAGTCTGCTGACCAGATCAATATCGCTGCCCCTCTTGAGTCGGCTAATCCTTTCGCGGCTTTTATTGACCAGACTATTGACCTTTTTGTGGCCTATGACCAAGACCTGCGGTTTATTGCCATCAATAAAATAGGCGCTCAGCGTTTTAAGCTGGACCCGCAACAAATTATTGGAAAAACAAATCAACAGGTTTTAGGGACTCAAGCAGAGATCATCGATCCATTTCTCGCATCGGCTTTGACCACAGGAGAGAGAGTCTTTGTTGAGCAAGAATTGGTATTTAATCAGCAAAACTACTACTACGACACGATTTACACGCCGATCACAGATGCTGCCACTGGTAATCAGCAGGTTTGGGGGATTTGTCGAGATATCACGGACAAAAAGGATCTACAAAAAAAGCGGGAAGCCTTACTCAAGCAACAAACGATCCAAATAGAGGAGCGATTTCGAACATCATTTAATAATGCTGCGATCGCAAAAGCCTTAATTGCGCTGGATGGGTCATGGTTACAGGTCAATCCATCGCTGTGCCAATTACTGGGCTATGAGCCGCCTGAATTACTGGAACTTCGAATTAAGGACCTCACGCACCCCAATGATCAAGAGATTGATCGGCATCAAATTCGGCAGCTATTGACTGGTCAAATCTCTAGCTATCACATTGAAAAGCGGTTTCTCCACCGATTGGGGCATACCCTTTCTGTCCTCTTGAGCGTGGCCCTAGTGCACAATTCTCAAGGCAAACCATCCTATTTCATTGCTGAAATGCAGGATATTACCCAACGCAAACAAGCCGAGGCAGCCTTGTATCTCCAACTCCAACAAACCTTGCAGTTACAGACAGCGCTGCAAGCTAAAAATCAAGCGCTACAAGAGAGTAGTCAAGCGGCCCAAGCGGCCAACCTCGCTAAAAGTGAATTCCTGGCGATGATTAGCCATGAGATTCGCACGCCTATGAATGCAGTCATTGGCATGACTGATTTGCTGAGGGAGACTCGGCTAGATCCGCACCAGCAAGACTTTGTGGAGACGATTCGAACGAGCGGTGAATCTCTCCTCACTATCATCAACGATATTCTTGATTTCTCGAAGATAGAGTCTGGGAAACTGGAATTAGAACTGCATCCCTTTCCCATTGCTACCTGTGTGGAAGAAGCCTTGGATATTGTCAATTCCAAAGCTACGGCCAAAGGGTTGGAACTCGCTTATTTTATTGAACCTGAAACGCCTATTCACATTCAAGGAGACGCCAATCGCTTGCGTCAAATTCTGGTGAATTTACTGGGAAATGCAGTTAAATTTACGGCGTCCGGTGAAGTGATTGTCACTGTCTCTGCCCGAGATGTAGCCACTGCTGAGATGACTCCAGAAGTTCCCTTGGCCCTACATGAGCTGCTATTTGCGGTCAAAGATACCGGGATTGGGATTGCCCCAAAGCATCAGCAGCAGTTGTTTCAGTCCTTTTGTCAACTGGACTCGTCCATCACGCGCCAGTATGGGGGCACTGGATTGGGCCTAGCCATTAGCAAGCAACTCTGTGAGCTGATGGGAGGAACCATTTGGGTAGAAAGTCAGACTGGTATGGGGTCTACCTTTTTCTTCACCATCGCGGCCTCTGCTTTGTCTGGCCCTGAGGATCATAGAGCGGCGGAACCACAATTCCAAAATAAACAGATTTTGATTGTGGAGGATAATGCCAGCAGTGGTCAGATTCTCTGCCAACAAGTTCAGGCTTGGGGATTGATTCCCACCCTAGCATCGTCGGGCTGGGAGGCCATTGAACGGGTCAGGGGCACAAGATTTGATGTGGCGATCGCAGATCTGCAACTCCCTGACATGGCGGGACAGATGTTACTCACGGAACTCACTCAAAACCATACTCAGGCCCCCCTGCCGATTATTGGCTTGAGTGCGATCAGAGAAAGTGCAGCCATCTGGCAATATCATCCACACCTGTCAGCCTCCCTCAATAAACCCGTTAAGCAATTTAGACTCTACCAAGCTTTGCTAAAAGTGCTCTCCGCTCACCTATCTATTGCTGTCCAATCTACGGCCCCGGATCAGTCTCCTAAAACTTCTACGTCCACTCTCAGAATTTTGGTTGCTGAAGATAACGTTATCAATCAAAAAGTGATTCTTAAGTTGCTAGATCGCTTGGGCTATCAGGCTGATTTGGTCACGAACGGATTGGAGGTGTTAACTGCACTGCGTAAACAATCTTATGATGTGGTGCTAATGGATGTACAAATGCCAGAGATGGACGGCATTACCACTGCCCAGAGTATTTGTGAAGAGTGGGATAGAACGGCTCGACCTCACATGGTGGCGATGACAGCTAATACAATGCAGGGCGATCGCGAGACGTATTTAGCAGCAGGAATGGATGACTATATTGCGAAACCCGTTCGTCTCAAAGGATTGGAACAAGTATTGTCCAAATTCACCCAGGAGATTACACCTAAATTCAGCCAGAGCTAACCTCTTAGGCGCAGCGAGTTCATTTAACCTTTCTTCTCACTTGATATCGATCTAGGGCAGCCTTCAGGTCTTCACTACGAATGGGCTTACTGACATAATCATGCATCCCTGCCTCTAGGCATTTTTCCCGGTCCCCTTGCATCGCATTTGCAGTCAAGGCAATAATATGAGGCTGAGTTTCAGGGGGCCAGGAAGCTTGAATATTACGTGCAGCCGTCAGACCATCCATCTCTGGCATCTGTAAATCCATCAACACCACATCATACGGTTGACGGTGTAAGGCTTCTAAGACCTCCACGCCATTGTTCGCAATATCAGCTTCATAGCCCATTTGCTTGAGGATAAGCAAAGCAACTTTTTGATTAACCACCACATCCTCTGCCAGCAAAATTCGCAAGGATGGAGGGCTGGGATCCGGTGGCGAAGGAATTGGCTCAGGGGATGCAACCACCTGATCAGCGGGTTGGGTCATCGCTCTGACGAGGATCTCACCTAATTGCATCTCTTGAACGGGTTTATTCAAAATTGCGAAAAAATCATTTTTATCGGTTGGGGTTGTGATCGCTTCAACGCCCAAGGAACTAAGCATAATCAAAGGCAAATCTTGGCATATTTCAAGCCTATGGATGTGCTTGGCGAGGGTAAGACCATCCATTTGGGGCATTTGCATATCGATCACAGCCACATCAAACTCAGGATCTTGCTGTAATCGTTCGATTGCGGCCAGTCCTCCCGATTCTGCCTGCGGGTGCATTCCCCAAACCTCTGCGAGTAAGGTGAGGATTTTGCGATTCGTCCGGTTATCATCCACAATCAGGATCCGCTTTCCCTTGAGCTTATCTAGCACTAGATGAGGCGAATAGTCGATATCAGCGGCCACCCGAGCTGCGATCGTGAAAAAGAAAGTGGACCCGATTCCAATCTCACTCTCTACCCAGATGTGCCCTCCCATTAGTTCACACAATCGTTGACTGATGGCTAGGCCCAGACCCGTTCCGCCGTATTTACGAGTAGTGGACGTATCCACCTGGCTAAAGGATTTGAATAAGCGGGCCATTCGATCTTGGGGAATCCCGATTCCCGTATCTTGGACGGAGAACTGAAGGAGGTGAGTAGGGGAGCGATCCTGATTTAGATTTTCTGTATCGAGCGTTACTACAGGAGTGACATCCTTAACGTGAACGATTACTTCCCCAGACTCTGTAAACTTAACTGCATTCGAGAGTAGATTCACCAAGACTTGGCGAAGCCGTGTAACATCCCCAATGATCCCATAGGGAATCTCTGGTTTGGCCAAATACGCTAACTCTAACCCTTTTCCAAAAGCTCTCGGAGCAACCAACTTTAAGGCGTCTTCAATACAGGTTTTTAAATGGAAGGGCTGTTCTTCTATGTCTAGTTTTCCTGCTTCAATTTTGGAGAAATCCAGAATGTCATTGATGAGACACAACAGTGCCTCGCCGCTGCTACGAATCGTGTCGACAAAATCCTGTTGCTGAGGGGTGAGGGATGTATGGCTGAGTAAGCTGGTCATCCCAATCACAGCGTTCATCGGGGTCCGTAGTTCATGGCTCATATTGGCCATGAACTCACCTTTGACTTGGCTGGCTTGGTCAGCCGCATCTTTTGCCGCTTGTAATTCAGCATTGGTTTGTTTGAGGTTGATCTCAGCCTGCTTGCGACTCGTAACATCTTGGAAGAATAGGGATAGGCCATCCACACTGGGGAAAATGCGAACCTCAAACCATATCTGCTGGGGAGAGTAGAAGGCTTCAAAGGACTGCTTCACCTGATCCTGGAGCGCTGTTTGATAAACCTGTCGATGTTTGACCCCCAACTCATCCGGGAAGATCTGCCAAAAATCCTGATTGAGGAGATCTTGAGAATCTTGCTGGAGAATCTCAGTCGCCTGGGGGTTAATGTAGCTTACCTGCCATTGGGGAGTCAGGGCGATAAAGGCGTCTGTTAGACTGCTGAGAATGCCCGATAAGCGTTGTTGGGATTGTTGTTGCTCCTTAATCAAACGTCGTTGCCGTTTAATCACTAGATAGGCAATACCGCCCACGATGACTAGTAAATAGCTGATACTAAGAAGACGATAGATCTCAGCCGTTTGCACAGCGGCGTGATAGTGTTTTGTGTAGGTCCTCTCTAACCCACCAATGGCTTCTGCCGTTGGTAGCTCCAGAATGCTCCGGGTTAGTCTATCGACCTCCGGTTTATATTCTAAAATAATGCGGGTGTGGGCAACGGCTAGCAAAATACGGTCAGAGGCTTGATCCGCTAAGGCGGTACTTTGCTGCTCTAACTGACTCATCTGATGCTTGATTTGCGGCACTAGCGCTTCATCCATTGACAGACTGTAGAGCAGCACGTTGTCCAACATCACTTGTAATTGGGATGTCGTGCTTCGGGATAGGTTCTGGTATCTGTCGTCTAGGCGAACTTCTTTAACCAACTCGGGTAAGTAGGTTAGTGAGTTTTTGAGAACGGCATTGTTCGATTTAAAGGCTTCCAGAAGCTCTTCTTTGTGGCGAAAGAGACTCTGATTGTGCTGCAACTGTCGTTGTAACACCTGTTGATTCCCAACATAGCTAGGGATTTGCTCTAACTTCGTTTGTAAGCTAAGTTGTACCGACAGAGATTTTACCAACGGATCATAAGAAGTGAATAGTGCATAGCGGGATTTGAGAACACTTTGATTCAGGGTTGCATCGGTAATGAACTGTTCAGCAATCAAGGTGCGATAGTGTTGATGACGTTGGCTATCTACTGATAAGCTCTGCGTCACCAACCCACTAAAGAGGATACAGACAAAGCTCCCCCCTAGGAGCCGCTGAAATTTCTGATGATTCATGAATGGACCTCATTGAGTTCACCACTCAAGGTTTGAAAGAAATGAATAATCAGATCCACATCTTTTTGATTGGCTTCGCGACCTAGTTGGTACTTGATCATGATTTTGATGGCTTCGTCTAGGGTTTGCGCAGAGCCGTCATGAAAATAGGGGGCTGTTGAAATAACATTTCTTAAACTCGGTACCTTAAACACATAGCGATCTGCGGCTTTCCCAGTAACGTGATACCGTCCCCAATCTGCCTCTGATTCGCCCCCTCGATCCTGGATGTAGTTCCCAAAAATGCCGAATTTCTGATACATATTGCCCCCCAGCAACATGCCTTGATGACAAGCGACACACCCATAGGCTTTAAAGCGCTGATAGCCTTCTTTCTCAGCATTTGTTAATGCGTTGGTATTTCCCCTCAAAAATTGGTCAAAGCGAGCATTCGGGGTGTAGAGGGAGCGTTCAAAGGTAGCGATCGCATCTTTAATATGGTTGGCAGAAATGTCATCGTCATAGATCTTGTCAAAAGCCCGAACATAGTCAGGGGACTGGCTTAATTTCTCGATAATTTCCGGCCAGTTTGACCCCATTTCTGTTTTATCATGAACAGGACCATCAATTTGCTCTTCCAAAGAAGCGGCTCGACCATCCCAAAACTGCTTAAATTGAAAACCTGAATTGAGTACCGTCGGGGCATTCATGGTCCCTACTTGACCCTTGTTGCCACGGGATCGAGGACGATGATCAGTCCCTCCTCTGGCTAAGCTATGACAGCTGGCACAGGAAATTGTGTTGGTCTCCGACAGTTTTGGGTCATGGAACAGCTGTTTTCCCAAAACTACTTTTTCTGAATCCAGTGAAAGTTGTAGGGGAATCGGTTCAATAGGCTTGTCGCCTGCACTGTTCATAGTTAACCCCCATTGAGCGGATACAGGGGGCTTAATGAATAGAGCCAATAGCCAGGACAATAGAATTGTCAGGAAAAAGAAGAGAACCCCTAACCAACGACGTTTTCTATAAATTCTGCCCATGTCCTATCCCCCTGGCAGTCAGATTGACTTAATTTTCGATTGCAGCTCTTTTGTCTCTGTTCGCAAAGAGGCTCAAAATAATAATGCTTGTTTTGAACCTTCACGCTTATAGGTTGCCCAAAAAACTTTAGCCTATTCCTATCTATCAGGGGGTAGATTACTGTAACAGACCCCAAAGATTACAGCGTCTCTGTTGTGCCTGAGCTACACTTTCAAGGTAAAAGAATTCTCTACAAAGGGTTGAGGCTTTTGGGACTAATATTTCCCTGACAGAAATAGTCAGAGGCAGCTAACCAGACTTTCTGAAATTGCTATAACCTCTCCCAAGCTTTGCCCCTATTGTTATTAGGCGTCTTAGAGCTGATTTCTAAAGAAGGTATAAAGCGGACAAGTTAGGTCAGAAGTGTGCGATAGCGTTTGTGCATTCAGTCCAAACTACTTTCTTGAATGTA
>JANQPU010000296.1 GCA_028285315.1 Acaryochloris sp. IP29b_bin.176
GGCATTTAGGAGGAATCTTTGCGTGGATAACGTTATCGGCCTAGAGATCATTGAGGTGGTTGAACAAGCAGCCATTGCCTCAGCTCGATGGATGGGAAAGGGAGAAAAAGATACTGCTGATCATGTTGCAGTTGAAGCCATGCGAGATCGCATGAACAAAATCCATATGCGAGGCCGCATCGTTATTGGAGAAGGGGAAAGAGATGATGCCCCTATGCTTTATATCGGAGAAGAATTGGGAATTTGTACCCAACCCGATGCTGCTCAATTTTGCAACCCAGATGAGTTGCTTGAGATTGATATTGCCGTAGACCCCTGCGAAGGGACAAATCTGGTTGCCTATGGTCAGAATGGCTCAATGGCGGTCCTGGCGATTTCTGAGAAGGGTGGATTATTTGCTGCGCCTGACTTCTACATGAAGAAATTGGCCGCTCCCCCTGCTGCCAAAGGCAAAGTGGATATCAATAAATCCGCAACTGAAAATCTGCAAATTTTGGCTACAGCTCTAGATCGTTCTATCGAAGAATTGGTTGTGGTGGTCATGAAGCGGGAACGTCACAATGACCTAATTAAGGAAATCCGAGAAGCAGGAGCAAGAGTTGCTCTGATTACGGATGGTGATGTCTCCGCAGCCCTCTCCTGTGCGTTTTCTGGTACGAATATCCATGCGCTAATGGGGATTGGTGCGGCACCTGAAGGGGTGATTTCGGCAGCCGCTATGCGTGCTCTCGGTGGCCATTTTCAGGGTCAACTCGTTTATGACCCTGACATTGTCAAAACAGGACTAATTGGAGAGAGCAAAGACAGCAACCTTGCTCGATTAAAGGAAATGGGCATTGATGATCCCGACCGTGTCTATAGTGCTGAAGAATTGGCCTGTGGCGAAACGGTCCTGTTTGCAGCCTGTGGGATTACACCAGGAACCTTAATGAAAGGGGTTCGCTTCTTTGGTGGAGGTGCTCGCACTCAATCTCTTGTTATTTCCACCCAGTCCAAGACGGCCCGGTTTGTTGACACCGTTCATATGTTTGAAACACCTAGGCGTCCTAAAGCACTCCAGTTACACTAGGCGATTGCCTCTAAATTCTGAAGTTTGTATCTCTCAAACGACGCGGCCAGATAAACAGTGAAGGAGGACACATGAATATTGCGGTTGTCGGTTTAAGTCACAAAACAGCGCCAGTGGATGTGCGAGAAAAACTCAGCATCCCAGATGATGTGAAAGCAAAGGCCACCTCTCAATTACGGAGTTATCCTCATTTAGAAGAAGTGGCCATTTTGAGTACCTGTAACCGTATGGAAGTCTATGTGGTCGCGCAAGAAACCGATGATGGTATTCGTGAGCTGACGCAGTTTTTATCGGAGTGGAGCCAAATTCCCCTGTTAGACCTCCGTCAGCATTTGTTTATCCTGCTACATCAAGATGCGGTGATGCATTTGATGCGTGTATCTGCAGGTCTAGACAGCTTGGTCCTAGGTGAAGGCCAAATTCTAGCTCAAGTGAAACAAACCCACAAATTGAGCCAAAAATGTAGTGGTGCTGGTCCCATTCTCAATCGTTTATTCAAACAAGCGATCTCTGCTGGGAAACGAGTTCGAACCGAAACCAGTATTGGTACAGGTGCAGTATCGATTAGCTCTGCGGCGGTGGAACTCGCCCAGATGAAGACCGAAGATTTGTCTGCCCACCGAGTCGCTATTATTGGGGCTGGCAAAATGTCTCGACTGTTGGTTCAGCATCTGCTCAGTAAAGGGGCTAATCAAATTGCAATTTTAAATCGGTCGTTGAAGCGGGCTGAGCAACTGGCAGGTCAATTTCAAGATGCGGATCTGAAACTGCATACTTTAGCTAAAATGCAGGAAGTCTTATCCGTTTCTGATTTGATTTTTACCAGTACTGCTTCTACAGAGCCTCTATTGGATCGTGATATTTTAGAGCCCATCGTCTGTGATCGCCAATCCTGTATGATTTTTGATATCTCTGTGCCTCGAAACGTTCACAGCAATGTGAATGAGCTATCTCAAGTCCATGCGTTTAATGTGGATGATCTAAAGGCGGTTGTTGCTCAAAACCAAGAGAGTCGTCGGCAAATGGCGATGGAAGCTGAATCCCTCCTCGAAGAAGAGGTGGCTAGTTTTGATGTCTGGTGGCGTTCCTTGGAGACAGTTCCCACTATCAGTAGCCTGAGAACTAAGGTGGAGTCCATTCGCGAACAAGAGTTGGAAAAAGCCTTGTCTCGATTAGGAACCGAGTTTGCCGAAAAACATCAAGAAGTCATCGAAGCGCTGACTCGTGGTATTGTTAACAAGATTTTGCACGATCCAATGGTGCAATTGCGGGCTCAACAGGACATTGAAGTGCGACGCAAGGCGATGCAATCCCTGAATATGCTCTTTAATCTAAGTTCTGCTCAAGGTGTTGCAAAACGGAATACCTAGGGAGTGGCAATCTATACTTCGTCGTTCCCTCCGGTATATGGTGGCCAAACCCTAGTGCAATTGGATGCCAATATTGTTCGACTGTTGACCTGCAATCAGCTTCAAGGTGCCTTTTATTCTTCACGTCCAGAAGAGCGGTGATGAATTGCGGTTTGCCCAAAACCATTCAGTACCTTACCATGCTCAACCGTCGCATAAAGAAGCCAATGATCGCCACACATTGACCGCTGTTGGGTTTTACATTCTAGGTAGGCAACGGATTCGCTTAGGAATAGTCCGCCTTGTTCCGTATAGTCCACCTCCAATGCAGACGTTAAGGTGGGATCGCAGACACGATCGCGGGAAAAATGCCGTCTCAGGGTTTTGCCTTCTTGAAGCAAATTCAGGATAAAGGGAGTGCCAGGTTGGGTGATGGCATCTAGGCCCTTGTATTCTGCGATCGCCACCATGATTCCTGGTGGAGTAAAAGATGCTTGAGACACCCAGGAGGTGAGGATACTGCGATAGCCCTCCGCTGTCTGAAAGGTGATCACACACAGGGAGCCAATCACTCGACCCATGGCCTGGGCAGTGCGATCCACCTGGGCCGTCACCAGTGGTCGAGACAAAATTCGGGCCTTTTTCTGTTTCTGCAGGGCTTTGGCAAATTGCTTGCCAGACTGTTGGCAGGTCTGGAGCATCTCGGCAGTTGGGCTGAAGCGAATGCGTAGGGTCTCAAATCCAAAACGGAAACTGGCATCTTTTAACTTGCTCTCGATCAGGTCAATGGCCTCACCGCTCCACCCATAGGAACCAAACACACCCACGAGTTTATGTTTGGCAGCCGTTGACAAAACAATACCCAAGGCCGTTTGAATTTGAACGGGAGCATGACCGCCTAAGGTGGGTGAGCCAATAATAATCCCATCGCTTTCCTCGATCACAGTTGCTAGATCTAGGGAATCGAGTTGTTCGCAGTTAATTGACTTGACTTGAATATCGGCTTCGATCAATCCCTGGGCGATTGCCGCCGCCGCTGTGGCGGTATTGCCATAGGCTGAGGTATAGAGTAAAGCAACACTGAGGACTTTCTGCTGCTGTTGCTGACACCATTGCGAGTATTCAATTTTGAGCCGACTGAGGCTATAGCGAATCAGTGGCCCATGTCCTGGTCCGTAGATCCGAGCGGGATAGTCCGTCAGTTTTGCTAAGGCTGCTTCCGTCTGTTTCGCCTGAGCAGCAAAGAGACAGTCAAAGTAGTAGTGGCGGTCACTTTGCAACTGCTGCCAGTTTCCATCCCAAAGCTCATCCGTACATAAATGGGCACCAAATAGCTTATCCGTATACAGAATATGGCTGATGGGGTCATAGGTGCACAGCATGTCTGCCCATCGAGGAGTAGGGACAAAGCTGAACTGTAGTTCACGGTCGCCGCCTAATCCCAGGACATCACCGTTGCGGACCACTTGCAATCGATCATCCCATGTGGGCATAACTTGCTTGAGGGCAATCGCGGCAGGCTTAGAGCAGACAATTCGAGCGTGGGGAGCCTGTTGCAGCAATGGCTGTAAGGTTGCAATCCGATTGGGATTGACATGCTGTACAATCACAAAGTCAATCTGATCAAGGAGAATGCATTGGGACAGGGCATCCAGATAAATATCGGTAAAAGAGGCCCCTGGTGGGTCAATTACCGCTACTTGGTCAGCCTGAATCAAGTAGGAATTGGCCGTTGTGCCCTGTTGGCGGGCATATTCTACTTCAAACTTAAGCTGTTCCCAGGTCCGCGATCGCAACACCCAAGTTTGGGTTGCAATTTCTTGGACTTGAACATCTCGGGGACGGACGCTCATAGGTTTAGAGACAACGTCTGTAGGGGTGGCAAGCATGGTCGTTCTTCCAAAATTAATAGATTGAATTGAGCAAGGAAAAGCATTTCTCTTTAGTGCAGGGGGACCTGGGGGACGGGACTCTGTCGAGATTGATCTGGTTTCAGCTCGGTTCGTCGGCGCTTAGACAGGTACTCTTCTGGATCAATGCCTTCAAAGGTGGGGGGTAACCAGACTCGGACAACGAGCAATAAGGCTAAAGTCACCAAGAAGGCGCAAGTGACCAATATCTGTAGCCAGGGGATTTCCAAAATACCGTGAACAATCACCTCCCGGAGAACAGACACAATGGAAACCTCAACGGTAACTCCAATGGAGACCCGCCTTTCACCTAAGTAAATAATCAACAGGCGAAATAACTCGACCAATATCAGGAGGAACAGAATATCGGCGGTGACGGCTGCCAACTCCAGAGGAGGTAGCAAAGACATAAACATATCCCGTAGTTGGAGCACCATAAAGCTAAACAAGCCAATACAGAGGCAAATGATGATCAGGTCTTGCACAAATTCAAGGCAACTGACCAGATTGCTACGATTTATCCATTGCAGTGTAGACAGGCGTGACGGGGGCGAAAGGGTCATAAAGACAATCTCCTAAGCGGGTGGGACGTAAGCAAGCAACTATGACGGTGAAACTAGGCTATTCTGGACTCGCAAGATTAATAGTGATTGCCAACCTTGCGACGATGGACTGCTGTTAAAGCCTCTAGTTTAGAAACGCGACCAGCTTCAACGGTGCTGTAAATAATCCAATGGTCGTGGACTTCCATTCGATGAGTAATCTGACATTCCAAGTAGGCCAACGCATCAGCTAAGATCTGCGCCCCATTCTTGGCGGGATAAACCTTAATGCCGGTAAACCGATCCGCGCCCGGTGGAAAGCGCTTGAGAAAATGCCGCATCAGATGCTGAACATTGTCTTCTTCTAGGATGTTGAGAACAAAGCGATCGCCCACCTGCAGCAACGACTCAATCGCTCGATCTTTGGCAACAGCAATGGCCACCCCCAAGGGCTCCATACTAGCCTGGGTCACCCAAGACGCTAGCATGGCGCTAGAAACTTCCCCCTGTTGCACCGTCAGAATATATAACCCTCCACTGAGGCGTCCCAGGGCTCGTTCCAGATCAGTATCTAGGGCTTTGATTTGCTTTATAGTGCGATCGCGCATCAACCATTGCCCCAGATCGGCTCCTGCTTCTTCGCATAGTTGGACGAGTGGACTATCAGGGGGCTGCTTCACCAGAATAGGGGGAAAGGCTTCCACCAGCCCCATCCCTTGCAACGTATTGCGCAGGGGATAAATGGGCTCATCTTCACCACCGCCTGATTCAAACAAACCGATCGCTTGCTTGGCATGAGCCGTCGCCAGGATGGTACTCAAGGCAGTGGCAGTCGTGGTGCGATTAGACTGGGCAGGCATTCCGATTACGAGTCCCGTTGCCATCTGTACCAGTTCGCGGAGGCCATGGAGATCTGTGCTGGCAAGATCAACACGCTCCACATCTACCCCAGTTTTCTTGATGCCCTGGGCAATCCTTTGAGCCAAGCTGTTGCCATGACCATAGCCTTCCTCATAAAAGACAACGACCCATTGACTCACCTTGGCTTGCTGCTCGCTCCACTCCCGGTAGAGACTGATCCAATCCTCAATGTGGTGCTTCAATAATGGACCATGCCCTGTGGCAATCGTCTGCACGTCCCAGCCGTCGATGCGCTTGAGAGCACTCAATACCGAGCGGGCGTTGGGCCGCATCAGACAGTCATAATAATATTGAAAGTGTGGTGTTAAGAGATCTGCTTCATCGTCATAGGTCAGATCATTACAATAGTGCATGCCGAAAACATCACAGGTAAACAAGATGTGAGTCTTACGGTCGTAGGTCAAAATGGTATCTGGCCAGTGTAAGTTAGGCGCAGACACAAAGGTTAGCTCATGTCCATCGCCTAAATCGAGGCAATCGCCCTGCTTAACCGTCTGGGATTTAAAGGGGCGATGCACCATATTCTCTAAAAATTGAATGGCGACCTTGGCTCCAACTACCGTCACCTGAGGGGCCAACTCTAAAACTTCTTCAACGAGGCCACTGTGGTCCGGTTCGGTGTGACTGACAATCAAATAGTCCAGGGTGGTGAGATCGAGATGGTGGGGGAATGCATCCCGATATAGGTCTTGAAACTTGATATGACTGGTATCAATCAGTGCCGTTTTCTTGCCCTTAATCACAAATGAGTTGTAAGTCGTGCCGTTATCCAACCCAAATTCAATATTAAAGCGATCCCGATCCCAGTCGAGGCAGCGTAAAGTGATTGTCTCGGCCCCGATCTCTTGAGACTGTATAGTACATCGTTTTTGGGCTGATACAGGATTAATAGGCAAAGATGAAGTCGTCATTGTTTTCTCCTAAGGCCTCTGGCATGGGAAGGCAACATAAGAATCAGTTCCTCCATCTTCGCAACAGGATAAATGATCTGTAAAATGTCAATAGTTTATTCTATTAATAAAAATTACTAATAAATAAATCATTTTTATATTTATATTTCTTATTGAAAGGCGTAAAAGATCCTCTGTCGCTTTTTAGGTAATGAATTAGAGTATCCATTTGCTTAAGCAGCTTAAACCGAAATTCTGTCTTACTCCCTTTCACTGAAGTCAGAAGATATCGTCCTACTCCAGATCGTCCCCATTACCGATTTCCTGATTAAAAATATGGGAATAGAGCGTATGGGGAGGGAGTGGGAAAAGCCCCTGATCCACATGTCTGGCACAGCCCCAAACAAGGTATGAAGATGGTTGCCATACTAGAAGAGAGCCTAGCTAAACTGGCCCCCGGACAGGCAGATACCTATTCCCAAAACTCAAAAGAGATAGTCACTGAATTGAAACGAATAGACACTTGGAGTCAGTTACAAATTCAGACTGTTCCAAAGGGGCAGCGTAAACTATTTACTACCCATGAATCCCTGGCCTAATTTGCAACTGACTATGGCCTCACCGTAGAAGGAGCATTGCAAGGACTGAGTACAGAGCAAAAACCTGCTGCTGCCCGGATCAAAGATTTAGTGGAAGCGATCAGGACTGCCCAAGTACCTACGATTTTTATTGAATTCGGTGACCCTCCAAAACTTATGCAGGTGATTGCCAAAGAAGCCGGAGTTCAAATTGCCCAAACAGAATTGCTCACGGATACTCTGGGAACAGCCAATAGTCGTGGAAATACCTATCAAACCATGCTAGTGGCTAATACTGAAACCATCGTCAAAGGATTAGGGGGAAAGTATACTGCGTACTCTCAAGTCGAAGACTTACCTTAAATTTACCTGCCCATCTTTTTGAGACAAGGTCACACCCAAATACTAAAGAAGTCAAGCAATGATTCAATAGTCAAGGAAAGATTCAAAAGAGATATAAGTTTTGAAATCTTAATTGCTCTGATGCTGGAGATTTAATCAAAGATACGAAATTATTTTTGATGCTTGGCTATCCTTACTATACAAAGGCAGACTAAGCTTCTTCAATACCGAAAACTAGCACGGTTTCATTAGACCTCTTGCAATATTCATTTCACGATGTGGTATTGCTGTTTGCCATCCCTTAAGCTGCCAAAGTTAGCTCATGGTTATAGAGGGCTGAAA
>JANQPU010000302.1 GCA_028285315.1 Acaryochloris sp. IP29b_bin.176
GTAACAGTAAGTTGATCCGCCATGCCACTGTCCTAGCTTGATTGCTAGACGAGCATACGCTGAATCTCTTTATGCGATCCGATTACGCGAACGTCAAGATTTAACTTACATCGATATTGCAACTCATCAATATCAATCAGCAAAAAAGTACCCGATCGAGGACTGTTTGTTGTTTGCGGCTACTCATAGGCTGAGTTTGAGGGAGCACTAGATTTGTTCTATCGATCAATATCTGCTGACTCGCTGAAACAATGTAGCCAAATCTGCTCCCAGATTTTCTCAAAATTCATTTAAGTCTGGTTACAAGCATGGATCAGAAAGCAATTTTCGCCCCCATTTTTGCGATGTTCTTACTAACCTTAACGGTTTGGACATATATGTATGCTCGCCGCATTCCCTTCATCACCAAAAATAACTTCCCACCTGAAAAATTACAGCCCCTAGAGTTTGCCCGCCTATTCCCACCCGCCGTCTCTAACCCCTCAGACAATCTCAAAAACCTCTTTGAGCTACCAGTGCTGTTTTACGCCCTCGGAAACTACCTATTCGCAACCAGCCAAGTCGATCGACTCTATCTGCTGATGTCCTGGATATTTGTCGGTTTTCGCATCTTGCATAGCCTTGTTCACTGTACGATCAACCGAGTTTTACTTCGATTCTATCTCTATTTGACTGCTTCCTTGGCGCTGTGGTATATGGTGTTGCGGACGGGCTGGCAATTTCTCGGTAGTGTCTGAAGCTTTTCCCAAAGAGCATTCTCGTGCTGATGCGTAAAAATAGGAAAAGTACGCTTCTGAAATCATAGAAGAGTAGGACTAGCTGATACTGATGATGACTGTATTACCCAAAGGCAAGCTACGCAAGACCCATCACTTTGCCCTGAACGTAAAAGATCTCCAAGCCTCGCGGCATTTTTATGGCAACATTTTGGGCCTGCATGAGTTGACGGGATCTGAAGTTCCAGAAACCTTAGTGGAATTGGTGAAGCAGGGGCGGATTAGTAACTTCGTGACCCCCGACGGGTGGGTGTTGGACCTCTTCTGGGAGCCAGACTTATCCCCCCCGAATCCAGACCCAGAACAGCAGTTTACCCGTGCCAATCATCTGGCTTTTGATATTACCCCAGACGCCTTCGACGAGGCCGTGCAGGTGTTGCGGGCGAATCAAGTTGCGATCGCACAAGGTCCTGTCACCCGACCTACCGGTCGCGGCATCTACTTCTATGACCCGGATGGGTTCTTACTCGAAATCCGTTGTGACCCTGTAGATTAGCGTTTCAAGGTTTGTTTAAACGCATCCAGGACCCTATGGACATTTTCGGGACGACTATTGAAGCCCATCAGTCCAATCCGCCAGGCTTTACCAGCTAGTTCACCTAAACCATTGCCAATCTCAATATTGAAGTTCTTCAGAAACTGCTGAGTAACAGCTTTGCCATCTACACCGTCTGGGATGCGAACTGTAATCAAAGAGGGCAACCGGAATTTGCGCTCGACGTAGCAGTCTAGTCCTAACTCCGCCAGTCCTTCCCATAGCAACTCTGCATTACTTTGATGCCGAGCCCAGCGTTCAGCCAGTCCCTCTTCAGCAATTAGGCGCAGTGCCTCGCGAAAACCATAGATCATATTGATGGGAGCCGTATGGTGATAGGTCCGTTCCGCTCCCCAGTACTTGCCCACCATCGACATATCCAAATACCAATTGGGCACTTTGTTCTGGCGTTTGTTGAGCTTGTCCAAGGCATGGGAACTTAGGGAGAAGGGGCTAATCCCCGGCGGGCAACTCAAACATTTTTGGCTACCACTGTAGGCCATATCCACCCCCCATTTGTCTAGGAACAGGGGTAATCCACCCAGACTTGTGACCGTATCAGCCAGCAGTAAGCAATCATATTCTCGGCACAAGTTGCCAACGCCTTCTAGAGGTTGGCAGGCTCCCGTTGAAGTTTCAGCATGCACCAAACCCAAAATTTTAGGCCGATGGGTGTCTAGGCCCGCGCGCAACTCATCCAGGGAAAAGACCTCTCCCCAGGGCTTATCAATGCGGCGCACATCGGCCCCATAACGTCCGGCCATGTCCATCATCCGATGGCCAAAATAGCCATTGACCCCCACTAAGATCACATCGCCCGGTTCTACCGTATTGGCCAGGGTGGCTTCCATCGCCGCACTCCCTGTGGCACTGACCGGAAGAGTCGTGGGATTCTCTGTTTGCCAGGCATACTTGAGGAGAGACTGGACCTCATTCATCAACTCGATGAAACAGGGATCTAAATGACCGACTTGGCGCATCCCCAAGGCTTGTAAAACTCTGGGATGGGCATTGGAAGGCCCTGGCCCCATTAATAGACGAGGCGGAACATCTAGCTGAGGGGTTTGCAGGCGATGGGTCTCATTAAGGGTGACGTTGGAGGGCATAGGAATAGGCCAGGATATGAACCGATAGAAGAGAATCAATGAAACGATCACGATGGTCAGAAATGCGATTGCCCCAACAGGGGTGAATTCTGAACCAGAGCAGTGATGGGGGATAGCATAAGTCCTAAGACACTGCAGCCAAGTAATAATGAGGAGGTCTGCAGTATGCTTTCGCATATACTACAATCAATCAGTCCCCGTCCTCTTAGAGTTTGACAGCCTCACATCATCTGGACGAGAGTATTGTTGCTAAACTAGATGAGCAGCAAATTTTTTGAGAAACCTTATGTCTAAGCGCCCTACCTTTGACACAACGCATATTATGCGACGAGCGGAAGAACTGATCGATGCCTCTTCCAATCGCTATCGTATTACTGTGCAAGTCGCGAATCGGGCGAAAAAGCGTCGTCGCCGTGAGAACTTAGAAGATTTTGACGATGCAGGCATGAAATCAGTGATGCAAGCCATTATTGAGATGTCTGATGAATTGACGCAACCGGAGATTATTGGCGAGTGAACACTACCCTCACCCTGATTCAGCGATCCAAGCGGGCAGTCATCTGCGCCTCCTTGGTTGCGGGTGGATGGCTATTTGCCCCACCATCTGTCGCCCAGAGGATTAATCCAACGATGGTTGCAGATGCCGTGTACTCCCAACTGCCGGAGTTGCCAAAGGAAAATCAGTACTTCCGCAGGAAGGGCAATAAACCTGCAACCAACAGTACGCTGATCAGCCGGTTGATTCAATATCACACGCTGGTGAAAGGGCGATCGCCACAGTACCGTTTTGACTGGAAAATTACTCTGGCGGATTATCTGGGAATCTACGAAAATTTGCGTGAGGAAGAGTATCCTGGGCATGCTTTTTTGAAAACCAATCCGATGGAGAGCGATCGCAAGCTGATGCGCCAGCTAACACGGCAACAGCGACTTGCTCTAACTCAAACCCTCAGCGACATTTACGTCAGCCAAGTCCCTCCACAACAGGCAGCCCCTCCTCCTGAAAAGACACCACCAGAAGAGCCTGAAAAGCCTTCTGCCCCAGAACCTGAACCCATTACTCGCCCTAAATTAGTTCCGTTACCCGGTTCAGGCAGTGCGGATCTGTTGCGGGTCCCAGCTTCTCAACCGTCTGCCCCTCAATCTACACCCCCTCAATCTACAACTCCGACCCGGAAGCCCACTGGCGAGGCTCAAAAGCTCTCTTTTTAAGAACGGAACATGGATCGACAGCTTAAGGAGGGCCAAGGTTGGCGATTGGGATGGCAACCTAACGTGGCTTTCCCAGGGTTAGTAGGTACAAATGAGTGGGCAGTGGAGTTGACCACAGCAGAGTTTGCGGATTTTCGACGCCTATTGCTGCAATTGGTGGATTCAGTTGAGCAGTTGCAAGATCAGTTAATGGCTGAGGAAACCATTGCCTGTGAGGCAAGCAGTGATCTGATTTGGCTGGAGGTGCAGGGATACCCTCATCAATTTGATCTGAGTTTTATTCTCCTCAGTGGACGCCGAGCAGAAGGACATTGGCCTGCAGGAAGTACTTCTGAATTGGTGAGCGCTGTCCAGACAATTGAAGTCTTTTAATTCAGATTTTTATGTTACGCTTGTAAAGCGAAACGGGGCGTAGCGCAGCTTGGTAGCGCACCACTTTGGGGTAGTGGGGGTCGTGGGTTCAAATCCCGCCGCTCCGATTGATTGTAAAACTTATTCCTGGTGAGGCTTGAAGGCTATTATGACTAGCTTTCAGGTCTGTTTTTATGTGAATTTCTTCCTTAAAAAATAAGTCTGTTAAAGCTGGTTAGTTCGTGTAGTTGGCCGGAAAAACTGGCCGGAAGGAATTAACCCGTGAGAGTAAAAAGTCAAGAAAAAGTACAGGTCACCAATGATCGGGGAATGATCAGGCTCAGGTGGACCCAACCTGGAGGTAAGCGCACCAGCCTTAGTCTTGGTCTGGAATATAACAGAGCAAACATAGCTTATGCTCGTGGTGTTGCTAGGCAGATCGAAGATGATATTCGATGCAGCCAATATGATGTCACCAAAAATAAGTACCGTCCAAAGGCTGTTGGTAATTCAGGATTGAGTTGTAGCGAACTATTCGATAAGTACACAACTTATAAACAACGTGATAAAGGTATCTCACCACGGTCAGTAGAAACAAGATACGTGCCTTTATCCAGAGCATTGAAAAAATGGCTAATCGTTCCAGCACATGAAGTCAAGAGGCATCAAGCCAGAAACTTCATGAGCATTCAGACAGAACGGGTCACCCCAGGAACAGCTAAAGCACGGATTGGTTTACTGCAAAGCTGTTGGGCATGGGCTATTCAAGAACAACTAATTGCCAATGAGAACCCTTGGATTGGATTGGGAGAAGCAATCAAAACTCAACCAACTCCGCCAGGGAAACCATTCAATCAAGCTGAAATCAAGCAAATTCTTGCAGGATTTAGGAGCAATCCCTATTACTCACACTATTCAGACTTTGTAACTTTCCTGTTTGGTGTGGGTTGTCGGTTTGGAGAAGCAGCAGGTTTGCAGTGGAAGCACTTCGCTGATGACTTTCAGACAGTTTGGATTGGAGTAAGCATATCAAGAGGACATCGCAAAAGTACTAAGACAGGAAAGGCTAGAACGGTCATGCTATCGCCCAACATACAGTCGATGCTCAAAGAGCGATATGAAAGGCTTACACCTAAGCCTGAAGATTTAGTGTTTCCTAGTCCTACAGGGTTACCAATTTGCGATCGCAACTTTAGAAGACGGGCATGGAAAACCATTCTCCAAGAATGTGGCATTGAATATCGAAAGCCTTATTCAACAAGGCATACAGCTATTTCTCATGCGTTAGCTAACGGAGCAAACCCTATTATGGTAGCCGAGCAATCTGGGCATGATAAGCGAGTGCTACTAGATACCTATGCGCATGTGATTCAACCCTGGTTGACTGACAAAACATTAATCGGTCCGATAAACATAGGTTTGCACCGTGAATTCGAGCTGCCGTCTTCTCTGCTTTGCTTGTTTGCATGACGCAA
>JANQPU010000339.1 GCA_028285315.1 Acaryochloris sp. IP29b_bin.176
TGAAAGTACTGATACTACGTTGCTACTGATCACAACATTTAGCCAGAGGAAACGAGGAATCAACGGTTACAGGCATTTAGTCGCACATCGCCTTACCTAGACACCTTACAAAATGATTGTGCCAGACTCTATATTTCCTGAACTATGTAATTCTGAACAGTATAAATTTCGGAACAATAATAGGTCATTCGTAGACGATATCTACGATGCAAGGACATCAGATACATTGTTCAATAGGAAGGACAGATTATGCGGACGTTTCATTGGATGGTTTTGGGATTCGGACTTGCGATCGCACCTTGGAATCCTACGCTAGCTCAGTCTTCCGCTCCTAAATCTGCTGCTGATTCAGCTATAACCTCTACCATCAAGGGGGACTGTGGGACTGAGCAATCCTGCGACCAGCTATTGCAAACCCTCCGCACTCAATGGCCAACCGCGAAGCTGAATTGTACGCGAGATCGCATTCTGTCTCTTCATGTCTTCAAGAACAACCGGGGGGGCCGACAAGTACAGGTGGCCTGTTGGGACACTGAAATCAAAAAAGGGGATCGCTATGGCTTATCCCGCGATAGTCTCCCTTATCCAGGGGATGAAGATCAGTTTCTACCTCCATTGCCTCGTCGATCTCGCTATACAGAACCCTTGACCGCTCGCTTTCCTGGTCCCGTGCGGTCTAGCCAAAATGAATGCGGTTTTCTGGGGGGAGACATTCAATACCGCACCCGCAAAGACATCGATCGACTGGAGCTGCAATGTGTGTTTACGGCCGGCGCTATTTTAATTGACACCAATGGTGACTTCGTCTCCGACGGCGAAACCTCCAGAGGTACGCTCATTGATAAGATTGTCGGCAAATTTGCCATTTCTGAGTTAGAAAAGCCCCGAGTCGCCCCACCTCAAACAACTAGCTCATCTACAGGAGCTCCTGTAGATGGCACCCCGCTCCCTCCCTTAAATAATGACACTGGCGTTTCAGATATCTTTTCACAGCCATCACCCGCCAGTGCTAAGGAGACTCCTGACCCTGGAGCGGCTGCAGCGGCACCTACCCCTACAGGACCAGTCTCTGCTAACGCAGTCCTGCAAGCCATTGATGTGCAAATTTTTAATCGCCTCAAGAACCAGCTCGTTCCCTTGAACCAGCGTTGGAATCCCTATGGCCTAGGGATGGACTTACTGATTTCTGTCAAAGTCAAACCGAGCGCGCAAGCCACTCCACCAGGGACCAATCTCGTGCTTGCAATCAATGCCAAAGGGTATGATACGCCTGCCACAGGACCTGTCCCAGCTTGGAACTCGGTTCAAACTCGATCAATCTCGTTTATAAGCAACGATCAGTTTAGCCACTCCTTTCCGTTCCTAGCGGAGTACCAGTGCTATTCCCAGGTACAGTTAACCGCGACTCTGATCCAGCCGGGGCAGTCTGCGGGTCCCAGCTTGACGAGAACCTTAGATCTGAGTTGTGCTGAATAGCGTTTGTGCCTTCAACTCAAACTGAGCCATTTCAATTTTGGAAACGAGACGGGTCATTCTAAATCCAGAGACTAGGATGAAATTAATCCAGATAAGTGCTGGAAACCCTTGGAATTGAGGAGAAGGTGCAATGAATCGGTTTAATTGGCAGCGGTCTGGCGCATTATCAGCCGCCTTACTGATGACGATGAGTGCTTGTCAACCACTCAATATTGCTCAAGCAAGATCACAGCCCCAAACCAAAATTCGGGGCTGCAATGCCGAGTCGCTACTGTTACCAGCTCATAAAGATGTCGAGGCGTTGCGCAAACTCTATGAACAGTATCTTGGGCGGACTCCTGTAGAAATTGAGCTAGGGCTATCCCGTGCCGAGTTTGCCCAAAGTCTAGCTCAACTGGCCGCTAGCCTAGAGCGTTTACCAGAGGATAGCCAGTCCCTTAGTGCAGATGATACGGCCCTCCTTAAACGCCTACAGCAAGACTATGTAACAGAGCTTAGTCAGGTCAATCAACCTCATAACCAAGGGAATCGACGGTTTGGGTTTTCGCAACGTCCTCGACCGACCAGCCTGCCACCTGCCGTTACAGGAGCCCAACCTGCCCCAGTGAATGAAGCTGCTGCCCCATCCCAACTCAGCCGTGACTCAGTCGGACGGGCGAAGTCGATCGCACCCCCTGCCAGCATTGCTCCTCCAGCACCTGAACCTCAATTCAAGGACAAGGATCGGCTGCATTTGCCGGGGACGTTCAACACTGAAGACTATAAACGCATTAACGAAAACCCGTTTTTCTTACCTCAGCGCACCCCGCTGTCTACCTTCTCTATCGATGTTGACACGGCGTCCTATAGCAATGTACGACGCTTTATCCGCCAAGGTCAGCTGCCGCCGAAAGATGCAGTCCGCCTAGAAGAGCTGATTAACTACTTTGACTACGATTATGCGGCTCCCAAAGGCGATCAGCCTTTTTCCGTCAGTACTGAAGTGGCCACTGCCCCTTGGAATAGCCAGCATAAGCTCGTGCACATTGGCCTGAAAGGCACAGAACTTGAACAGGAACAACCCAGCAATTTGGTGTTTTTGATTGATGTATCGGGGTCAATGAAACGCCCCAACAAATTGGCTCTAGTCAAAAAATCCCTTTGTTTGCTCGTCCATCAACTGAAACCCCAAGATCGGGTGAGTCTAGTCGTCTATGCTGGACAAGCTGGCGTTGTGTTACCGTCCACACCTGGTACTCAAAAAGCCAAAATCATGCAGGCCATCGATCGTCTAGAGGCAGGTGGCTCCACAGCGGGTGCAGCGGGGATTAAACTTGTCTACGATATGGCCGAACGCCACTTCCTCAAGAATGGCAATAATCGAGTCATCCTTGCTACAGATGGTGACTTTAACGTCGGCCAATCCAGTGATGCTGAGTTAGAGCGTCTGATCGAACAAAAACGCGATCGCGGCGTATTCCTAACGGTTTTAGGCTACGGTACGGGCAACTATAAAGACAACAAAATGGAGCTGCTGGCGAACAAAGGCAACGGTAACTATGCCTATATCGATACGCTGCTAGAAGCCCAGAAAGTGCTGGTCAACGACCTGCGCGGCACCTTATTTACCATTGCCAAGGACGTCAAAATTCAGGTGGAATTCAATCCTGAAAAAGTTCAAGCCTATCGCCTCATTGGCTACGAAAACCGCCTCCTACGCGATCAGGATTTTAACGATGACCGTAAAGATGCTGGGGAAATTGGTGCTGGCCATACTATTACGGCGCTCTACGAGGTGATACCTACTGGAGTGAAAAGTGATGTTGAACTTCCCGATATCGATCCCCTTAAGTTCCAAAAGCCGACCGCAAACAGCAGCAGCTCAGATCTGATGAACCTGAAGCTACGGTACAAGCCGCCTACTGGCAATACGAGTCAGCTGATCAGCCAAGCGATCGCAGATGGGAACCGTTCGATTCAGTCCGCATCTGAAAACCTCAAATTCTCAGCAGCAGTGGCCATGTATGGGATGCTCTTACGGGATTCCGATTACAAAGGGGAGGCGACCTTTAGTCAGGTGCTGGATCTAGCTGAACAAGCCAAAGGGAAAGATCCACAAGGCTATCGCACAGCATTTATGCAACTAGTGGAGCGTAGTCAAACCTTGCATCAGGCACAAGCTAAGACAGAGGAACCTAGAGCCAAATCCACGCCATAGTACTCTGACAAGGAGTCTCTAGCCTAGAGGGTACAACAATTTTGGCAATGTTGTACCACAGGAAATAGGGTGGTCGTTTCGACCACCTTAATCCAAATATGTTGCCAGTATGCTACTAAAAAGCTCTGCATGCTCACCTAAGTGAATGCTCTGCCAGTGTACTGGGAACTATTGCCCAAATCAGGTTGTAGTAGCCTCCAACAACAACGTTGATTGAAGATGTCTATTGGGGCAAACGAGACCCGTTGGGACCGTTTAACCTCACGTTTTACTGGAAACGACAGCATCGGTGGAAAGATGGAAAAGAACCTTGGGAAAAGGATCAGTTCGGGTAGTCAAACCTTGAGGACCATTCAATGGGGTACCTCAAATGTTCTCGATATAAATAGGCTCCCCTTTCACCCAATTTTGATGGAGGCAGGATTGCATGGCTTGGGCACAGCATAGTAGTCCCGCTGGCGGGGGATAGTCACCATCGAAATCTTCTGCTCGGAGGGCGAAGAGCCACTCGATTAGCATTTCCGTATCGTTGGATGCGATCGCACAAGCATGATCGGCCTCCCAGCATCCAGTCATATCGGCCCAATCTTGAATCACAACGACCATCTTCACTTCCGGTATGTGCCGATACTTGTCATGCAAGGCACCAAAGATACTATCTGCTTGGGGGATGGATAAGGCAAATACATCACGCTTCTGGCCTGCTTGGCGTGGCCCCAGCAGCTTTACAGTCTGATCAAAAGGTTCAATTTCTGGCATCAGTACCTCCCATCATTGCCCATATCCACTTAGACGATATCTATAACTCCGTTGCATTCTTGGCTTGGGAAAGGGGAGATATTTCCTTAGCCTATTCAGGGCAATCCAGATTCTGCGTGACTGAAATCACAATAAATTGTGCGTACTGCTCACAAACCCTTGGGTTCTGGGTCATCGCAAAGACGAATCTCCCTCTGTACAGTACAAACAGCCTTGCGCAACCCCCTTAACCGCCCTGGACAGTTGGATTGCAAGGCTTCCTTCATAAGCTAGAGCCACTCATAAGGAAGCTTATATGACTGCTACCAAGCCACACTTCCGAGAATTACCCAAAAGCCTTCAGAAGTCTCCATTAACTCCCAACGTATTTATTCGACGGACCAGACTCACCCTATTTTCCATGCTGGGAATTTTCCTAGTTACAGGGCTAGGGGTGGGTCTATGGTTTATCCGAGAAGATCGTGTCAGTGCCATCCTCAAGCAAGTTGAACTGCTATTTGCCAATCCACCGCTCTGGCTAGCTGTTCCCGTCGCAGCAGGAAATTATCTAGCCGTACCCTCCGTTCTTTTGCTAGTGGCCGTACTAGGGGTGATGCAACTGTCGTCTTCGCCTCAGCCTTGGTCTCGTTTGGTCGTGGGTACATCACTGCTGCTGTTGATTATGCAGTATGTGGTTTGGCGTATTTTCTGGACTCTCAATCTCTCAGATACCCTCAACAGCCTCTTTAGTATCGGTTTGCTGACCTTAGAGATCATCACCATTGTTACCAATATCATTCAGCTCATTCTCGTTTCTCGTTCCACCAATCGACGGAATGAAGCAGACCTCAACGAGATCGCTGTTCTCGATGGAGACTATCTGCCCACCGTAGATGTGATGATTCCCACCTATGATGAGCCTAGCTTTATTTTGAAGCGAACGGTCATTGGTTGTCAGGCTATGGATTATCCCAGAAAAACAGTGTATCTGTTGGATGACACTCGGCGGCCCGAAATTAAAGCTTTGGCTACCGAATTAGGGTGTGAGTACATTATCCGCCCCGACAACTTGCATGCCAAAGCCGGTAATTTGAATCATGCATTGAATTTCACTTCGGGTGAATTGCTCACCGTCTTTGATGCGGATTTCGTCCCGACCAAGAACTTTCTCAGACGCACCGTCGGTTTTTTTCAGAACGACAGTGTTGCCCTGCTGCAAACCCACCAAAGCTTTTTTAATCCCGATCCAGTCGCCCGCAATATTGGCCTGGAAAACATTCTGCCCCAGGAAGTCGAGATTTTCTCCCGCTACTACCAACCTCTACGGGATGGTGTAGAAACAGCGCTTTGCTATGGCAGCTCCTTTGTGGCCCGCCGTAGTACCTTAGCCGAAGCTGGAGGATTTGCTACAGGAACCCTCAGTGAAGACTACTTCACGGGGGTTCGTCTCTCCGCCAAAGGCAAACGCGTTATCTTTTTGGGAGAAAGTCTGAGTGCGGGACTATCGGCAGAGAATATATCTGCCCACATCACTCAGCGGCTCCGTTGGGCCAGGGGAACACTGCAAGCGTTCTTTATCGAAACCAATCCCCTCAGAATTAGAGGACTCAAATTCATTCAGCGCCTTGCCCATCTCGATGGCTTATTGCAATGGTTTACGAGTGTGTCCAGGGTTGGGTTTCTGTTGATGCCCTTGGCCTATGCCTTTTTTGGTGTCATCCCTTGGCGGGCTACGACCCAAGAAATGCTGTATTTCTTTCTGCCCTACTATTTGGTGCAGCTACTAACTTTTTCTTGGCTGAATGAGCGCAGTCGTTCGGCCTTGATCTCTGATATTTACGCCGTATCCCAATGCTTTCCGGTTGCCCTTACTGTTTTACAGACCCTGTTCAATCCCTTTTCGAAAGGGTTCAAGGTGACGCCTAAGGGAGTCTCCAGTAACTGCTATACCTTCAACTGGAGATTAGCGTCTCCTTTGGTGGTGCTGTTTATGTTCACAGCCGTTAGCCTTTGGCGCAATCTGGGTATGTGTATGGTCAAGGGGGCTTGGTCAACGACCGTTGAGCCCGAAGTGGCGTTGCAAATTAAAGGGATTGAACTGGGTTGGCTCTGGAGTACTTACAATCTGATTGTTCTCGGGGTAGCCTTATTAATTTTGCTGGATGCTCCTAAACCTGATCTTTACGAATGGTTTGATTTACGCCGCACGGTCCGACTCACCTTGGGTGACCTGAAGCTATGGGGGATCACCACCATGATTTCAGAAGGAGGGGCAGAAATTGCGCTTACCCAAGCTGGATTACCCAGACATTATTTTGGAGAATCCATCCACATCGAAATCCAAGAAGAGAATCTACGGTTACAGGCAATCATCACCCAGATTCAGCAGCGAGAGGATGATTACCCGATGGTTCGGATCAAATTCACCGATGTGACCACCCCACAATACCGAAAGCTGGTAGAAATGTTGTTCTGCCGTCCTGGCCAGTGGAAAAGTCCCCAAGCTCCTGGAGAGTTGCGCTCCATCTATTTATTAGTGAAAAGCTTCTTTACACCCCGGATTCTTTTCGACCGAAAAATGAAGATCAGCCCGGTCGAAGTTTCAAAAATATAACTCTTCCCACTCAAAACTCAACTGGGAAATCAGTTCGTCGATTAGCCCAACAGACTTGGAGAAAATCATGTCCCTTGATGATGTAATTTTGTTGCTGCATCCTGCGCTAGCAGTGGTTGTAGTGTTCCCACTAATTGGGATAGTCCTCAATCGAGCTATTCTGACTCGTCGTCGGCGACTGCAAACACCTTCGGGAAAAAGCCAAATTGCTCCTACGGTAGGTTCCGAACATCTGCAACTCGGCCGCTGGTTGACGGGCTCTGTGGTGGGTGTGGCCCTACTCGGCTTGGCCTATCCCATTGGCAGCAAGATTCTGGAAACGAAGCGATGGACCACTCATCCCTTTCAAGTGGTCTTTATCTTGTTCATGTTTCTTACCACCATCGGCTCCCTCATCCTGCTCTATCGAGCCAGACCTTGGTATTGGCGGGCCATTTTCGCAGGATTAACTAGCTTAGGGGTGATTGTTCTGGGCTTCCAAGATGGCGTATTTCGCCGCGATAATGAATGGTTCGTGTCTCATTTCTACTATGGGCTAGTTGCTACGGTACTGATGATTTTGTCGTTAGCAATGGTGCAAGACATCTATCGCGATCGCACCCAAGTATGGCGACGAATCCATATCTTACTCAACTGTCTGGCAACCCTACTATTCTTTGGGCAAGGGCTGACGGGAACCCGCGATCTGTTGGAAATTCCGTTAAGCTGGCAAAAGCCCCATCTGGATCGCTGTGATTTTGTCAATCAAACCTGCCCCAATGTTAGTAGCCAGCTTCCCGTCGTTAGCCCGCCGTTGGTATGAGTGAATCCAATGCCCTTGTCATTGGGGCCAGTCAAGGCATTGGGTTGAGCTTTGTCCAACACCTACTACAACGGCCACAAATTAAGACGATCTATGCTACTTATCGCTCACAAGACTCCGCCGCAGGGTTACTGACTCTGGCAGCACAACATCCAGAGCAAGTGTCCTGCATTGCCGTTGACATCACCCAAGAAGCCCAAATCGAAGCCTGTTGTGATCAGATTCAACCTACGGGTGATCTGCTTCATTGGGTGATTAACTGCGTCGGTATTCTCCATGAGGGGGAGCTACAACCGGAGAAAGGGCTGCGACAGCTCAACGCAGAACAGTTAACGCGATATTTCCAGGTCAACAGTATAGGAGCGGCACTGTGGGCCAAGCATCTATTGCCCTTGTTGAAGCACAAAGATCAAAGTATCTTCGCCACCATCTCTGCCAAAATCGGCAGTATTGGCGATAACCACTTAGGCGGCTGGTATGGCTATCGCGCCTCAAAAGCGGCACTGAATATGTTCATGCGCACGGCAGCGATTGAATATCGACGACGCAGTCCTCAAACCATTGTGGTGACGCTACATCCAGGGACGACGGACACCAAGCTTTCAAAACCCTTTCAGCGTAATATCCCACCAGAAAAGCTATTTACCGTAGATCGAACCGTTACTCAGCTATTAGCAGTTCTCGATGGGCTAGGTAAAGACGACAGTGGCCAGTTCTTTTCTTGGGATGGTAGTCGGTTGCCTTGGTAAGTTTCAATTGCCATTTGATCAAAGGGGAGACTGATGGACCTTTTTCAGAGCATCACCAGCAAGCTTCGCTGTTTGAAGACCTGATCCATTTCAGTGACTCGCTGCTAAAAAAATCTAGGCTAGCAGATATCAATTTACTGGTTCCTTACCCATTCTCGAAAAGCTTTCATAACTTGATTTCGGCCTAGGCTTCTAAATCTCAATGCAAATTCAGGAATGGTACTGCTCAGAGGCAGGCCAGGGAAATTAGGGCTTTCAGCAACTTCTAGGTATTCACCATTCTGTAAAACATTGATTTGTAACTTCCCCTTTTCAAAACGCCACAACTCAGGCACCTGCAAAGCCACATAAATGTCAGGATGTGTCCGAGAGGTAACGTCGATCTCTAATGCTAGATTAGAAGGCGGATCGATCGCGAGGTCAATTCGATCCTTGCCCCGTATTGCTATTTCATTGCGGATATAGAAGCACTGATCCGGCTCAATCCCTTGGTCCATTTGCTCATTTTTAAATGTCGTAGACCCCAACGAAAGGAACTCAAGATTCAGTTCCTCCAACAACGCCTTGATTAAATCACTGATATTTTCCTTCGCTAATTCATGCTCTGGCAATGGAGCCATAATTTCTAAGACCCCTTGTTGATAAGCCACACGGGCGGCGCGATGGTTACCTAGGTCTACCAAGATTGTCTCAAAATCTGCCCAGCTAATCTCATTCAGCAAAACCCGCTGGCCAGGGGGAACTTTGATTTGCTGAACCTGAACGAGGGCAACCATACGCTTTGCAATTCAAGGGAATGCGATACGTCTACCCAAAGATACTACCGAAAAATTCCACGGCTTCCTTGAGAGAGGTAATAAACGTATCAATCTCTTCGCGAGTGTTGTAGAAATAGAGACTAGCCCTCGCTGTAGACTGCACTTTGAGATGTCGGTGCAGCGGTTGAGTACAGTGATGCCCTGCTCGAATGGCCACTCCCGCTTGATCCAAAATGGTCGAGAGATCGTGAGGATGGACATCGCCTGCTGTAAACGAAGCTAACGCAGCTCGGCCTGTGCCATCGGCATGAGGCTGAGGACCATAGACTTGAACTTCAGGAATCTCTCGCAACCGCTTGAAAAGGTAGGCCGTCAGTTCTACTTCGTAGGCATGAATCTTATCCATGCCAATTTGAGTCAGGTAATCGACTGCTGCCCCTAGGCCCACTGCCTCGCCAATTGCAGGCGTGCCAGCTTCAAACTTATGGGGCAAATCTGCATAGGTGGCATGGTCCAAGAACACATCCGCAATCATCTCACCACCGCCCAAAAAAGGCGGCATACTGCGCAACAGATCTAGCTTGCCGTAGAGGAAGCCGATACCTGTAGGTGCGCACATTTTATGACCGGAAGCCACTAGCCAATCACAGTCCATTACTTGAACATCAATGGGCATATGCGGGACACTTTGGCAGGCATCGATCAGAACTTTGGCACCGTACTGATGTGCGATCGCAATAATCTCTTCCACTGGATTCACGCAACCCAGGGTATTGGACACATGCACCACACTTACGAGCTTGGTGCGATCATTCACCAGAGTTGTGAACTGATCCAGATCAAAAGCCTGATTGGCATCTAGCTCCACAAACTTGAGAACCGCCCCAGTTCTCTGAGCCACTAACTGCCAGGGAATCAAATTGCTGTGATGCTCCATCACCGACAGAATAACTTCATCCCCGGCCTTGAGGGTGTTCAGCCCCCAACTATAGGCCACCAAATTAATGCCTTCACTCGCATTGCGGATATAGACAATCTCTTGACGAGAGGACGCATTTACAAAAGCCGCCACCTTATCTCTTGCCCCTTCGTAGGCATCCGTGGCTCGACCACTGAGGGTATGGACACCCCGGTGGACATTGGCATTATCCTGTTCGTAATAGGTCTGCAAAGCTTCCAAGACGGGCGTCGGTTTCTGAGACGTCGCCGCACTATCCAAATAGACCAAAGGACTGTCCTGAATTTGCTGATGCAAAATCGGAAAATCAGGGCGAACCTGAAGAGCTAGGGGCTTTTCTTGGATGGCAATCATAGGTGCAGAATCACGAATAGGGAATCTAACGTATTTGGGACAATACAGCGTTTAGTAACGTCTGACGCTGTTCGGCAATTGGCAATTGATCAATAATTTCCGATGCAAAGCCTTCAACTAACAAATCGCAAGCGCTATTGTGGTCTAACCCCCGGCTTTGCAAATAAAACACTTCTTCGTCATCCAGCTGACTGACCGTGGCCCCGTGGGCGCACTTCACGTCATCGGCAATAATTTCCAGTTGCGGTTTGGTATCCACCCGTGCCTTAGTCGATAGCAATAGATTACGGCTGAGCTGACTGGCATTGGTTTGCTGGGCCAGCTTGGGCACAAAAATTTTGCCATTAAACACTGCTCGGGCGCGATCATCGACGATACATTTATGCAACTGTTGGGCCGTGCAGTGGGGACCTGTAAAGGATAGATCAGAATGGGTATCCGCCACCTGCTTATCCACTGCCAGGGTCAATCCATTCAGGGTTGTGTCCGTCTGTCCTGCCGTAGGCACCACCATTGGGTTATGGCGAGACATCTGTCCACCCAAGCTCAGGCTAGTCAGCGCATAGCGGCTATCTCGATCCTGGGAAACAGCCGTCTTACCAATATGAAAGGCTGTCTTAGCCTCTCGCTGAATCCGATGGTGATGCAGTTGAGCATTTTGTCCCAAGCATACTTCCGTCACCGCATTTGTGAAGTAGGAATCTGCCTTCACCGCCACATATTCTTCAATCAAGGTGGCAGCACTATTGGCTTCAGCCACCACCAGCCCCCGAGGAGAGGTGATGATCGGAGTATCCCCTGTAGTCAAAAACAAGAGATGGATGGGCGCTTCAATCACCTGATTTTTGGCAATGCGCAGGAGCGCAACATCGGCAAAGCTAGCGGTATTCAAGGCCGTAAAGACTTCCGTCATCCCCGGTTGTTGACCCAGTTCAACTAGGTTCCCCACATCGGCTAAGGTGCTAACGCTCAAGCCCGCAGGCAAATTATCAGTCGCGGATAAATCAGGGGCAAAGAAGCCATTGACGAATACCAGCCTCACTGGCGCTTCTGCCAAGATAAAGGCATCAATATCCTGAAGAGCTAAGGCAGTCGAAGTAGGCGCTGTAAAAGAGGTTTGATACAACGCCGATAAATCCGTAAATCGCCAATCTTCATCCCGATGACTAGGGAGTCCCCGTTCTTGGGCGATACTGAGGGCGCGATCGCGCACCTCATCCAATCCATTCATACTAGGTCGCTGAACGAGTAAATGAGCTAAGTAGGCTTGCCGATCCTGCGCTGCCGAGGAGCTTGGCGCGATGGCTTCTGGGTTTACTTCTACGGTCATTAGACTGCCACCTCAGCCGCATCTTCTGCTTTTACCCAGTCGTAGCCTTTTGCTTCCAGCTCTTGGGCCAATTCCTTGCCGCCAGTGGTCAAGATTTTGCCCTCAGCCATCACATGCACAAAGTCGGGCACGATATAGTCTAGCAACCGCTGATAGTGGGTGATCATCAGCGTGGCATTGTCCGGCTCGGCGAGTTGGTTGACGCCATTGGCCACAATCTTGAGGGCATCAATATCCAGTCCTGAATCCGTTTCATCCAGGATGGCTAAAGTGGGTTCTAAGAGGGCCATTTGCAAGATTTCATTCCGCTTTTTCTCACCACCAGAAAAGCCTTCATTCACACTGCGATCGAGAAATGCCGGGTCCATTTTGACCACGTCTAATCGTTCCCGCACCAAATCATCAAAGTCAAAGGCATCTAGTTCTTCTAGCCCTTCATGCTGGCGCTTGGAATTATAAGACACCCGTAGGAAGTCCAGATTGCTAACCCCAGGAATTTCTAAGGGATACTGAAAGGCCAGAAATACACCTGAGCGGGACCGTTCTTCTGGCTCCAACTCCAGCAAGTTTTGCCCTTTATAGATCACCTCGCCTCCGGTCACGGTATAAGCAGGATGTCCTGCTAAGACCTTAGAAAAAGTACTTTTCCCGGATCCATTGGGACCCATAATGGCATGGATTTCTCCCGCCTTAATTTCTAGATTCAACCCCTTGAGAATAGGAGTCTCATCCACATCTGCCGTCAAGTTACGAACCGACAGAATCACGTCGCTATTTTCAATAATCACGCCTGAACCTCTAACTGCGTCTAATATCTACTGTCTCTGTGATGGGAATCTTATCCCACACTCCCTTCTAACTTCAGGCTTAAGAGCCGATCGGCTTCTACGGCAAATTCCATGGGCAGTTGATTAAACACATCCTTACAGAAACCGCTAATCATCATGGATACTGCGTCTTCTGTAGAAATGCCACGTTGGGCAAAGTAAAAGAGCTGGTCTTCCCCAATCTTGGAGGTGGAAGCTTCATGCTCGACCTTTGTGCTGTTATTCTGTACCTGAATATAGGGAAAAGTATTGGCCTCGGCATCACTGCCAATCAGCATCGAATCACATTGGGAGTAATTGCGAGAGCCATCTGCCTTGGGACCCATGCGAACTAAGCCACGATAGCTATTCTGGGAACGCCCTGCCGAAATACCTTTAGAAATGATCGTGCTGCGGGTATTTTTGCCTACATGAACCATCTTAGTGCCTGTATCCGCCTGCTGCAGATTATTGGTCAGGGCTACGGAATAAAACTCACCAACAGAGTTATCACCCACCAACACACAACTCGGGTATTTCCAAGTGATCGCCGAACCGGTCTCTACCTGTGTCCAAGAAATCTTCGAATTCTTACCCGCACAGAGACCCCGCTTGGTAACAAAGTTATAAATCCCACCTTTGCCATTTTCATCCCCGGCGAACCAGTTCTGTACGGTGGAATATTTAATATCAGCATCATCCAGGGCCACCAGTTCTACCACTGCTGCATGCAGCTGATTAGTATCGAACATGGGGGCAGTGCAGCCTTCCAGATAGCTGACTTGACTACCCTCTTCCGCAATAATCAGGGTGCGCTCAAACTGGCCTGCCCCTTCGGTATTAATCCGAAAATAGGTAGACAGTTCCATCGGGCACTTGACTCCCTTAGGAATGAATACAAAAGATCCATCGCTAAAGACCGCGGAGTTCAGGGCCGAGAAGAAATTATCGTTAATGGGGACGACACTTCCCAGATATTTTTCCACGAGTTCAGGGTAATCATGGAGCGCCTCAGAAATAGAGCAGAAAATCACCCCTTCCTTGGCTAAATCTTCTCGGAAGGTTGTGGCCACCGACACACTATCAAAGACCGCATCCACTGCTACATTGCTGAGTCGTTTCTGTTCAGACAGGGGAATCCCTAATTTGTCAAAGGTTTCCAAAAGCACTGGATCGACCTCATCCAGACTTTGCTTTTTCTCTTCTGGCGCTTTGGGCGCAGAATAATAGGTGATGTCCTGGTAATCAATGGGGGGATAATGGACATGGGGCCAGTTGGGTTCACTCATCTTCAGCCATTGATGATAGGCTTTCAGACGAAAATCGAGCATGAACTGCGGCTCATTCTTTTTAGCTGAAATCAGACGGACAACGTCTTCGCTGAGTCCTCTAGGAATCGTCTCAACTTCAATATCCGTGACAAAGCCGTATTTGTAGGGTTGATTAACCAGGTTTTCAACGGTTGCGGTCATGGGGGTATTCTCTCAGGACAGGTGGCGCGCGTGTATAATCGAAAAACAACATACGTGTTGTTCAACTCCATCATAGAGTACTTTAACAACGATCATGTTGTCAAAGTCGAAAGAAATTGTTGTAATAGGGTAGACCGCCTCTCAGGTTAGAGGGCTAACACCCTGCCTAGCCAAAGTTGATCTCTGCTTGGACATCTCAGTTGTGAACATTGCACCTTCCACAAAACAAGATATCCTTCAATATCTGCTCAAGCAGGGGCAAGCCAATACCCACGAGTTGGCTGAGCAATTGCAGGTTACTCCTCAAGCGATTCGCCGTCATCTCAAAGATTTAGAAACAGAAGGACTGATTCTATTTGAGAGCGTTCATTCCGGGATGGGGCGCCCTCAGCATGTCTACCAACTCAGTCGGGCCGGACGCGATCGCTTTCCTGATCAGCACGATACCTTCGCGATTGATTTGCTTGACACTCTCTCTGAAACGGTGGGTAAGGACCAGATGCGGACCATTCTGCGCAAACAATGGGAACGCAAAGCCCTAGATTATCAGCAGAAATTAGGCCAAGGCTCCTTAGCAGAGCGGGTTGCCAAACTAGTGAAGCTGCGGGCAGCGGAGGGCTATATGGCTGAATACTATCCTATCCCTGAAGACGCCGACCCGATGGAGGCCACCCAGTTTATTCTGACGGAATATAATTGTGCGATTTCCCAGGTTGCAGAAACCTTCCCCAGCGTTTGTGACAATGAGCTGGAGATGTTCGCTATTGCCCTTAAAGACTGCCAGGTCGAGCGTACTCACTGGTTAGTCAATGGGGAACATCGCTGTGGATACTTAATTGAAGCGGCTTAATTACGCCTGCTATTGATTCCTTTGCGTACCTAAGATTGTTCTGTACACCTAACACCAATAATGGCTGAAATTCCCCAAGCCCTGAGCAGTCTACTAACCCTAGAGGAGAATGCTCAGATCGATCAGACAATGCTGCCCACGCGGGAGCGCTTTTCCATCCGACTCACAGTCTACTGTTGGCGATATTTACAGCAGCTGAGTGCAAAACTGCAAACCCCTATCGAATCCCTACAACCCGAACAAATCAATGAGTGGGTTTCTAAGGATACACAATTGCAAGAGGGTCAGCATGTGGATGCTGATTTTATCGATTGGTTCAGCTACCTAGTGACGTCATCCCTCAAGCCATTGGGTGCGATCGCGCAACAGAATCAAGTTCATATTCATGACCTAACCCTAGATACAGTAATTCATTGGTACGTGCAATCTTTCGGAAGTTAGAAAGAAACTACGTCTTGGTAGTTGGATTTAAGCCGTAGAATGAAGGAACGAGTATTGGGTATTGTTTCTAGACAAACGCAAGTCATACGTGGCTAATGGTGAGGCATCAAAGGTATGATTTGTCTTTCCGCGTTCTAGATAATTCATCCGCTGCCCACCTGCAGTAGGAAATGGTCTAATTTATTGTGAACAACCTCACCTTGGCATTGATTGCACTTCAGCCCATAGATTTAGCCTGGGCATTGGGGTTAATGGCGATCGCAATGGGTCTCTCAATTTGGCAGCAGCTTGATTTGACTTGGAGCTTGGCTTTAGCGACGGGACGGACCATATTGCAGCTTATGATCATGGGCTATTTGCTGTGGTTTATTTTTGACTGGAAACATCCTGGAGCTATTCTAGCTGTGATAGCAGGCATGTTGACCGTGGCTAGTATTGAATCGCGTAATCGCATTGGTCGGGATGTTCCCCACCTCATTGCTTGGCTATGGGGTTCGATTTTTATTAGTACAGCTTTGACCCTCAGCTACACGACCGTTTTTATCTTGCAACCCGAAAATTGGTTTGACCCCCAATACCTGATTCCCTTAGCCGGAATTGTGATGGGGAATGCGATGAATGGGGCTGCGATCGCAGGTGAACGCCTGGTCAAAAGTCTAAAAGCTAATCGTAATGAAATTGAAACCCACCTTTGTCTAGGAGCCTCTCCTCAGCAGGCAATCGCCCACTATCGTCGCGATGCAATCCGCGCAGGTTTGATTCCGACGATCAATGCCATGATGGTGGTCGGTCTTGTTAAACTCCCCGGCATTATCACAGGACAGTTGCTCAGTGGCGTCAATCCCCAAGAAGCCGCGTCCTACCAGATACTCATTATGTTCATGTTGGCCTTCGCCACCTTGGTCACAACTCTACTGGTAGCTCAGGGAGTGTACCGTCAGTTTTTCAACTCAGCGGCTCAGTTGACCCTTCCTTAAATGCTGTAAGAGCAGTCTGCCGCCGATGGGGAAATTATAAGAAATCTATTCCTCAGCTTTGACTTCTAGACCAATATCAAACATGATTTCCCTGACACCAGGAATATCTTTGACTCGAGTGACGACATCACGGGCAACATTGATATCTTGGACATTCCCAAAAATTTGGACTGACCCGCTAGCAACGGCGGCAAAGATATCTTGATTGATGTCTGATTTAATGAAGGATTTAATGTCAGCATCACTGAATCGTTCGGCATCTGGTTGAAACTGGACATATTCCAGCCCCCGATAGCGTAATTTAGTAGGATCAATTTTTAGGTTTTCATCTAAAACCCGTTGTCGTTGATCTAAGGCACTATCTGCCGCACCCATCGCTGCAATTTGGGGTAGGTTTAGGGTGAGAGCGGCCACACTATTACCGAACAGAAGGATACCGACCAGACCCACCGCCAAGGCCGAACTTAAAAGTCGCTGTGATCTAAGAAAAGGAAGTCTCATGAGGATGAGCGTTACGGCAGAAATAAGAAAGAATACTAAGGACATAGAATAGACCGATTCACTATCAACGGATAAGCACCATTCAAATGGCCGCATTTCACCGTAACACTTTTCATTCTTTTACATTCATCTCGTTGCGCTGAAAAATGACAGAACTGTACGAGTCTCAGAGAAGGATGATCTATCCCCAAACCCTCCAATCTAGAACCATATTTGGGTTCATTATCGGTACAACCGTAGTATCGGTATTGATTGGTAGCTTAGCGAAAGCCAATTGGCTGGCTATTAACCTGGATATTGCGACTCGTTTACCCCCACCTTCTCGGTATTGGCATATCTTTGTCGCCGCAACAGGCTTGTTAATACCCATTGGAATGAGGATTGGGTACCGTCGCCATCCTATTGTCCGCCGTGTGTTCAATGCCTATCTCATTGTTTTTCTCGCCCAGATTGTATCGGAGTTGATCTTGACACCTGTCTTTCTGCGCGGAATTTCGGTGATTATCGGCAGCTTTTATTCTGTATTTCGACTCGTTCAGCTTGGGCAAGGGCAGTCATGGATCAAGCTGGCCAGGCAGCCGTGGTGGTTGAGAGGATATCTATGGGGCCTAATGGTGGTTTGGACGATTAACCTAGGGCGGTTTATTTTGTATCGCTGGCCCATTATGCTGAGTTAGCTGGAGATAATTGCTCCGTCAGCATTAGAGGTGTAACGAGCCATCAGTTGCTGAAATTCTGGCTCCGATCGCAATGGATCGAGATCCGTATCCGAGGCCGCTAATTGGCTCATATGCAGATCGAGCTGAAGGGCTTGACCCAGCATTTCTAAGGCCATAGCATTTTGTCCTTGTAAACTGTAGGTGCAAGCCTTGTTATACACTGCTGTGGCATTCTCAGGCTCTAGAGAAAGGGCTTGGTCGTAGGAAGCAATCGCCCCCTCAAAATCTTGGAGCTGAAATAAGGCTGAGCCCTTCGCAATCCAGGTTTGGGCAGCATCTGCCTGCAAATTTAAGGCATGGTCATAGCAACGAATCGCTCGTTCATATTGTGCCTGGGGCATCAAGGCTAGCCCCTTTAGATACCAGGCTCGCCACACGGATGGGTCAAGGAATGCAGCTCGCTCGAAGTCATCAATCGCCACAGCATATTGGGCAAGGTGATAGTAGGCTAAACCGCGATCGCACCAAATATTGGCATTGTCTGGATCAATGACAAGAGCTTGATCATAGTCTGCAATTTCATCTTTATAGCGCTGTAAACCCCGCTGAGCACGGCCTCGATGCACCCAAGCCAAAGATTGATCGGGCTGCAGGTGTAAGGCTTCATCGAAGGCTGCGATCGCATGTTCGTATTGTTCCATTAATAACAGTGCAATCCCCCGTAAGTGCCAGGCATCTGCATCGGGCTGGAGTTGAATGGCCTTGTGAAATGAAGCTTCGGCAGCTTCATACTGATGATCTTCCAGAAGCAATTGCCCTCGCTGATACCAATATCGAGGCTGATTAGGATTGGCCTGGACCGCTTTTTCAGAGTTTGCGATCGCGCTTTGCAAATCAACCACTTTTTCAGAGTTGGCCTGCATTCGAGTCCGAGGGTTCAACCGTTGACCAATCGCAATGGTAGCCACGAGCAATATTAACGGTAACCAAGACCATTGCCGAAAAACCAGATACCCAATCCTGGAAAACACAATGGGGACACCGAGTTGCTGGCTTAGCCCATCCACCAATCCCCAAAATGCGGCATTGACCGAGGGGACAAACCACAGCAAACCAAAAAGGATTAAAAATCCATAACGACCGAACTTCCTGGCTTGCTGTTGCAAGGGTGGAGGAAGCCAGGGTTCAATAATGCCAAAGCCGTCCAATGAAGGAATGGGTAACAGATTTAAAACAGCACCTGCTACCTCTAGAAGCGCTAAAAACGCGAGGGCTAACCAAACTTGATCTTGGGTTGTGAGTGTTTCTAACTCAAGCGCCGCCAGATTAAGCGGGGTTCCCAATCGAAACGGCACCGACAATAATAGTGCCACCATAAATGTTGCAGCAGGGCCAGCAGCAGACATTGCACTTTCCCACCAGCGATTCCGAATGAGGGTGTGATTGATATAAACTGCGCCCCCTGGCAAAGGAATACCACCAATCAGTAAAAAGACAATCGGCAGCACCAAGCTGAGGGAAACATCTGTGTACTTGAGAGGATTAAGGGTCAGATAACCTTTATCTTTAACGGTTTTATCTCCCCCCCAGTAAGCGACAATGGCATGCCCAAATTCATGCAGACAAACGGAGACAATCCATCCCAGGAAAACAATGAGAGTAACAATCACAACGGCTGTTTCATTCCTTTCGGTCAGCTAGCAAATATCGTAAACGCGCCATAGGTTAAGCCACTGGTTACCAATAATAGAGTCGGAACGGCCAATGTTGCACTTTGCTCTGACAAATTATGAATTTGGGTGCAGCCAAAGTACAGCATCAACACCGCATCACATCCCAGGTAGAACGAGGCGATGAAAACACCTGCTGTCCCAAACTGCACCATTAATCCGCTCAAGAACACCAAAAGACTCAAGGGCAACAGCGTTGCACCACTGATAAAGATATCGCTGGCCCAACTGCCCCGCGTCCGAGTTAGGCTGCGCGCCAGCTGATTCAGGAAGACTAAGCTCAAGAACGGCAGAATACCCAACATAATCCGCTCCCACAGAGTGACAGCGCTAAAAGTCACTGGAAAAAGATTAGCAGCTAACACCAGACCAAGCGTGGAGAGGCTCGCATATCCTAACCCCACTTCAATTGCCCGCTGGGGAGGCAAGCGAGCAAAGGTAGGCAGTAGCCCCCCACTTGGATTCCAAAAAAACTGGGGAATAGTGGTGAAGATATCTCGCGCAAGACCTTGACTCCCTGATGCTCTCACTTTAGGTTTTGGGAAGGGACTACGACCAATCTCCTGGAGAATCACTTGTACTCGGTGTACTTCATCCAGCTCACCTTGCGCTTCAAACAATTCTGCGGCGTGGGTTAAGTCTTCACGGGCCAATTGATTCTCTTTTAGTTCTAGTCGGGCTCGGCCTCGATGTAACCAGGCTTGAGCATAGTTTTCATCTAGGGCAATGGCTTGACTATAGGATGCGATCGCAGCTGGCGCTGACCCCAACTGCAAATGGGCTCGACCCTGATAATAGTAAGCCTGGGCAATCGTATCATCTAGATTGAGAATCTCTGTACATTCCGCCAACACTCCTTCGTCATTCCCCTGGACAAAACGAACCTGACACCGTCTTAGATAAGCATCCAAATATTCTGGGTCGTATTCAATCGCACTGGTGTAATCCTTAATAGCCCCTGCATAATCTCTTTCTGCCGCTTTTTGGGTTGCTCGGGCATACAGCGCTTGGGCGGTTGTTAGTCCCTCACTGCCATCGATCGAGATAAATTCATCGTCTTGGCTAGACGGATATAGGGCTTCAGAAATAATGTCATACGCTTCACTCAATCGCCGAAATTCAGCCTCGGCATTCGGATTGTCAGGATGAAGATCGGGGTGGCATTCTCGCGCCTGACGCCGAAACGCAGCCTTTAGCTCGGCAGGTGTGACATCCGCAGAAACTTGAAGAAGCTGGAAGTAAGGTTGCAAATCCGCCATCAATATCCCAAACTAGGTCTGCTAAGCCTAATTAACAAATTCTAATCCAGTATGCCTCAAGCCGCCTGTTAGGCATCCGTAGGCTAATCAGCTACGTGATTAGAAAAATTTCAACTACAAAATTTAATTTTTCTTAAAAAGGGGCATGTAGGAAGTTTTATAGTGTACTTTTACAGCCACCAAATCTATTCAGATAAACAATCGCTGTCACTCAAGATTTTGATAAATATTGAATGATTTATTGCCTTTAATCTAAGACTGCATACCAAGGTAAAGATATTAAGCATAGAAGTTTATAAACTTAGATGGCCTGCCGATATTTCACTTCCACTTTAGCTACTCTCAATCATTATCCATCGGCTATCAACATCACTAATTTTCACGATATATATTGAGTCTGTAGAAGTTTGTATGGCAACAGATAAGCTTTTGCTCATTGCATGTTCACAGCGAAAACGTACCGATGCAGGACTGCTACATGCGATTGACCGTTATGATGGTCCTTCTTTTCGTGTGTTACGCCGCTATCTTCGAAGTTCGAACCTACCTATTGATATATGGATCCTTTCAGCAGAATACGGATTAATTTCTTCTGATCATCTCTTGCCTTATTATGATCGGCGAATGACAGTAGGAAGAGCAAGAGTATTACATTCGCGTATTATTTCTGATTTAGAGATAATATTGAGTAATAAACCTTATAAAAATTTTCTTATCTGCTTAGGGCGTGATTATCTAGAGTCAATTAAAGGTTATGAAAATTTAGTTCCAGACAACATATCAGTCAAAGAAGCTGCTGGCGGACTTGGCAGAAAATTGTCTATCTTGCATGACTGGCTTTATGATAGTTCCTCTAGACTGAAAAAAATCGAGCATATTCCTTCCTTAAAGGGAAAGGTATCTCTCAGGGGAATTGAAATAAATTTGACATCAAAACAGATTATTGAAGTTGCACGGAAGGCAATTGCATTAGAGAAAAAGAAAGTAACACAGTGCCAGTCTTGGTATGTACGGGTCGATAATCAATTGATTGCCCCCAAATGGTTAGTTAGCCAAATAACAGGATTACCTGTAAATCAATTTGTGACTGAAGAGGCTTGTCGAGTTCTGACGCAATTAGGGGTTCAAGTAGAACGCGTATGAGTGAGCTAGGTCAACAAGATCAACGATTTACAGAAAAGGGCGTGTGTGCAGAGATAAAGCGCCAGCCTCATATATTTGCCAAGCTCGCTGAAAATGCTTTAATTGTTGCAGAAAGCTTACGGAATAACTATTTCAAAAATACTGCGCAGTTTGTTGCCAATTTACGCTTAGCAGTACAAGCATATGAGAAAGGTAAGCGTACTGAACCGATTTTAACTGTTAACTCAGTTGGCGATATTTCTTGGTCAGATCTTCAAGGAGAAGTGGTGACCTTTATTGATGGAGGTCTTGGACAGGTCCAACTGTCGAGTCAAGTTCCCATCCTTTTACGTGTTGGTTCATATTGTGTTAAAACCGGGGAACGCCAAATAGCTGAGCGGGAACAGTTTGGTTATTATCCAGTAATTTTGGGCGATATCGAAGGTGGCAGTAAAGAGCGTAAGGATTTTCCAGATATCGTTAGGATTACTGCTGAATTACTCGGAGGACTTGCTGCATTAGAGCGGACACCAGAACTCAGGCTTCTAATGTTTCATGGCCCGCTAGTATATTTAATGAATGCCTATGCTGGTCATACACCTTTTACAGAGAAGGATATTGATCTTTTTCTCACCCATTATGCACAAGACCAAGGTTTATCTCAGAACCTCAAGAACGATTTTCTCCGAGAGGCTAGACGTCAGATTTATCCAAGCATTGCTCCTGAACGGGCTGATGAGTGGTCTAATAGAAATTTATTTGAGCCGCTTTCATGGATCTCATTTTTGTACCGCCGATTAATCAAAGAAGCAAAAAGACGAAATCCTGTACCAATCATTGCCGGAGTTGTCGAACGCGGGCAGTTAAGAGAGTTTAGTAAGGACATATTGCTAAAAAGAGTTTTTCTTGGTCTTCGCGATAAAAAGAAAGAGAATTATTTTAATGAGATATATGGGCGCACAGATCTGACATCACCAAAAGCACTGCTGGACAAGCTTGCTTACACAGATTCACTTTTACTATCTATGCTGTTAACTCCTGGTCAGTATTCTGAGCCTTGGTCTATTGATAAATATGGCAGTCTCAGATCAGGAGATATTACGCTGCCAGGAGAGTCTTTCCCAAGTAAAGCTGATTGGAGCTGTCTCAGGACTTCGCAAGATATAGCTTTCCCCAGCATTTTAGGTTGCTATGTCCATATCTCTGAAACTACTGAGCCAATTAGAGTTGAAATATTCAGTGAACTCGGAGAAGAGCAGATTGAGGAAGCTGCAAAGCGGGCTTTCTTGTATGCTCAGTTATTGCCTGGATATGGCTTCCCTATTGGTTTGGACATTGTTGATAAGTATGCTCATATCCCCAATTGGATGACTGATGCTTATAGCAAAATAATTAAATATCAATTAGGAGTTAGTTTACAAAGTGGTGAGATAGATGATGCTGAGATGCAGCGAATTCTAATACAAGCGATGTATATGACTAAGCGTGATTGGCTATTTCGTCCTCAAGCTTGAAGAGTAGATCAATGCCAGCTAATAGACCTGATATACCTATAAATATTAAGCGAGAGGTCTTAATTGAAAGTGGCCATCGTTGCGCTGTATGTGGTGAGAATTGTCCGCTGGAGCACGCGCATATCATACCCTGGTCAAAGGTTAGGGAACACAAATTAGAGAATCTTATTTGTCTTTGTGCAAACTGCCATTCACGCGCTGACAAGGAGAAATGGGGAGAGAAGACCTTGCAGCAATATAAAGAAAGACCCTGGATTTTAAGAAGATTTGATAGAGAAGATTTTTTACCTATTCAAAGAACTAAAGTTGAAATCCGAATACAAATGGAGATCGAGGATTTTACCGATAGAGAGAGAAGATTGCTCACCAGTGGAGTGGCAGGTTTCTTAGAAATATCTCCAACAGCAGTTCAGATGATTGAGATAGAAGAGGGTAGTGTAAGAGTAGTTTTTGAATTGCCTTCTGAAGGTGCAGAGCAGTTAGTTAGTGCATACGAAAATGATGATCAAAATCTAAAACTATTTCTCGAATCATTCACAATTCTCGACATAAAAAAAAGAGGGAAGATGTACGTTGGCACTATAGTTGGAGAAAGCACTAGCAGGGAATTTCGTTTAGCAGTTGCACATGAAGAGATCCGAGAGCAGGATATCATTGTTGTAGAAGCTGAGTTGCGTCAACCAGGAAATCAAGCCTCGATAGAGAGGATTAGGGTTTGGGCCAAAGTACAGAGCATTGAGCGTTTGAACCCTCTTTTCCCTTCAGAGGCGGGGCATGAGCTAGCTGCTACTAAGACAAATCCCTTTGACACAGTCCTGTCTCTCAGCCGTGAAATGGTCACAGCCGTTTGTCAGGTATTAGGAGTTGAACCCATAGATGGCAGTGGTAGAGGAAAGTTGGATCAACTGCGCTATCCTCCTCAACCCGCTTCTAGTGCTTATCGTCCAA
>JANQPU010000347.1 GCA_028285315.1 Acaryochloris sp. IP29b_bin.176
TGGTTTTGGGGTTGTGAAACCCAAGCATAAAAAACGAAAGAAAAAGCGGTAGCCTTCTGTTGTGCTTAGGAGTTTCACATGAATTGAAGTCAGGCTCCACCGATCAGGGTTAGGGTCGTACCCACCCACAAATTAAGCTTTCCCATGAAATCCCCCAGAGCATATCCCCAGAAGCTACACTGAACCCGCATTGGTAGAGGATATCCGCATGAATGCCAAAATTGTCTCACTGAAGCCTAAGCCAACTATCCCATCGACTCAGAAAGCCCCAACAAACACTGAATCGAACCCCGCATACCCTGACAAGACCTCATTCCCAACTGTTGCACGAAATGACAATCTACCTGTCAAGCGCAAGCCAGTTAAAGAGTCTGGCGAAGATAAGCCCAAGCGTAATTCCGCTCCTATCCACATCCACCGAGAGCCCAACTACACACGGAATACTCAGCGAGGATATTCTGCGCGTCACACAACAGAAAGAACCCAACCCCCTAGAGTATCGAGGTATCTTGAGTCCAAATTCCACACCCTTGAGCGCAGCCAAAAGAATATCATTCAGCAGACCAGGCTAGAGGGCCAGCTTGAGTATCTGACAGTTTCCCAAAGCAGCTCAGGGCAATTTTGGATCACCGTGGAAGGCAGTAGCCAGCCCTTTATCAGAATCCCGTTTGAAAGTCCTGAGTACTGTTTTGAGGCAGCACTTGAGTTAGAGGGTACGTTTGATGTATTGCAGGTTATCGAGGTGCGACCACCGGAGACTATCGAGCGGATTGAGGAGATTGTTGGAGTGTACCTGGGGCGTGAGCGGGTGTCGATGGCGTGGGGGTGATCAGCCTAAGATCTTTTAGTATCGATGGGCTGGTGGGCCAAAGCAAAAGTCTCAAGCTGCTCAAGAGTTAAGTATGTTGGAATCCATTTGTGAGACTGAGTTTAAGGCATTCACACTCCTAAAGAACGACAAACTAAAAAGGCTGGTGTCATTTGAGTTGATGTTGATGGAATGCTATGTAGGGTAAGGGTTACAGCTCATTCTGCCTATGGAATAAAACCCGAAATGAGTTGCCATTAAGCATTTGCAGCCAGACGACGGTACGCATCATGGCGTTGTTCTATGGTCGGTAATTCGACTGAAGGACACCAACCGGATGCGCAAAGCTCATCCCAATTTTCGTTTAGGACAGCAGAATCGTCGTAGATCACACACCCATTCTCCTCATCATAGAGGAATAGATAAGGCAGGCTCACGATGTAGAGAACGTCGCAGGGCTCTATGTCATCATTGTTTATTAGCTGGAAGAACGTCCCTGGTCGAGTTAACACAGCCTGATCAGCTCTCGCCTCTAACGAATATGGTTTTTCATCCTCTGCAGCTTTCATCCAAACTTCGAGAGTCCCTCTTCGAATGAACGTGACCTGTGTTACGAAAGGGAAAACATGGATCTTGGAGCGACTTCTTGCTTCAATCCTGCCCCCCGCAATGCTAAAGTCGTCAAGCAGATTAAACGGGAGTTTACTATTACTGTCCTTCGGGTTGAGAAAGGGGGAGACGAGTGTACCATCAGGTACCTGAAATGGCTCAGGCATATTAAAAACGTGTTTCATCTTTAACCTACGTTGAAAGTATAAATAATCTATAGCTTTTTCAGTAAAATCCATAAACAAATTTATCTAAAACTTAGGCGATGTAAGAATTTCAGTAAAAGCTATAGATCAACAGAGCACGGTTGTCTCTTTCTGGGGAAAGGGTTACTGCTAAAACCGATCAGGGAATAAAACCCGAAACGAGTTGTGTATATGATGCCAGCTTCAGCTATCCTGTGAGCATCCAAACGTCTTTGGATTGCATAGAAAGTGCATAAAGACGTCTTTTACCGCCAGAGAGAGAATAGTAAGAACCACCAATACGTTGCCATTTATTAGAGACACCAGTAAATCGATAAACTACTTTCTCTCTAGGAGAAAGTCCATAAATACCTTCTTCAGTAATTACAAACTGCTCTCCTTCCGTTCCAATCGCAGTCCACTCACCAGGCCGACCTCTGTATCGATAGACATGGCCATTGGCTGGACTTGTAGCAATTAGTTCATTTGCGCCTGCATATATGCGAATGGCGGCTCCTCCAATTTTTATCCACTTATTGTTATTATCATCAAGCTCATAAATAGCGCTTCGATCAAGAGATAAGCCATATATTTTTTGACTATTAGCTGCAAACATTCGACCAGGCCCACCTATACGTTTCCAACCTGTTCTCTGATCCTCATATTGGTAAATATCTCCCGTAGACGGATGAATCGAATATAGTATATCTCCACCAGCAAATATTGAAGTTGCAGCTTCTCCTATACGTTCCCATTGCTTAGGATTGCCTGTGTAGCGGAGAACTGCACTTCTATCAGGGGAAAGTCCAAAAAACTCATTGTTGGTCACTGCAAATTGACTGCCAGGACCTCCAATCTCTATCCAAGTTCTTGTAACAGACTCGAATTGATATACATTGCTAGTAGCGGGACTAATTGCAAATAAATCATTTCCTCCTGCATATAACTCTTTTGCCTGTCCACCGATAAGTTCCCAGTTGCCCCATTCTAAGTTCCAATCATATGTAATCCGATAATGACCTCCATGACCACGAAAATCTTTCGATTCCTTATGACTAGTAAACCTATTATTTATAAATGTATCATCAGCAGTAAGGAGCCGCGTTGATACGATAGCAGGAGGAAATACGTCGTCTTCAACTACTTCTTTCATCCATCCAATTAAGTTACCAAGAGTCCACTTAACAACTTTTCCAACTACAATTCCGACAATGGGACCTGCTTTAGCACTAACTGCTTTTTTAACTGCGCTTTCAATTTTATCCGCTGTTTTATTAAAGAATCCATCAAGCCAGCTGGGAAAGCCTCCCCAATCTATCTCAGCTAGTACAAGAGTAACAGCTTGCTCTTTAGGCCAAGCGGAATTTTTTAAGTCAAATTCTGCGAGAACTTCAGCGGGAAATGGTTCTTTTTTACCATCATAAAAACCTTCTTTCTCTACAATTCGTATCTTTTTAGACTTACCATACACATCAGTCGCTATTCCACCGAGTTTGATTTCATCGTCACTAGTCCATTCTGGATTCGTTTCATCAATACAATATATTTCATGTAACCGAAACTGCAACTTACTAGGTTTGACTGGTTCATAACTAGCTTCTTGTAGAAGATCAGTCGTTCCAAGTGGAGTATTAAAGGCTTGAATTATTTCGAAGTCTTTATCAGTGAGTCTTAGATTTTCATTGGCAATTAAAGTATCAACCAGTGAAAAGACAGGCTCTTGAGATTTTAAGTCAACTTTTGCTAAGACTCCTAACTCTTTTTTTCGTTTATCAGGGTTAGAACTGACTCTTTCAAGAACTCTCTCCACTGATCTTTTTCTCTGACTTTCACCCAATGAGATAAAATAATCTAAAAATATTTTTTCTGTTGAATCTTGTTCTGCAATAGGAAAATTTTGTGGATCATGAGAATGTAATATTGCTTTTTCAATCGAAATTTTAGTAGTGCTCAAGCAATAATTAGCTAACTCTTTTAATTTTGGATTATTGATTTCAAAATTATTTACATTTCTTATGATGGCCATAATATTTTACCTTTTAAAGAATATCTTCATTGAAGGCGGACGGGGTATCATTCCACTCGCATACTTCGCAGCTTGATTTAATTCAAAATTACTCTAAAAAAACTGTTTTTTTGGATAATTTTTTTAAAGGTAATGATAGTGTAAAGGCAGATTTATTTAAAAGCTGAAGAAGGAAAATCCTGATACTAAGAGCTAATTTATAAAGAAGGTATAAAGCAGCTAGAAATTTTCAGGACTGATTGTCCAGAATTCAGGAAGCACTGCCATCCTGTTAGGCTGAGTACTACCCCTGAGGCATACTCTGTCTGTATTTAATGGATTGTCCTCATTGCCACTCAACCCGAGTCTCATTTCTTCAGAGTAAGACTGACCTTGGATATGCTCGGTTTCGATGCAAA
>JANQPU010000352.1 GCA_028285315.1 Acaryochloris sp. IP29b_bin.176
ACCTGATTAGGTAGAAATAGACCTCAAGCCATCGAGAAATCATGGTTTATTTTGCCGTGGAAGTGTTACCCAAAATCCCCTGTTTTTAAACCATGCCGCCCAATGTGTTCGGGTCAATGGCTGGGTGGCGGTAGTTAAAGCGCTGACGAAGTCTTGGCAATCTGCTGCTGCAAAGTGAAGTTCTGGCAGGCTCAGGACTTGAGTCTGATTGACCCCGATGGCAAGCACCCAGAGCACCGGGTCAGAGACTGAGCTTTGGGAGGGCTGGGTAATCTGAACCCCGACAGGTGGCATTGCTAGACATTCTCTTTTGACTTATGAAAATCCTATCGACATCGGGTTCGGATACATCAAAAATTTTAGATTTCCTACTTAAGAAAACCCACATCTCATCGCTGTTCCCTCTTTAACTGTCCTATACCTAAATATCTTCAATATTCACACTCAACAGCATGCTGTATTTTTTAAAACCCTCGCAAGCATTCGAGCAAGAAGCTCCCTATTATCTGCCATAATCAGACCTACCTCTGCTCCATTTATGCAAAGCTTGTCATCTGAACATTCTACTCTATAAATTTCACTATACCGAAGACACACTGGAGGAGTAAGCATACCGGTTTTGAAGCATACACAATCTTTTAAAAGTAAGAACCCCCGACGAGCACCACCCCACATTGTATTATCATGTAATAAGAGAACTTTTCCGCTTATTTTCCTATATTTATATATCCTCCATAGTTCACTTTTGTATGTGCTCAAAGCATTGTCCAGTTTATCTTTAGGTATGCTAGGAGATAAGTAAACGCTGTCATCCTTAAATTGCCTCATAAGGCGCGTCAGATTTTGCCTAGTGAGTGTCTTTTTAGATGACTCTTCTTCGCTAAAGGCAGCATAGTTCTGTGCTTGAGTTTTATGTTGTTTTTCTTTTAACCTGTCTTGAACTTTTGTTTTGTTTTTCAATACGTATGAAAGGCTTGAATTTATCTCTAAAGCCTGATTATAACTTTCCAATGCTTCTTCTAGCATTTCTAACCTGAAGAGAACATTGCCTCGATTCGCATAGGCTTCTGCATAGCTTGGAGATAAGCTTATAACTTGATTGAAGTCATCAAGAGCTTGCTCTAGCTTGCCCATTTTCAATAGAGCCAATCCACGATTGTATTTGGCTGGATAATAATCTGGATTTAGTGTCAATGCACGATTGAATTTCAAAATTGCAGGAGAGAAATGACTCAATTTGGCTTCCTCTATTCCTTCCTTTAGATAACCCATGACTACATCTTCTTGAGAAGTCTCATGATAGACGGCAGCGCCGTAAGATACTGCAAGCTCAGGATCAGTTACTCTTTCAACAGCACACCCAAAGGCTTTTTCTATCGATTCTTTGATATATGGAATCCGACAACTCCCTCCCACCATCAAGACTCGACTGATCTCCTCCCAGCTCAAGTTCGCGCTTTGTACTAGTTGGGTACAGAGATCCAGAGTTCTGGTTACAAACGGCTCAATCATGCTTTCAAACTGTTGCCGAGTCAGGGCATAGGTTTCGGACATCCCCACGGGCAACAAATCCTCATATTCGGGCACTGCGCTGAGCTGGTGCTTAAAGCTCTGGCACCAATCTCCGATGATCAGCTTGGCTCGAATTGCAGCAACCTCCTGGTTGGTCGGTTCTAGAAGTTCTCGTAGCGCGTCACTGCAGCGGGACTTCAGATCAGCGTAGATTTGGCGATCAAAGTCAATCCCACCACACTGCTCATCACCTACGGGTTGTGCTAAAATCTGAAAACTGTCGCCCTGCTTCTGAATCAAGGCCGCGTCAAAGGTGCCGCCACCCAAGTCATAGACCAAGAGGATATCGCCCTCAGTAAGCCCTCCCTGTTTGTTGGCATAGTAGGTAGCAGCGGCCACTGGTTCTTCTAATAAGGTGACGGCTTCAAAGCCTGCTTGAGTAGCCACCTGCTTCATCAACTCCCGCTTATAGGCTTGATAGGTGGCCGGAACAGTAATAACTGCTTTTGACAAAGAATCGCGAGTCATCTGCTCTGCTTCAGTTTTGATGGTGCGGATCAGCTCTAGAATCAATTGCTCGGGCAAAAATTCTTCCTCTCCCAGTACATAGGGGACGGAGCGGCCCAAATCGCGCTTAAACTCACGACGATATCGACCTGGATCAAGTCGATATTGATTCTCAGCAGCTTGCCCAACCACAATATTGCCCTGCTTGGTAAAAAAGGCGCTGGAGGGAAAAGAGTAGCCATGTTTCAATGGCTCTTTCACCGCTTGGAGTGTGCCATCTAACATCAAGGCCGCGCTGGAATAGCAGGTACCAAAATCAATCCCGATTTGCATTGCTGTTTTTCTATCCTAATTTACTCAATATAAATTCATACCTATCTTTCGCATACAAATGCCTAAAATTATCTCCAAATATCTCAATTGGGTATTGGGCAAATAATTTTAGCTAAGTTAAGTGACACTATGACTGTATCTGACACCTATATGGCACAGAAGGCTATTCATTATCGTATTGAAACCGATTAAATATCCAATACTCCAGACACCTTTAGATCAAATAGCAGAATGAGGATTTCATGGTTTTAGCATTAGCGAAAACTTAACCACTCTGGACTGCAAGTCCAGAGGTTAAAGAAGGGACTGAGTCAACTTATCGATCTGATGTGATTTGAGAACCTCTAGCTGTTAGTGCTATAAATCTCTATTTTTAGAGGTGTGTAGCAGCTAAAGCCTTGCACTAAAGTGCATAGTTTTGGACTAGCGTGTTTAGGATAATAAAGAGTTTTAAGTTCAGATTACAAAACCGTTTGGAGTGTTAATTTCAAAAGACCAAGAAATATATTATAGAACTCATATATTGACTAAAGTAAGAACAAGTATAGGAATTATTTATTAAAAATAACTACCAACCTTATTGCGATAAAAATAATCACCAACCATATAGGCCATCCAAGAACAAATACACCTATACCTCCTAAAATCGCTGCAGCGGCTAAAGTAGTAAGTATCTCTTCCTGATTTTTATCTATGTCTTTATGTTTTGTGCTATCAACTACTTTATTTTGATTGGGTTCATCAGATGTTTTTAAATAAGCTGATTGATTGGAAATAATCTCATTAGATGTCTGAATATGAATTTGCTTATTGGTATTAGTTGCATCGCTTTCTAGTGATTTTTCTGATTCTCTTGTCGGACAAGAAACTTTAAAGAGCGCGGCTCCGTAGGCAACTGCTAGTTCTGGGTCGTCAACATGAGCTAACGGACGTTTAAAAGACTCTTCGAGCACTTTTTTGACGGCAGGGATCCGACAACTTCCCCCTACCATTAAAATACTGTCTATGTTCTTCCAATCCAATCCAGCATTTTTAACTAGTTGGCTACACAACTCGCAGGTTCTTTGTAAAAAAGGGTCAATCATTACTGCAAAATCCTTTTGACTCAGTTGGTAGCTCTCAGTTATCCCCATAGGTAATAAATCCTCATACACGCTTACTACACTGAGCTGGTGCTTAAACTCCCGGCACCAGTCTCTTACTATTAGCTTGGCTCTAAGTGAATCAGTATCAGAGCGCTGCGGGTTCAGAAATTCCGCTAATGCTTCGCTACAGTTGGTCTTTAAATCTTGATAAATCTGACGATCAAAGTCCACTCCGCCCAGTTGTTCGTCTCCAACGGGTTGAGCCAGTAAATCATATCCCTGACTATTTTTTTGAATTAGCGCTGCGTCAAATGTACCCCCACCCAGGTCATAAACCAAAAGGATCTTGCCTTCAGTTAGCATTTGCGTCCCTTTCTTATTGGCATAGTAGGTGGCAGCAGCAACAGGTTCTTCTAGCAAAGTTATATTTTCAAAACCTGCTTGACTTGCAACTTTCCTCATCAAATCTCGTTTGTAAGATTGATAAGTGGCTGGAACAGTTATGATGGCTGTTGATAGGGATGCGTTGGCCATCTGCTCAGCCTCGATTTTTATAGAACGGAATAGTTCCAAAACCAATTGCTCAGGGAGAAATCTTTGCTCTCCCAGTGTATAAGGCACAGTGATACCAAAATCTCGCTTAAATTCACGACAAAAGTGATTTGGAGCAAGCTTATACTGATTTTCAGCAGCTTGACCAACTACAATCTTACTTTGTTTCGTAAAAAAGGCACTTGAAGGGAAAGAGTAACCATGTTTTAGAGGTTCTTTCACTGGTCGCGGAATCCCATCTAGCATGAGGACGCCACTGGAATAGCAGGTGCCAAAATCAATCCCTAGATGCATGTTTGTCGCCCTAACTCATTATCTAAATAGAGGTTTATATTCATGACCTACTTTCAATCGCTCGTGTAGTCTTAAAAAAACGAATCATCGCTAGTACCTGAAGCTTCATTCACCCAACTTTCGTATTGCTCGGCCTGCTCCTGATATCCTGTCGCCTGCTCAGTGTGGTAAACAACTTGTTCAGCGGCTTCAGCGGCGGCGGCTGCGTCTCCCGCTTCAGCATAGTTTTCGGCATCAGCAGAGGAGCGATCAGCAGCTATTTCCTCCTCATATTGGGAGGTGCGATTGTCCATCGCCATATCGCTCCAGCGCATCTGATCTTGCTCGTTACGGATTTCACGAGTGATTTCCTGTTGGTTGATGTAGGCGTTGTTCTGAATTTCCAGTTGTTCGATGTGCTGCTCTTTTTGATCCAGCTTGGCTTCGACATCAGCGATCCAGGCGTCATCCCCAGAAGAGTAGGCTGCTTCAATTTCAGCAATGTCTGCATTGAGCTGGACATTTTGCTCATGGAGCTGTGTGAAAAAGTCAGTGGTAGAGTCACTTGTGAGTGACGGCAAGCCCTGCTGGTTCCTGATATCGTTTAGCTCTTGCTGGGTCTCAGCCAAAATATGCTGAGTTTCATGGAGCAGGGCATCAGTGGAAGAGCTTTGCGTTAATACGTCATTTTCATCAACATCTAATTCATCACCAGTTAAGTTATCCAACAACTGGAACTCCTGAGCCTCATCATATTCACATCCATTTTCTAGACTCAAGTCGTCAATGTAGTTTTCAATATCCATAGGAAATTCCTAAACAAAAAATCAACTTTTAACATCACAAAGAGAATACAAAATCGCGTTTTACTGAACTATTCAGGACTTTATCAAGGGCAAGAGAGACCAGGTTGTAATCTTTAGGTAATTTTGATTGATTCTGTATTTTGCGATTCTTTCCAAGTCAAGTACTATAAAAATTTATTTTCTAAGGCTTAAAAATTCTCTGAATATGTTTCCTGGCAGGGCCAACTAAAGTTATTTGCAAATAAGGATTTCCAGATGAGGTAATTATCTTCATTGATTTCAAATCAATTACTGTTGGCAAAACCAGATAGCCCGAGGGCAGAAATCGATCCCTCCATTCTACTTTTAATCGATTAAAGCCTTGAGTAAAATCAGCATTGATCTCTGTAAATACGGCAATCGGGCAGCAGAAAGGAAGATTTTTCCAGAGAAGATTTGCACGGTTGAATTTTCTAGCCTCTTCATCAAAAAAACGAATACAGTTTTTGTAAAAATTCATGAAATCTTCACCCTCTCTTTCAGAGCTGATATTTGTTATAAAAAAAACAAAATTTGTATTTGCGGTTAAGATGGGCACATTACCATATGCAACCAGGTTAAAAGGTTGATTCATATAGGAAATATTTTCTTTGTGTTGAAGATTTTCTAATGCTAATTTTTGTATTACGTTAGATATATACTGGTCTAGATCCAGGTTTGTTTTTCGTTTTTGTGTATTTTGTTTGATTAGTTGAAAATGTTTGGGACTGCTTTGTTTTGAGTAGATGTCTTGCTCTGACGCGCTATCTTCATTAATCAGTTTTTCAGTTTTCTTCTCGAAGCTACTAGATGCAGTGGTTTGCTTTGGTTTGGATTGGCTCATAGCGGGCTGCTGCTTTATAGTCGCAGATATTGAACGTTTTTCGTCCAGCGTTTCCTGCTTTGATCCCTCAAAGAGGGTAGCTCCTAGGGCGACGGCTAACTCGGGATCATCAACGTTCACCACCGGGCGTTCAAATGTATCTTCCAGCACTGTCCTAACATCAGGAATACGACAGCTCCCCCCTACCATTAGGATTCGATCTACTCTGTCCCAATCCAAACCCGCATTCTTAACCAGTTGCCAACACAGTTCACAGGTTTTATGCAAGAAAGGAGCAATCATTTTTGCAAAGCCGTCCTGGGTGAGGTGGTAGCTCTCGGACATCCCCACTGGCAGCAAGTCTTCATACTCATTCACTACGCTGAGCTGGTGCTTAAACTCGCGGCACCAATCCCCCACAATCAACTTGGCTCTCAGAGCCTCAGTATCTAGGCGCTGTGGATCCAGGAGGGCACGTAGCGTATCGCCACACTTGGCTCTTAAGTCTTGATAAATCTGGCGATCAAAATCTACTCCACCAAGCTGATCGTCGCCAATGGGTTGGGCCAGTAGCTCATATCCCTGTCTCTGCTTTTGAATAAGGGCCGCATCGAACGTACCTCCGCCTAGGTCGTAGACGAGCAAAATCTCCCCGTCCTTAAGGGATTGGCTGCCACTAACGAGATGGGCATAATAAATTGCTGCCGCAACTGGCTCCATAAGTAATCTAACGTTTGTGAAGCCCGCTGCTTCTGCGGCCTGGGTCATTAGAGTTTGCTTGTGGCTTTGGTAGCTGGCAGGGATCGTTACTACGGTAGAAGTGAGCGGTTGATTGACCATTAGCTCCGCTTCTTTCTTGAGGGTGCGGAGTAGTTCATAGACTAGCTCTTCCGGTAGCATTTTATGTTCCCCTAAGCTATGGGGGGTGGAGGAACCCAACTCCCGCTTAAATTCGCGGCGATAGTGGGCCGGGTTCATCTTGCGTTGATTCTCCGCAGCTTGCCCCACAACAAGCTGTCCCTGTTTGGTAACAAATACGCTAGAGGGGAAAGAATAGCCCTGCTTTAGCGGTTCTTTGATGGGTTTGAGCGTCCCATCTAAAAACAGCGCTGCGCTGGTGTTACAGGTACCAAAATCAATTCCTAAATGCATTCCCAACCCTCTCCCTGAGAAATTTCACACGATGACTGAATCGACAGTGCTACTAAAAATACAAAATCTCCTGATCGTAGTCCTCTGCTAGGGGACTTGTTTGCCAAACCAAACCCTCCCCCGGTTCCATAACCACTTCAAGCCCCAACACCTCCGTAGGTAAAGATGCCGTAGCCACATTATTCTCAAAAGGTTGCAGATCTTCTGTTAGTAAAATTAGCTTCATTCCTTCAGGAATAGATCGACCTAGCCCAAGACTGTGTAGCTCCACTCGCCAATGATGTGTTTTTGTGGGGAGAGGGAAAATTCGTAGCTCATAGGCCAGCCCCGCAACAATGAGCTGCCGTAAAAGTATCTGACTAGAAGGTTGGGGATCATTGCCCCGCGCTCCTTCAGGCATCAACGGCAATGTAATTAGCTGCCAGCCCATATCTTGAATAGCTTCTGGAAGCTGAGTACGTAGCCACTGACTGACGGATCCCAAAGAGGAAACACCTTGCCGCCGATCGCTTAACTGTTGCCGCCACCCACCATGCTGAACCAACTGTCGCCACTGCTCGAAGGGAACGCTGAGCCTTGGCCAAATCACTGCTGGGTTTCCCAGGCGCGTCATCAGGTTTTGAGCCTGAGTCAGGGGCATGGGAGCCGTTCCCACCTGAGTTTTCTGCGGGAGATCGCAGAACTGGCGGGTTAACCATAGTGCATTAAGATCCTGGGTGAGGGCTGAGATGTTCACCTCATATTGTCGATCCTCAGACTCGTAGATACCGCAATCTTTGACCGTTTGATGGGCTGCAAACCCAATCACCTGTAGCCAGCCCGCATCACAGTTGAGGTTGGTCGCTAGGTAGTAATTGGCAATCCAGTTGGGGATGTCTATCCACTCTTGAGCAATATACATCCTGCCCCAGTCCAGCGTGTCTGACGGAACCAGCACCAGACGAAGATCACCAACGCTAATGCAGACGCCCTGCACCAGTTCACTGAAGCTGAGTACCGTACCAGGATGGGGCCAAACTTTTCCCTTCAAGTTGTGTTCCTCATTCAGCCAGGGCAAAAAAACATCAAGACATACAAGATTTAGATAGGCATTCCACCTTGCCCAAGGCGTCGCACAGGCTCGACTTTGAGACCATGCTTGCTCTCGGGTCGTGCTCTCAACTTCCAACCAAAGGTGTTTAGGGTCTGTGAGAAATGACATCGTTAAATCAGCTTTCATGGTTATTGACGGTTGGAATTGGTGACTCAGCCGACTGATAGAAGGTACGGAGCCATACTTCAAGATCATCACTGATAGTGTTTACTATGTCGGGCGTGATAGAAATATGCAGGTGCTCTTGACTCCACTGGATTAATGCTTGAATAAATTTCTTCCTGGCCCGGCTGAGATAGCGAGAAATCTGGAACTGCTTAAGCTGCCCTTGAGCTGCAATCTGCTGTTGGGTACGTCCTTCACCGTAGTAGAGCTTGAGGAGCTGTTGTCGGGTGGGATCTAAAGTTGCGATCTCCTCTGCCAACACAGCATAAACTGCCTGCTGCTGAACCGTTCGCTGCCCTTCTGCTTCCTGCTTGAGCAGGTTATCCAGCTCTGAGGTCGATTGTAACTGTGGTAAAACCTCACCTAGCTCCTGCGATTCAGGTTCCCCCAGCGGCATATGAATCGAGATCTGAGCTGGATTCAAGTAGGATCGCGCCCAGCTAGCGCAGCAGTTGAGCCAATCTTGCATCTCTGAGACTGTAGCGACTGCCCCCGGCCCATAGGGTTGTTGGTTGCGTTCTGTGTTGTAGAGATTAACGATGGCGGTCCAGGTCTCTCGATCGGGTTCCTTCAAGGCGCGATTCGCCGTGGGGTGCGGTGGAATGTATAAAGCGTTAAAACAGCGCCAAGCCAGCAGATACATATTGGTCTTGGGAGACACAAATCCAGCCTGTTCAATCGCCTCAGTGAGCTGCTTGCGGCTAATTTTACGTAGCAAAGCCCAGTCGCTACAAAAATCAATCTCCTTGCTCTGGCGGAGCTGTTCCTTAATGATGGTGCTGTAGGCGGTCGCTGCGTAGGTACTCAGGTGATACCCCCGGCTAGGATCAAATCCTGCCAATACCTGAGGGGTTTTGGCGATCGCCAACTGAAAGCAGTCAGCTAAACCAAACTGTCCTTGAGAAAATTGCGATCTAAACCGTAGGGCTGCTCCATAGCAGGTTTCTTGCAAGTAAGCGGTCAGATGTTCAACAGCCAGAGGGTCGGATTTGTGTTGCCATTCCCCGTGCCAGAACAATGCCCAAAAATGGCTTGATATAGTCGTTCTATCAACTTGAGAAAGTTGGGCTTCCATGCTTCGCTTAAGCTCTGGAGCCATGACCCAACCTATATAATTACCGTCCTCGAATTGCATAAAGCTAGAAAATGTTTCAAGCAGCGTTTGGCGACTCTTCATCATAGTAGTTGTATCCCAATAGGACGCCGATACAGTCTTGTTCTTCTATCTCGCTCCCCCCGATGAGTATCAAATAGAGTCCCTTTGATTCAATTAATCGTATGTGACATTTTTCGTGAAGGGATATCAGCAGTTGTATTTGATTGACTACTGATTGCACCTTTCGTATGAATAATAAGGAAGCGAACTATCCAGTACATCGTCTATCCCTGCAAAACCAGCTACCAGATTGAGTAAAACTGGTTTCACAAAACTGCAGCTACTAAAAATAGCATCCTAAGATCAATACTATTCAGATACGCCAAAGCCTCTAATTCAGGGGCTTTCAAACTCGCCATGTCAGTTGGCATGCTGAATTGGTCCCACCGCCTGCATAAACGGGGGGAGTGCGCCATATAGACCTATTAAGGTTCCGTTCAAGGAGTAAACAGAATGTTCAGCATGGACTGGCTAGATCTTGATGGAGATGGGGTAGAAGAAAGCTACGCCCAAGATATTGATACCGATGGTGATGGCCTTGCGGATACCACTCTAGTGCAATCAGATATGGATGGTGATGGCGTACTTGACAACACCTTTAGCGCCAACTTGGTTGACACCGATGGTGACGGCATTGCTGACATGGGGATTGTGGCCACCCCTTTTGAACTCGACCTGTCCCAGGATATCGATCAGTCCCCAACTGGGGATGACCTTGAACCAGAAATGGATCCCTTCCAGGATGATGACGACATTGAATTGGTAAACGAAGATCCAGGCTCAATTTATGAGGTGCCGGATGATCCCGAGGAGGACTTGGAGACAGAAATCGAAAACTTGTCTGACCCAGATCCAAGCGACGGGATGTTTGGTACACCTGATGAGGATATGGAGAACTGGCATCAGCAGATGCGTGACGATAGCTGCGCGATCGCATCCCAGGAATTTGTATTGGATGAAGTGCTCGGACGGGATGTGACCGAGCAGGAATTAACCGAAGTCGCCACCGCGAATGGTTGGTACACCCCTGGTGGTGGTACTCCGTTGCATGCAACTGGCAATTTGCTAGAAGCCTATGGTGTCCCCGTGACCCAGGAATTTGGCAGTTCTCTGCAGGATATTGCCAACAAACTTGAACAGGGGCAAAAGGTCATTGTCGGTGTTGATGCTGATGAAATCTGGACACCGGGCGAGAACGAACTAGAAGACGATGTGCTGGGGGATTACGTCGCTGGCTATGGGCATATTCCTGGCCAGGACGCGAACCATGCGGTGCAGGTGATCGGCATTGACACCACGGATCCAGATAATCCAATGGTTATCCTCAACGATCCAGGTACTGTTGACGGTCAAGGTTTCAGGGTGCCCGCAGGCGAGTTCGAGAATGCCTGGGCCGACAGCCAGCAATTTATGGTCAGCACCACTGGACTCACGCCTGATGCCACCGACCAGCCAGAATTCGCTGGAATGAGTGAAGTCCGTTTTGGTGCGGTTGATCGATATGGTCAACATTACTGGCCTAGCAGCGGTCAGTACTATACCCCCTCCAGATATGAATAATTTTGTAGAAGAAAAATGCAATGGAAAGTGAAACTGCAAAACTGATCAAATTGGTGCGCGCCATGCCCCTGGCGCAACAGCTCATACCGATGGAAGCTCTGTCAGGTTGGCCCATGCCTTTACGCCGAGGGAGCAAGGTCTATGTCCATCTTCCCTTTATCGGTGCCAACCAAACAAAGGATAAAAGCGGTATGGCCCTGTTCCCACCCTTTGCCCTCGTCACCGTGGATTGGTCGAATGGCTTGCCTGTGCAATACCTCAATCTTCGATTCCAGCATCCTTGGCCAGAAGGATACTGGGACAACCAAGCGGGAACTTTTCCCCATCCAGAGATTGCCCAGCTCCCTAAAACTGAGTATGTCAGCAAGTGCCAAGAGCTACTGGCCATGTATGACCATCTTCTCAATTCGTTGGTGAAGCGCGAAGCTTTCACACCCGAGTGGAAAACACGATTTTCAGAGTCCCTGCGCCTCCTGATGGAACCTGGTCTCGAACCCTACTACCGTGCCCTCTCTCCTAAGTTTTTCCAGACTTTTCTACCCCAATCATCTTAACCACAGTTTTAGAGGTCTAATAATGGCAAATTTTCAAGCAACCAAGCAAGAAACCCTCTCGCTCCTAAAATCTGCGATCAACTTTGCAAAGGCTAGCAGCCATAAGAATGCCGTCAAACGTCTCAATGACAGCCATCAGCATTTACTAGAGGGCAAGTTGTTCGTGGTCGTGGCAGGTGAATTTAAACAAGGCAAATCCAGTCTGATTAATGCATTCCTACGTGAACCTGGTCTATTTCCTGTCGATGTAGACATCGCTACCAATCTCGTGTCTACGATTACCTATGGTGACGCTGAAAAAGTCACGGTTGTCCTAGGTGAGCCAGGGAAAGAGAAACGCAAGGAGATTCGCCGATCTGATATTCCAGATTATGTAACAGAACAGGGTAATCAAAGAAATAGTAAGCAGGCTCGCATGCTAGTCATGGAGTCCCCTAACGCTCAGTTAAAGGAGGGATTGATCCTTGTGGACACCCCCGGAGTTGGTGGACTAAACGTCCAACACACGGATATTACCTATGCTTACATTCCTAACGCTGATTCCATTCTGTTTGTTAGTGATGCTCATGCTCCCCTATCAACAGAAGAGCTTAATTTCATTAAGCGCATTAGCCAACATTGTCAGAATTTCATCTTTGTTGTCACCAAAATTGATGCTGTTAGCAACTATAAGTCAATTATTGATAGCAATCGAGAAAAGCTAGCTCAAGTCTTGCCAGAAACAGGTGATAAGTTTCCAATTATTCCGGTTTCAAGTAGTGCTAGCCTAGCCTATCTAGACACTCAAGATCCTGAAGATTTAGAGGATAGTAACTTATCTTCCCTTGAGCAAGAGCTATGGCAGCTTTTGAGTCAGCAGCGAGGCAAAATACTACTTCTGAGAGCACTGACTGAATTGGGCAGAGTGGTCGCTGATATTAGGACACCTTTACAAGCAGAATGGGAGGCTTGTCAACAGCATGATCGAGAAGACCAAACCAAACTGGAGTCCAAGTTACAAGACACGTCTGAAAGGTTAAAACAGCTTCAGGGTAACAGTTCTGCTTGGCAATATCAGTTGAATGAAGGCATTCAAGATACTCAAAAAGAACTATTTAGGGAGTTGAGCAGAGAGATTGAACAAATCAAACGCCGGTCACAAGATTATATGGAGGATAGTCGGTTTCTAGAAGACCCTCCTCAAATAGCAAGACTTTTGGAAACTGACTTCGACTCAATGATGTCTACTCTCAGTGAGAAGCTGAGTCAGAAGGCTGGCAACCTACATGTTGAGATCGTCAATTCTACTGGATTGAATATGAATCCATTGGCAATTGATTCTTTAGATTGGAGAAATCTTGGAGAAGACTCTTCTGAAGTTAGAGAACTGGAAGGCTTATCTCAAGTCAAAGCTCCGCAAGCCGATTGGTGGACTAAAGCTGTAGATATGGTCTACAAAGGGGGATTTAAAGCTACTGCTGGTACAACGGTTGGCACTCTTCTGGGAGGCACGCTTGGAGGAATAGCAGGACTATTGTTTGGTGGAGCAGGTGCTGTACCTGGGGCACAGATTGGCATGGCCTTAGGTTCAGTCTTAGGAGGTGTGAAAGGCTTTAGTGATGGAGCGAAGGATGCACTGAGTCAGATTCAGGAACGGAATCAGATATTAGCCAAACGAGAAATTTCAAAAATCATTAATCCCTATATAATCGACAACCAGTTACTGTGTAAAGCTGCTTTGGAGGATATGGTTACTAAGTTAAGCCGAACGATGCGGAATGATTTGCAGCAGCAAATTAAACGCGAGAGAGAGCTTTGCGATCGCAGTCTACGTTCTTTCCAGAAAACCCTCAAGCTTTCACAGGAACAAATGATTCGCAAGATGGCCGAGTTAAAAGGCCCCTTGCAGCAGCTCACAGATTTCCAAAAGGCAGCAGAGAAATTAGCCATGCAAGCATTGGAGGAAGCTGAGTCTGATACTATCTCCCCCTCTGATCCAGCCGCGTCCTCCGCAGATGCCGCTTCATCAGACTCGCCAACGACACCTCAACCTGTTGCTGCTAGTGCGGACTACGGAGATTGGGCAGATGGCTGATTTGCCCCTACGCGATCGCGCTCAGGCTCTGTTTAACTTTATTCTGGAGCAGACCCGAGATCGCGCATCCCTGCAGGACTTGCATCAAGAGCTGTTGAATTGCCAACAGCGGCTCTCGGAACCCATGCGGGTTGCCATCGTTGGCAAAATCAAGGCTGGTAAGTCCACCATGCTCAACGCTTTGTTAGGGGAAGCGATCGTTGCCACGGGGACTGTTGAAGCCACCTTCAATATCAACTGGCTCAAGTACGGCTCCCAACCCACGCTCAAGGTGCATTACAAAAACGGTAAATCTGAAGATAAGTCCTTTGAAGAGTTAACCACCCTCACGTTACGTGCTGATGAGCATCTGGACTACTTACTGAGTATCAAATACATCGAAGTTTTTTATCCCAGCTCGATTCTGAAAACGTTTCACCTTATTGACACCCCTGGCTTAGAGTCATTTTATGAGGATGACTCGCAAAACACCCGTGACTTTCTCAAACTGCATGGCCAAGACCTGACCGCCGCGACCCAAGCCGAAGCTGCTAATGCCGATGCAGTTTTATATCTGTTCAGCCATAACCTCAGTGCTGGTGATCAGGCTGTGATGGAGGAATTTCAGGGACCATCTGTAGGACGTGCGACTCCCATTAACTCTATTGGGGTCTTAACCCGGATAGATGCTTACTGGCCTGAGTTTCCGCCCATTGAAAGCGGTAACCGAATTGCTGCCCGCCTTTCCGATATCCCTCAGGTTCATAACCTGTTCTATGCCATTAAGCCCGTGAGTGGCTATCTCGCACTAGGAGCGCAGACCCTACAAACTGATGAGTTAGAAATTTTGCAAAAGTTGGCAGCACTTCCCGAAGACCGTTTGCAGAGTTTGCTTCGAGTAAGAAATCGGTTTGAGAATCGAGAGTACCCTGATCAGCCAGGAGTGCCGACCATTGCTGAACGCCAGAAAGTACTCCATCGCCTGGAGCGTTACGGCATTTGGCAAGCCTGTCAGTTAATACGCTCAGGAACTTGCAATCTTGAATCACTGACCCAAGAACTGATGCAGGCCAGTGGTGTCCCAGACCTGTGTGAATTAATTACGTCCCATTTCGGCCATCGTGCCTATCTCATTAAACTTCGCACCGCCATAGATAGACTACATGCACTCTGTTTTCAGCAAAAACAGAAGCAATCTGACGATGATTTGCAGGTGGTGGAAGCGATCGCCGGAAAAGTCGAAGCCCTTGAAGCTAATTCCCATGACTTCCGCGAACTAGATATTCTGCGGAGCTACTACGATCGCAAGCTGGAATTTAGTGACGCAGAGATTCATCAACTACTGGAGGTGACTGGTGAATACGGGCAATCTTGCTTCCAGCGCCTCGGTATGAAGGAGCAGGCTTCCATCGATCAAATGCTCTCTGCCGCAAAAGAACGCATGCAGAAGTGGCGGTTGCGGGCCGCTGATCAAATGGGAGCATCTCGGCCAACCATTGAAGCCTCTACCGTCTTAGCTCATTCCTATGAACGCATTGTCTATCACTTACAAGAGGCTCAAAAACATCTCAATTTTTGGTCGTGAGTAAAATCTCACTATTCCATCTATTTTTTATCTAAGGAGATCCCATGCTTAATTCGCTGCTCCGACTATTCAAACCTAGGTCTACCTATCGGGACTTTAGACTGAATACAACAACACTGGCTCTTCGAGCAGAATCCCTCGCGCGTCAACTCAACCACTTACCCTCCACAACCCGAAAACCAGTTGATACAGATGTAGTCGTGGTACTCAAGTCCACTTGCTTACTCATGGAACGATTGCTTGAGGTAAGTCAGGATTCTGATACAGATTGGGATGACGAAGATTCTTTTATACCTTGCACTACAGGTGATTTTGTCTCGCCTGCACAAGAGAGTATCGAGCTAGTCCACGAACCTAAATCGGCGATCGCTCAAAAAAAACCTTCAAGCATAGCCGTTACCCCTAAGCCAGAACCCTCTGACACCGCTATGGATCTGATCAAGCTCAGAGATTGGATTTTGCTAGCTCAGTCCAATTCAACAACACCTATAACAGAGATTCTTCCAGAAATTTACAAGAGACTCGGACAAACTTTAGAACTAGAAAACATAACACCATTAGAGATAACAGGGAAGTTCAATTATGAACAACAGCAAGTTGTAAACACACAAGTTACTTATGATCCAGAGCAAGAAGATACGATTTGTTCGACCGTTCGACCGGGTTATCTGTTTGAAGGTAAACTTATACGACCGCAGGAAGTAACTGTATACACTTATCTACCTACAGACCCCTAAATTTAGCTGTGAAAGCTGAAGGGCAGAAACTAAGTTCATGGAACCATGCCGCGACCAATTTATCGCCATTTTGAGAGTTTTTTCGTTTTACCATAAGCCGACGCAACGAGCGATTCAATGGTGGTTTCATCAACAGACAAAACAAACTTTTGAGCTGGGAGAGTTGATTCGCGAAGGTTTGCTACAGGAAACTTTCTCATTACGTCGGCAATTAGAATTTCTGCAGGCCCAGCAAGCAGAAGAGTCATCGACAAGGTTTATTAAACAAGAATTACAAGAACTAGAACAGATTTACAGGCAATTGGAGCAGGTAGCCGATCAATTAGCCCCTTTTTACTTAGAACATCGGTGGCCATTGGCCATAAAACAAGCAATGCAACGCCTAGGTAGGGATGGAAAGGGCTTGCAAATATCTCTCGTTCTACCAGTGAATTGGGATTATCAACCACCCCAGCAAGATCAGTTGTTTTTAAAGTTTTTGGCTGAGTTGCTTATGATGGCTGCATCAAAGGATCCTGATAGTTCCCTAATTGAGCTGAAATTAGAAAATAGACAAATGATAAAAGTCAAAATCAATTACCGTAATCTTGCTACTAGGAAAGTGGTATCTGACTCTGAAGAAATTCGTCATTTACGTCTGGCTTTCAATTTCCTAACTAAAGGTAAGATAAATCAGCAAGTTTGCAAATCACAAGTCATTTATTCACTATCTTGGTAATTTACAGAGACATCTTCCGATTAAGGTGTCAGGTCATTGTAGATATGAATGGAGTTATTGATGAATCAAAGTGTGCCGACCTCAGCAGAGATAACGATCTTGGTCGTTGATGACCACGCATCAGTCCTAAGCGGTACGGTCAATATTCTCCAGCAACAATACCCTAACGCTGAAATTTTCACTGCCCAAACTGCTGAAGATGCTCAGGCTCAAGTCCATCAGCAGAAACTAGATTTAGTGGTGTTAGATCTTTCTATTCCTGAAAAATTAAGAGATCAAGCCCAAATCTCTACTGGCATCCAATTACTCAGAACTATGATGCAAGAGCATGCTGCACTCAATATTGTCGTCCAAAGTGCGCATGTCAAATCACTTATTCGCCTCAAACCAGCCATAAACACACATGAAGGTGGCTTCACCATTGCCGATAAAAGCTTATCAATGCAAGAGATGCTGACAAAAGTTGATTGGGCGCTGCAGGGGTTGATGTTTACACCCAAAGAAATGCGGACTGGCTTAGAAGTGAAACCAGAGTGGCTTGAGGTTCTTAATTTTGCATTTTTGGAAGGGCTACAAGATCGGGCGATCGCAGAATCGATGAATATCTCAGAGCGTACTGTACGGAATTATTGGACTAAGGTTCAAGATGCGCTGGGGGTGTACCCCGAAGAAGGCATTAATATGCGGATTCAAACAGAGATCCGCGCCAGGGAAGAAGGATTAATTGACTAAACCTTTTATTAGCCAAAGGCTGGGACCAAAACACTGGGGGGTGAGTCTTCTTCCAGGCATGGCGTTGATTGGAGGAGTGATTCTAGTTCGACTATTGGGATTACTTCAGAATCTGGAATGGGCTGCACTCGACTATGGACTAAAGCTACGCCTTCCTGAGCCTGTTGATGAGCGAATCGTTATTGTTGGGATAAATGAAGGTGATATTCAAGCTCTACAGTCCTATCCCATTTCTGATCGGGATTTAGCAGATCTTTTAGAGCAATTGCAAGCCTACCGACCTCAGGTGATTGGGGTCGATATTTTTAGAGATCTACCCGTTGAGCCTGGACATACAGAACTGTCTAAAGTCTTCAAAAATAATTCTAATATCATTGCAATAGAAAGGATTCTACCGGGTCGCAGCGGCTTTACCGTGTCAGCTCCACCGAATTTGCCCGATGAACAAGTGGGATTTGTAGATGCAGTATTGGATGCAGATGGCTTTCTTAGGCGGAGTTTGCTAGGAGCTAGCAATTTACAGGGGAAATTCCGCTTTTCGTTTACGATGCGGATTGCAGAAACCTACCTTCAGGACCAAGGGATTTTTCTCACGAATGGCATCCTTGATCCAGAAGCCATGCGGTTTAGAGCCAAAGAATTACACCGTTTCCAGCCTCACACAGGAGGATATATTCGTGCTGATGCAGCAGGCAATCAAATCTTACTTAACTTTCGTAGTGGTCCTCGGCCCTTTCGCCAAGTCTCGTTGAGAGATATTCAAACCAGATCCGTAAACCCAGAATGGTTGCGAGATCGCATTGTGTTGATTGGAGTCACGGCCCTGAGTCAAAAAGATTTGATCAACACCGCTGCGATTTCAGGGATGACCCCTGGATTAGTATATGGCGTAGAAGTCCAAGCTCATGCCATCAGCCAAATCATCAGTACAGTCCTGGACAATCGCCCCTTATTAACGACTTGGCCCGATGTCTGGGAATACATCTGGATCATTCTATGGGGTAGCGTGGGCCTGGTGCTAGGACGCTTGTCGCCGTCCCCTACTAAGCACTTTAGCGTCATCATTATCTTGGGAATTGCCCTTATTGGCTTTAGCTATGGATGTCTACTTTTGGGTCTATGGATACCCCTAGTTCCAGCCCTCATCGCTTTTGGATTAAATAGTATTGCTTTATATGCCTTCCATTTATATGATCAAGGGCTAAAAGCACGGATTCAAGATCGCCAAATGGTGATTGAGAAGACATTTGATGCTCTGCATAACGGTCCGTTACAAACTTTGTCAGCTCTCCTCCGACAAACCCAAGATCAAGATGGATCGATGCTGCAACTCAACCAAAATCTCCAGACTCTTAATCAAGAATTACGGGTAGTCTATGAGGATGTCCGCCAAGAACTACAAGATCAAGATCGCCAATTTACACTGGGCCGAGACTTAAGGCTTGATCTAAAGTCTCCCTTACATGAAATTCTCTATGAGGTTTATGCCTACACCGTTCAACGAAATTTCCCTTGTTTTCAGACCTTAAAAGTAAAGGTTGTTACCTTTGAACCGTTAGATAGCCGCCGTTTGAATTTTGAAAACAAACGTGATCTTTGTCGATTTTTAGAAGAGACTCTATGTAATGTCGGCAAACATGCGGAGGGGGTAACTCGCCTGACTATAGTTTGTGGACAAAGCAAAAATCTAAATTTTATTCGAGTTGAAGACAATGGTATTAGTCATTCAACAATTCCATCAGATCCAAACTCTACCCACCAAAAGGGTAGAGGCACGCAACAGGCATTAACGCTAGCCCAACATTTGCAAGGATCGTTTCAGAGATATTCTTCTGCTGCTAATGGAACAATCTGTGAAATAATCTGGCCAATTCAAAAGCCCTGGTTTTGGCAGCGATAAACTTTTCAAGTTAGCCTTTTCTAATACGAGTCGTAAGAGATTGCAGTTTTAGGCAAGCAGACTTACTTGAACTATGCAACTAAATTTGCACGGATAGATGATGTATTAGCGATTTAGCTCTCCTATTGTGAAATCAATGAGACAGTCAGCAAGTTATCAAACACACCTTGCTGAAATTACTTTGCCCAATCTGCTCTAATTCACACACTTCAATGAAGGAGACTCAATTATGAAACATTTACTTACTACAACTGTAATTGTTGGACTAGTAGTTACTTCTGCTTTTGGAATGAGTCGCACTTCAAAGGCAAATGCATTTGCTCCTAACTCCAATAATATTGCGACTGTAATGACAACAACTACAGCTCCTGAACCGCCCGTAGTTGAAGAAAAACAAACCTCTTCCCCTGCAATCAAGCAGATAGCCTGAGATCCTTACCTCAAGGTGAAACTTTTACAGAAAATGTGATTGCAACTACTATCCCTACCTTCTTGGAATCACCAATTTTCAAGATTAACCCGGTAGCCATTAGTTTGCAGATCTAGCGAGAATACTTAAGAATAGGATGGGAAAATATCATGATTAATCTACTCAATAATCGCTACCACATCATTGAAGCTGTCGGAATGGAAGGTGGCTTTGGTACCACTTTTCTTGCAGAAGATATCTGTATGCCATCACATCAAACCTGTGCATTAAAACAACTGAAACCAGTAACTGATAGTCCAGAAATTTACCAACTAATCCAACAAAGATTTAAGCATGAAGCAACTGTACTAGAAGATTTAGGAAAAACAAACTCTCAGATTCCAAAGCTATATGCTTACTTTGAAGAAAATGGCTATTTTTACTTGGTCCAAGAATGGATCGAAGGTCAAACCCTGACTCAGAAAGTGACGAAAGAAGGTCCTCTTTCCGACACTGATGTCAAAGATTTTTTAATCAACGTTTTGCCAATTTTGACTTATATTCACAGCAAAGGGAAAATTCATCGAGATATTAAACCTGATAATATTATTTTACGCAAACAAGATAATAAACCTATTTTAATTGACTTTGGTGCTGTTAAAGAGGTTGTTGGTACAGTTGTCAATTCTCAAGGGTTTACTACAAGTTCAATCGTAATTGGAACACCAGGATATATGCCCCTTGAACAAGCTTCAGGACGACCACAATTCTCAAGTGATCTTTACAGTCTCAGCCTGACAGCAATTTATTTATTAACGGGTAAAATGCCTCATGAAATAGAATCAGATCCACACACAGGTCACCTATACTGGGAGCAACTTACATTAGGTATAAATCCAGACTTAGCTACAGTATTGAATAAGGCAATTCAACCCTTGGCTCAAGCTCGCTATACTACTGCGAAGGCAATGCAAATAGCCTTAACAGACAATTCTAGTGCAAATGTTGATATTCCTCCCACAACTTTGCCAAGCCAGCCTGTTCCACCAACTCAACAAATTCAAACAAACAATTATTCTCAAGGTTCAAGGCAAGGAATGGGGGCAAGGTTACTAATTGGCGCTGGAATTACTGCCCTAGCTGTGACTTCAACTCTTGCACTTACCCGAGGCTCTCAACCCCTTACAGCATCAAATGCACCACTTGTTAATAGTCCAACCGTTGAAGATCAACGAGAACTCTCCCCATCAGTGGGAACCAACACTGATTCAGAGAATGCACCACAGTCGAGTCCTAGTCCTTCTCCATCTACAAGTACACCTAGCCCACAGAATTCTAACGCACGTTTTGTGAGACAAATAAGACAACAGCTAGAATCCACAGCTATGCGCCTTGGCCAAATTAATTATCGTATTGTCCATGATCCACATATAGGAAACATGCCTGACAACAATTCAGAACGTCACACGTTGCAACTCCGATCTGGATATAGCTATGCATTGGCTGCGGTTTGCGATGAAGACTGTGGAGATATCGATCTCAAACTTTATGATGCTAATGGTAATACCGTCGTTGTTGATGAAGAACGTGATGACACTCCATTGCTTGAAGTTATCCCTCGTTCAACAGGGGAATTTACTTTGGAAGTTATTATGCCTAATTGTGCTGCATCTAATTGTTATTACGGGGTAGGTTTGTTTGAGAATTAAAACTCACGATCATGAAATTGTCTATGCTGATGCAGTCTTAAACTAATGACATAAATAAGTCGCCCAAGCAGTCAGGATTCTCAGGAAGTTGGTTCTGCTCTGGGTGACTTTCACCAGTAATAGGTTGACTTGACAGTATCATTAGAAACAAATAATTTTTCTTGACATTCCATGAGCTAGCATGGTGAAGACAACACGGGTTGAATTGGGTATGCATTCAAGACTTCTATTCTATTGGAGTATTGCATTGCTATTGGGGTTAACTGTAATACCCCTGCCAGCGATAGCTAAATATAAGCCACCTAAACAACCCTCAGCTCCATCTGGCCCCATTACCTCAACTGGAACTCGTGGGGGATGTAGTCGTGACCGTAAAACATCCCTTACAGCACTTGCACCTCATCAGCATGTGGGACAAACTACCGCTTCCCATCCAACTTTTCTATGGTATATTCCAGAATCTGATTCCTATCCCTTGCGATTTCAACTGTATGAGAAGAGTGCTACAGGTAAGCAACTTCTGTATACAACACAACTTCAAAGCATACCTGGGCTAATGCAACATACACTTCCTCCTAATCAAGCTGGTTTAGCCAAAGGGAGGCGGTATTCTTGGCAAGTTATTTTATTGTGCAATCCTAATCGGCCTTCCACGGCGGTCGTTGCTGGTGCAGAGGTAGATATGGTGAGCGTACCAACAATACTCTCTAACTCTCTGGCTTCTATTACCCAACCCGAACATCGATCCAGACTCTATGCTGAGTCAGGATTTTGGTATGACGCCCTAGCTGAAATTAGCAAAACAGAGAACATCACCTTATCTGCTGCAAAAACTAGCCTCATTCAGGATTTAATCACCCTTGAAACAGTTAACGAGACATATCCTGATAATAGACAGGCTAAACAGTTAAAGGAAATCCTGGAGGCTGAAACGTTATCTCAAGATTAAATCCAGTTGCCGATGAGGATAAATGGTGCCCAAAATGCTGGGTGTGAGGATTGTTTGTCCTCTGCTTCTAAAAGGGCTAGTTGAGCTTTTTGTAATGCTTCTGCCTTAGTTACACCTAGTTTCAAAAGTTCCTGATAAAACTGTTCTACTAACTGTGAGGTAGCTTGATCATCAATGGACCAAAGGGAGGCAACAGCGCTCTTAGCACCCGCTTGAAGAGCAACTCCTGCTAATCCTAGCGCAGCACGATCATCACCCACGGCTGTTTTGCATGCGGTTAGCATTAACAAGTCAAGGGGTTCTCTAGTACTAGTAGCACTACGTAATAAGATATCAAGTTCGCTGATAGAAAGAACTTGATTATTCCCTGTAATTAAAAATGTATCTTGAGGCTCTGGCCCAAATTCAGCATGAGTCGCAATATGGACAATTGAGTATGCATTTCTGCTTAATTCCTGCTGTAGCCGTTCGCGGGTAAATTGTTGATTGAGCAATGATCGTGTGCTTGGCAATAGCGTGCGGATGCTGGAAATTTCATCACTCACATAATCTAAGGCTGGATAGTCTTGCTGGTTGACGGTAGATTCTTCGGTTAGCCCTAGCGCTAAGGTTTTAAAATCTTTGCGAATTGAGGTTGGGGGAATGGTGAGGTTGAAGAAAGGCGTCGTCGCTACAGCGTACTTCTGAATCAAAAACTGCTGGCCATCATGTAATGCTGCTGTGGGGATACTGCGAAAGACCCCGTCTTGGACAAAGACTAGCGTTTGAACACCCTGAGCCTGTAGAACAGGTTCAAAAGGGCGAATGAGCCAATTATAAAGTTCCTGAGCAGGTTGGGGGTTATAGGGATCGAAGTAGCTCTCCAAACCTATGCGATAGCGGTTTGCTATCTGGCGCAGGTCATTATCAGAGACCTCGATCCAATGAATCTGTCTCTTCTGATTCGGGGGCGTTAAAATAACCGCCGTGCGATCGCCTAGCATCAGTGTGCTGATAACCGCAGTCGCTCGATCCTGGCTAATTTGTTCGACGGTCACCTCTGGTAGGGCTGTTATGGCACATTCATCCCCAAAATAATTTTGTAGCTCTGCTAGCTTGAGGGCATCGACGGTGTTGAGAGCCTTGGCAATATTATCTTTAGGAGTAGATTGTTGGGGTTCTTGAAATGGAGCCGAGGGTAGAGAAAACTGGTCAATATCCAAGCGGAGTTGCGCTAGCTCCCGGTAAAGGGGTTCTACGGTATCGCGAAAGTCAAATTGCAGATCGCGATCGGCTACCACAATATCTGCACGAATACCACCAAGGGTAGCGATGGCTTGCTCATAGGCTGCGATTGCAGCCTGATCTTGACCGATCTTATCGAGGATGCGCCCTGTTTGCCATTCCCAGAGATACAGACTATCTGCTGCTTTAAGGTCTTCAGCAGCCCATCGAGCTTTCTGTGTCAGATCCAGCGCTTGGCTAAATCTCTGACGACATTCATAGAGATGACCTAATTCTCCCAACGCAAAAGACTCAGACCGACGATCACCCAAAGACTGGGCAGTTGTGGTGGCACTATTCAGCAAAGCCTTGATTTGAGGATCATAGTCTTCAGTAGGACAGAAAGTTTGCGAGAAAAGACGATCAAATTGTGACTCAGGCTGGACTAGATTAGCGAGATTGATCGTAGCAAACACTTTCTCCCGTGAATCTGGCAGAGTTGATAAAATTTTGCGAGCTTGCTGGTGGGCTTCTGTACCGAGTGCATATTCATTGGAACGATAGTGCAATGGAATAACATTCAGCAGCGTCTGTAGTTGATTCAATGGTTCAATGGTGGACAACGCCAAACTAGTTTGAAAATATTGAAGTCCAGCTTGATCATCAGTGCGAGCTTCTGCCTCTAAAGTGTTGGCTTGTTTATTTTCTCCAATAGCCTGGAGTGATCTAGCCCGTCGATATTTAAGCAAAGCGCGACTCGTGTGGGCATTGCCAAGACTGTTTAAGGTGGCAGCTTGATAAGACTGATTATCGAGGGTTTTAGTGGTAACTAGTCCTTTTTCTAGCCAAGTAATCGCTGACTCATAATCCCCACGTTGTCGCTGAGCATTGCCCAGGCTTCCCAATGCTGCAACTTCTCCTTCGATATCCTTGAGAGAACGGGCAATCCCTAAGGCGCTATCTGTGACACAATCGTTGGCATCTTGTTTGGGGTTGCAGAGTAAAGCAATGGCCTGGCGATGTTGTCCGAGTTGGCTAAGCGTTTGAGCTTGCTCCGTTAGCAATCGTCCTACTTTAGTGCGATCGCCTCGTTGACGATAGAACTCTACCGTTTGCTGCCAGGTATTGAGTGCTAAATCGAGCTGTCCTGTCTGCTGGTAAGCCCGAGCTAAATTTTCCTGAACTAAGGCTGTATTACCTGAATCGTTCGTTTTTTTGTAGATAACTAAAGCCTTTTCCCAAGACTCAATTGCTCCACGATAATCACCTGATTGGTAATAAAGGACTCCTTTCTGGACCTGCTGTGGAGCATTGGCGACATCAGCGGTTTTCATGAGGGAAACGGACACTTGTTTTGCAATCGATAGGGGATGATGGGTAATGATGCAACCCAGCAAACTGGTAAAGAACAGCAACAAACAGGCGAAACGGAATATAAATCCACGGTGGAAACGACGCACGGGCAGGCTCCTGTTAGCCAAAAGATCAATAGATTTCCTATCAAAATGGGGATGCTTTTTACCACCTCCTACTCTTCATCTCTATTGAATACTGAAGACGATATGCTGACGGACTTTGTGGGTTAATCTCTTTGATGTAGGCCAAATAAAGGCAGAATCGCCATGACTCATACCTAAGATCTATGTGATCTACTGGTTTAGCATTCTCAACATTTTGAATGACTTTTCAGCTTTATGATTAGGAATTATTCTACCTGAGAGATGAATCAATCAATTGTGAATTAATGTTGTCGCTAGTGAGGAAAAAGAAGTGACACAACGCATTCGAAAGCAAAGCTATTTTTCTCATAGGTTAAAGTTCGGTAGTTCCTGGAAAACTGTTTCTAGCTGTTTACTAGGATTTACCCTTTTAGCGCCTCCTGGTTTTGCCCAAGTGATACCGGATCAAACACTTGGTAGAGAACGGTCACAGGTCAAAACGATCGATGCTATTAACCAACGGATTGAGGGAGGAGCGACCCAAGGCAGCAATCTATTTCATAGCTTTCTGGACTTTAATGTTGATGAAGGTCGAGGGGTCTATTTTGCCAACCCTAATGGCATTGACAGCATTCTTTCGCGGGTGACAGGCAATAATCCATCTCACATTTTGGGGAGATTGGGGGTCTTAGGTAAAGCAGATTTATATTTGCTGAATCCAAATGGAATTGTGTTTGGTCCTAATGCCAGTTTGGATATCCAAGGATCGTTTTATGGAAGCACTGCTAATCATATTGCCTTAGGTGAAGCGGGAGTATTTAGTGCTGTAGCGCCCCAACAAAGTCAACTCCTCTCCGTCCAACCGCAGTCTGATTTCCTGAGCCAAGCAGCCCATCACCAAGGATCTATCATTAACCAAGCCCAATTGACGACAGGACAAGATCTCAGTTTGACGGCAGGAGAGTTGGATTTAACAGGTCAATTACGGGCGGGGGCTAATTTAACCCTTCAAGCTACAGATAACATTAAAATTCGAGATAGTCAGACCAGCCCATTTATCGCCGCAGCGGGCATCCATCTTTTGATCCAGGGCAATCAAACTGTAGACATTTTTGCGTTGAATCACCCTGAGAGTGGCTTGTTCTCAGGTGGAGATATGGTGTTGAGATCTACTCAACCTATACTTGGAGATGCACATTTTAATAGTATAGGAAACTATCAAATCGAGAATTTATATGGAGAGTTAGGGGATTTCCTAAGCTTAGATGATCCAGTAATTCAATCCCTTGGTGATGTTACTTTTAACTCTTATAGTGGTACATCCCTACATATTCTAGCAGGAGGTAAAGTCCAAATTCCAGGTTTCATCCAAATAACTGGACCAGATATATCCAATGGTGTTGTGGAAACGGTGACGCTATCGGATGGCTCATCTTTAAATATCAATGGCTTGAGTGAAGCAACTTTAGATATTCGGGCTGGAGTAAAGCCAGAATTTATAACGAGTTCATCGTTTAACCCTAATAACTTCTTCCCTTTTGATTTTAATAATTTACTTCTAAACCCTAATTTAGGTGATCCACCTAGCCTAAGTTTGTCTGCTAGTGGAGCTGATATCAATATTGGTTCAATTATATTTCTCCCTACATCTGGCAAGATTTTGTTAACCAATCAATATCAACCCAATACATCGCTCTCTGGTGATATAAAATCTTCGGCAACTTTGGGAAGCGCAATATCCACAAATGGTGGTCAAATTTTTATTGATTCTAGGAGAGATATACAAATTAGTGGAATAGTTTCAACTACATCATCTTCTTTTTTTGGCAATGGAGGCAATATATCTTTTTTTGCTAATCGAGATATTATTTTTCAACCTGATACACTGATCGACTCAAGTGGGTTTCTTAGTGGAGCAATAACTTTAAAGAGTAGAGATAATATTTTGCTTACTAGAAGCAGATTAGTTAGCGAAAGTTTTGCTGATAAATCTGGATTAAAAGGTGGTAGTATTAATATTTTTTCTAAAAATCTTTCGTTGATAGATAACAACACGATTTTTTCTAGAACTCAAGGCCAAGCAGATGCAGGTGATGTAAAGATAAATGTTGATAAGTTAATTGCTCAGGATGGCTCATTCATATCAACTTCAGCTTTTCCTAATACAACTGGTAGAGGAGGAAATTTAGAAGTAAATTCTAAATATATTGAGTTAGTTGGTTCGACGCAATTTATTGACCCCCAAGGTCCCATAACAACTCAAGCAAGTGGACTTCGGTCTCAAACGGCTGGTCTGGGTAACGGTGGAAATTTGACTATCAATACTGAAGAACTAATTGTTCGAGATGGGGCGGGAATATCTACACAGACATTGGGAGAAGGAAAAGGAGGCAAACTAGATATAAATGCAACTAAATCAATTACTTTGAGTGGTGTTTCTTTAGGACAGGGTCCTACTTTGCCTAGTGGCTTATTTACAATTACTTCAGGGTTTCTAACTGATAATTTTGCAGGTAGGGGTGGTGATCTTAGTATTGTAACTGGAAAATTGATAGTGAACGATGGTGCAAAAATTGAAGGGTCAACTACTGCTGAAGGTTCAGCAGGAAATATTCTCATCTTTGCAAAAGAATTGACTGAATTAGACGGTCTAGACTCAGGAATATTTGCTGAAAGTTCCAATGAATTTCTACCTCAGCAACAAGAGGCTGGAAATGCTGGCAGAATATCAATTAAAACTGGACAATTAAAACTGGATAACGGATCTAAAATATCTTCTGCTACCTCTACAAGTAGTAACTCAGGAAAGATCAATCTAGTTGTTGGAAAGAGCTTACTCATCATGAATGGTAGTCAGATACTATCCAATTCTATTGGAATTGGCAGTGCTGGTGATGTAGATATATCTGTAAAAGATAATATCTCTTTGGATGGAGTTGGAATGCAAGGTCCAAGTGGTATTTTTACCTTTATTGATTTTGTTCCAATTGTAGACTTTCAGAGTAATCGTTTGGGAGGAAATATATCAATTAACTCTAAATCGTTATCCTTAACAAATGGTGCTCAACTAAATACACTAACTAATGGTATAGGAAGTGCAGGAAATGTCAAGATTAACGTTGAAGACTTTGTGAACCTTTCCAATAGTGGATCTATTTTTAGTACTGCTGAGTTTTCGGCAATAGGAAGAGGCGGCTCAGTAAATATAAAGGCAAAAACATTAAATCTTGATAACAATGCCCAAATTGCAACTAATACATTAAGTCCATTTCCTACTATTACTAATTCATTTGATATTTTACCCAGTCAGGCGGGAGATATAACCATATTTACGGATGAATCGATTTCTCTAAATTCAAACAGTGGCATATTAAGTTCTGTAGAAGCTGGAGGGATTGGTAACAGTGGTAACATCAATATCTATACCTCACAGTTGAATGTGTTCAACGGCTCACAAATTCAAGCGGCATTACTACGTGAACAGAATGGAGTCCCTGGAGGTCAAGGTAGGGGAGGGGCAATTAACATCAATGCTAGTGACTCAGTTACATTATCTGGTATTGGCTCAACAGGCTTCTCTAGTGGATTACTAGTTCTAAGTGAAAGAGGAGCATTTGGTCCAGCAGGTGATATTGAAGTAACAACAGGCGATTTTCAAGTTTCAAATGGAGCTATTGTTGCTGCAGGAATATTCAACGACGGTGGGCAAGGAGGCGACATCACTATTAATGCCCAGAATTTTAAAGCTTTAGATGGGGGGCAAATTCTTACCAACACACGAAGCAGTCGTGATGCTGGCTCGATCAAGCTTAATGTTGCTGATAGTTTACTCATCGAAGGAAGTGATGTTAATTTCAGTAGTCGCCTGAATCTCGTAAGGCAGCAACTACAACTATCTAACTCAAGCGATCGCTTGGACGATGTTGTTATTAATGAAGGACCAAATAGTGGCCTTTTTGCCAATACTGGATCAAATTCTACTGGCAATGGTGGGAATATTACCATCGATCCCACTATTGTTATTCTGCGCAATGGAGCAACCATCTCAGTTAATAGTCAAGGTTTTGGTCGAGGTGGTGATATTAATGTCATCGTTAATGGTCTTTTTAGTGCTACTGATAGTACAATTACTACCTCGGCAGACCGATCTTCTGGAGGTGCAATTTCCATTCAAGCCAAAGACATTCGCTTATTTGGTGACAGTGATATTACAACTCAGGTTGGCAGCGGAGTGGGGACAGGTGGTGATATTGTCTTGACGGCAGATTCCATCATTGCCTTTGACGATAGTGACATTTTGGCATTTGCCCAAGATGGTAGAGGTGGAGATATCACCCTCAATACTCCTGCGTTCTTTGGAGAAAATTTCTTTGGCGTTGTTCTATCTGGTGTTGACCCTGACACCCTTGATGGCAATAATCGCGTTGACCTTAACGCCACTGGACAAACATCAGGCATTATCACTGTTCCCGACGTTAGCTTCATTCAGAATAATCTTACCGAATTGCCTGAGAACCTTGTCAATCCAGAGAATTTACTAGCCAATAGCTGTATTGTTCGCACCGCAGATCAGGAACAAGGAAAATTTATCGTCACAGGCCCCGGAGGCTTACCTAAACGTCCCGGTGACGCTCCCCTTTCCTCTTTCCCTACAGGCACTGTCCAAACCCCCAACAACTCACCCACCTCTCCACAATCTAATTCTGATATTAGCTGGCAATCAGGGGAACCCATCGTGGAACCTCAAGGGGTGTATCAACTCGAAAATGGACAATTGGTGATGAGCCGGGAATGCTCCGATCTTTAAGGTATGGAGACAACAAGCTTTCCAGATTAAACGGTTTTAACAAGCCCTAATTGTACAGTTTCCTGCACTTTCGCTTGCATAAGTCGGATATCAATTGATCCTGTTTCGGCCGTGAAGTTCACATAAAACAGGAATGATTTCTTAGTTTCTTTCTCTTATTGTGAGGATTAAGTCAAGGTCAATTACTTAATAAAAGACACTAAATTTCAGATTTAACTGTGTCTTTTGACCCAGACTCAATCCTATGCTCAAGACCACAGAGGCTAACCATGTCTTTACTATCACCCACAAATATTTTTGAGGCAACCATTTCTCCTTTCAATATTAATAACGATCCCACTAACTTAGTGGGTAGAGGTTTAGTCGCAAGTGGCGGAATTGGCCCTATTCCATTTTCAGATACTGCCGCTGCGGTACAGATGTTTCCCCGAGCTTTTGATCCCTATCTAACCAATACGATCGATCCTCTCACGGGTGGATTTTTTTCAGGAACGATTGATTTTCCTTCACTAGATACGAGTATTTTTAATAGCTTGACACCGATGCTAGCGCCTCTTGCTACCTTTGACCCAGCAACATCCCCTGTTAGCTTTGGAGCAAATGTCTTAGGTCTCTCTAGTGGTCTTTCCTTTGCAAACTCGGATCCATTTGCCAATACTTTTAATCAAGGCATCGATTCAGTATTTGCAGGTCTTAGTCTAGTAGGAATTACACCCCAAACATTAGGATTTTGAGACTCATAAACTGATCGTTTTTAATAATTGGGATTTGTACCGTTCGATAAAAATCCTTTCATAAATCATAGAGCTTCCATAGTCTATATTCATTAGGATGAATATAGACTATGGAAGCTCAGATTTGCATTTTTTATTGCAGACAATTTTTGTTTAAAGTCGTAAATTTTATTTTGGATTAGTATCACTAGTATTTTATACTTCGACATTAATATTATCGAATTTGGGGCTAATCCAGTGAACCCTACCTTGAGATTTATTGTTGTTATCGGGTCTATTTCTGCCTCATTATCAGGTACCTGCATTGCTTCTCAAGCTCAAACTACATCGCCTCCAGGGGTTGATCTGCCACCCAATATTCCAGGGACTATTGATCAAACCCTACCTACACCCTCTGAATCGAACCCTCTACCTACCCCTAATCTAGAGCCTCCACCTGATCCTAACCTCAAGGTTCCTGATTTGTTAAATCCACCGGAGACAGGTGACTTACCTGAGCAGCGCTTTTTCATACAGCGGATCGAAGTGATAGGAAACACCGTTCTCCAATCCGATATCTTCAAGCTGGTGCAGCCCTTTGAGAACCGCGAAGTCACTTTTAATGAGTTAATTGGATTACGGTCTGCGATTACGCAACTGTACATCGACAATGGCTACATCACTTCTGGTGCTTTTTTGCCCAACAACCAAGATCTTAGTGACGGGATTGTCCAGATCCAGGTAGTTGAGGGAGAAATTGAGCGGATTGAAATTCGAGGGTTGAAGCGACTACGAGAGTCTTATGTGCGCAATCGCATTACCCTTGGCACTGATACTCCCCTCAATCAACAGCGTCTAGAAAGAGAGCTACAACTCCTCCAGCTCGATCCACTCATTGAGAAAATAGAAACTGAACTTACCTCTGGGAGTACTCCGGGGCAAAATGTCTTGTTGGTCGATGTCAATCAAGCTCCCGGTTTTCAAACCAATCTCGCTTTTGATAATTACCGAGCACCCAGTATTGGCACCTTACAGGGTACCGCTGAAGTGGCTCATAATAATGTTCTAGGGTTTGGCGATCGCTTCTTCGGAACATACAGCATTTCAGAAGGTTTAAACACCTTTGATTTAAGCTATAACTTCCCTATCAATGCCCGTAACGGTTCCGTGGGAGTCCAATTCAGTAATAGTGATAGCGAAATTGTGGAAGAAGCCTTTCGCGATCTGGGCATAAAAAGTGATGCCCAAACCTTATCCTTTAGCATTCGCCAACCTATTATTCGTGAACCCGAACAGGAATTTGCGCTGGGATTGAGCTTTGACCTGCGTCGTAGTCAGACGTTTCTATTGGATGATATTCCCTTTTCCTTCTCTCCAGGTCCACGGGAAGGAGAGTCTAAGGTCCGAGCGTTGCGGTTTACCCAAGACTGGATTGATAGAAAAGCCCAGCGGATTTTAGCAGCTCGATCTCAGTTTAGTTGGGGACTCAATATCTTTGATGCAACGGTCAACGATACAGGGCCTTCTGCTGAGTTTTTCTCCTGGTTGGGTCAATTTCAATGGGTGCAACAGCTCTCGGCTCGTCATCTCATGGTCACTCAAATAAGGGCTCAACTGACACCCAATTCATTACTGCCTTTGGAAAAGTTTAGTATAGGTGGCATCGATACGGTTCGGGGCTATGCCCAAAACCAACTGTTGGCAGATAATGGCGTCCTCGCCTCTGTTGAATTTCGCATCCCCCTCTTATCAGATGTGGATCGCTTACAACTGACTCCCTTCTTTGAAATGGGAAAGGTATGGAATAACTCAGGATTAGATCTAGATCAATCTACCTTAGCTAGCATCGGTCTGGGTGCACGGTGGCATATTTACAAAGGTCTTAGAGCTAGAGTGGACTTTGGTGTTCCTTTGCTCAACACCAGGGATCAAGGAAATTCTCTACAAGAAGCAGGATTTTATTTTTCTCTCCAATACACTCCTCCAGGATGGTAAGAAAAATATTATCCGGATTGGTTCAAAAGTGGGTAACACTGTCTGGATCGATCAAGGTAATCTGAAGGATTGTTGTCACCACTGTGAATTAACCCTCAAGCATGATTTCGACTCAACACCCGCTCCTCAATCTCCCGTCTAACCTTGCCCTTCTTCCGTCCTGAAACCTCAAGGGTTAGTCCCACCTGGACAACATTCGAGGGCAGATCCACTGCTTGGATCGG
>JANQPU010000365.1 GCA_028285315.1 Acaryochloris sp. IP29b_bin.176
CTGCAATCTCTATTTTCAAAACACTGGGCATAGGGGAATTCAAGTATCGACTATTGATTTCCCCTAACATAGGTCAAAATTATGCCGAATTGGTATCAAGAACAGGCTTACGATCAAAGAAAAGATCTAAAAAAAGGGGCCTTCCATGCAGAAAGCCCCTTTTTTTTGTGAATCGATACTAACAGCAGGATTTAGTAAGTTTCCACATGCCAGCGATGAGCTTTCTTCAGGTCTCGTTGATACTCTGACCAATCAACACCATACTTGGCAGCAGCGGCAGACATCCCTTCATCAATGCCGCCTTCCATCCCTTTCAAACCGCAAATATAGGTGTGGGTATTTTCCTTCTGGATTAACTCCCACAATTCGTCAGCATGTTCAGCAATTCGGCTTTGGATATACATCTTCTTGCCATCCGCTGTTTTCTGCTCCCGGCTAATGGCATAGGTTAAGCGGAAGTTGTCAGGATACTTGCTTTGTAATTCTTCTAGTTCTTCCTTATAGAGGATATTGGGAGTGTAAGCAACGCCAAAGAAGAGCCAAGCCAAGCCTTTGAATTTATAATTTTCGTGCTTTTCTTTAAACATCCGCCATAAATAGGCCCGAAAGGGAGCAATACCCGTTCCCGTTCCCATCATGATGATGTTGGCCTCAGGGTCGTCGGGCAGCAGCATTTCCTTACCCACAGGACCCGTGATTTTGACATCATCATCGGGCTTCATATCGCAAAGGTATTTAGAACAAACACCATAGACCCGCTCTCCGGTTTCAGGATGGTCATATTCCAATTGGCGAACACAGAGAGAAACGGTTTTATCGTCTACCCGGTCTCCGTGACGCGTCGAAGCGATGGAGTAAAGGCGTAACTTATGGGGTTTGCCATTGGCATCCGTTCCAGCAGGGATAATCCCGATACTTTGGCCTTCAACGTAGTGCAGATCCCCTTCGGAAAGGTCAAACATGATGTGCTGTACTTTACCTTCCCCCCCTTCTCTAACTAGGGCTTCATTGGATAAACATTTGCCAATAAAGGGATCTTTGGGGCGGTAAATATTGATGGGAATATCGTCTTTTTTCTTTGCCTTTTTAGCCTTGGGCTGGGCTGGGGTGACGGGTGCTTCGGGGGCTGGCTCTGCGATGATGGGCTTTTCTTCAACCTCAGGAACGTCAATATTGACGAGTTTGGCACCAGCTTTGGCAATATTTCTTAAATCCTTTTTGAATCGATCAAACGGTTTTTCCATTATTTCTGTAGCTCTCCGAAGCTTACCTGTCGTAATATTTTGCAATAAAATGTCTTTGATTTCAAAGGAGCCTTGAATATACTCCCTCAAGATGGAGTCAAATTCATGAATGGCCCCGACTCCCAATGAATAGCGCAATTGTATAACGGGCTCATCATTCACCCATATATTGCTCTCTTTAGTGTATTCAGATTGCTGACAAAAGGTCTGTTGGGCTCTTTACAAAATAGGTCGAATTATTTCGGTCTGTAACAAAAAAGTTAAGGTGTGTTGCAACTTACCCTTGCGAACGGCTGTGAATGACATTTGGTCAGGATCCCCGTGATACGATTCGCTACGTAGCTGTTAAAAGTTTGGAGGATCGCCTTGGCACTTCGGGTAGCAGTTGTTGGGTCAGGGCCAGCCGGTTCATCAGCAGCAGAGACGCTGGTAAAGGCTGGTATTGAGACTTATTTATTTGAGCGTAAATTAGATAACGCTAAACCTTGTGGTGGTGCGATTCCGCTGTGCATGGTGGATGAATTTGATCTCCCCCTTGAGATTATCGACCGACAAGTTAGAAAGATGAGAATGATCTCTCCTTCTAATATTGAGGTGGACATCAACATTAAGAATGAGGGTGAATATATTGGCATGTGTCGTCGGGAAGTCCTTGACGGCTTCATGCGCGATCGCGCCGCTAAATTAGGGGCAAAATTGATCAACGGTACGGTCAATAAGCTGGAGTTTCCCACGGGAGACAATCAGCCTTACACCATTCACTATGCTGACTTGACTGGTGGCCGTGCAGAAGGAGAAATGAAAACCCTCCAGGTAGATTTGGTGATTGGTGCGGATGGCGCGAACTCCAGAATTGCCAAAGAAATTAAAGCGGGTGATTACAACTATGCGATCGCATTCCAAGAGCGCATTCGCTTGCCTGATGAGTACATGGAATATTACCAAGATCGCGCGGAGATGTATGTGGGTGACGACGTTTCCACTGACTTCTACGCCTGGGTATTCCCCAAATACGATCACGTTGCGGTTGGCACTGGCACCATGAAAGTCAACCAAGCCGACATCAAGAAACTTCAAGCGGGTATCCGGGCTCGTGCGGCCCATCGTCTCGTCGGTGGTGAAATCATCAAAGTGGAAGCCCACCCCATTCCTGAGCATCCTCGTCCTCGCCGGGTTGTCGGTCGGGTTGCCCTAGTCGGTGATGCTGCTGGTACAGTCACGAAGTCTTCTGGCGAAGGCATTTACTTTGCGGCCAAGTCAGCACGGATGTGTGCAGAAACCATTGTTGAGTTTTCCAATAATGGTCAGCGCGTTCCCACTGAAGATGAACTCAAGATTTATCTGAAGCGTTGGGATAAAGCCTATGGCATGACTTACAAGGTCTTAGATATCTTGCAACGGGTTTTCTATCGCTCTGATGCCACTCGGGAAGCTTTTGTGGAAATGTGTGCAGATGAAGATGTGCAGCAAATGACCTTTGATAGTTATTTGTATAAGACCGTGGTTCCCATGAATCCGCTGAAGCAAATCAAGATTACCGCTAAGACCCTAGGTAGTTTGATGCGAGGCAATGCCCTAGCACCTTAGGTTTATGCTTGAGCATCGCTAATTTCTCAAGAGTAAGCCCTTTGGTCATTTGGCTAAAGGGCTTACTCTTGTAACAGGCGTTGGGTTAGTAAAGCCTTGAGGGAAAATCCCTTGAGTGACCCCTGAGTACTCATCAAAAATAACCTATTAAGGATTTAAAACCTTAACTTGAATACCCTCGTGATCTTCGTTTTCTGGGATATCACCAGGTTTGTCTGGGCCAGGGGTAAGCTTGACTTGCGGGGGCAGATCAACACTAATTTCTGCTGGTTCTGGTAGTTGTTTGGGTTGAGGTTGCCATGACCGTAGCCCCACCTCTTGTACCCCCAGAATTTCAGCATCGCTGGGTTTAGAGGAAGCTGCCTGCTGATTTTGCCTCCTTTGCTGAGCCTCGGCAGATCCTCCCCCCATACTCAGCAACACCATCAATGCTGTTGTGTAAACAAACGTTGATTTAAACATCGTTTTAGCTCTCTTTTTTTAATAGGCAAATTAGCTAAACCGGAATAGCGTTGAGCTTCAAGACTTAGGTTCGTTAATTTACCCCTCTCAACTGAAAAATTGATCAAATGCTCCTCAGATAGTTCCATTTTAATAAGCCGAACCGCGACTATTTTGTCTCTGAAAAACCAAACACTAGGGATTTAAATTTTTCTTTAGTTTTTTGTGGATGCAGTCATTCCAGGTTGAGCAAGTCAAGATAGCCCGCCGCTTAGAGTATTCAAGACCCTTTATCCTGAAGAGAGAGACTATCAAGGAGCCTTGTCGTTATGGCTGTGACCATTCATCAGTTGCGACAGTTGAAACAGCAAGGTCGTCCCATATCCGTACTCACTGCTTGGGACTTTGCCCTAGCCACCCTATTGGATCAAGCAGGCGTTGATGTTGTTTTAGTGGGCGATTCCCTGGCGATGGTTGCCCTTGGTTATCCGACGACCCTGGCGCTGACCTTAGAAGAGATGCTTTATCATGCCCAAGCAGTCACAAGAGGAGTCAAGCACGCCCTAGTTGTTTGTGATTTGCCGTTTCTCAGCTATCAAGAAAGCCCTCAACAGGCCCTTAGAAGTGCTGGCACCTTACTCCAATCAGCGGGTGTAGCAGCCGTGAAATTGGAAGGGGGATATCCCGATATGGTGATCACGGTCCACTATTTGGTTGAGCGAGGCATCCCTGTCATGGGACATGTAGGTTTAACACCACAATCCGTGCATCAGTTCAGTGGCTATCGGCGTCAAGGCACATCGGATCAAGACGCGGACCGCATCTTGCAAGAAGCCATTGCCCTAGAAGAGGCAGGCGCTTTCGCTATCGTTCTCGAACATATCCCCGCGACGCTAGCGTCGAAGATAACGAATACTTTAACCATCCCCACCATTGGTATTGGGGCTGGAGCGGCTTGTGACGGCCAAGTGTTGGTCACAGCAGATATGTTGGGCTTATCAGATTGGCAACCGCCTTTTGCTAAATCCTATGCCAACCTACGACAGTCGATCACGGCAGCGGTTCAGGATTTTTGCGAGGACGTCCGCAGTCAAAAATTTCCACAGTAGACTGGAAGTACCTCTGCCAAGATCAATCTTGTTCGATTTGATCATGCCGATGACATGTTTGATTAGCTTGGTATCTGATCCTCAATCCGTCCTATAGCAGGCAATTTAAGCGAGATCCCAAGAAAATGCTGAAACAGGGCAAAAATGGAGACAAAATCAAGGCAGTTATGAGAAGTTTAGTCAACGAGGAGTCTTTGGAGCCAAAGTACAAAGATCACAAACTTATCGGTAACTACAAGGGCAGACGTGAATGCCATATTGAGCCAAATTGGCTGCTAGTTTACCCTTATGCTCCACATGACAGCTAGCAACCCTACTGCAAAGGAACGAATTTATCAGTGAGATGCAAGGTTGATTTGTGTCTGGAGAGGGGAAAAGTTATCTCAGTCCAAAAACCAGTAAGGAGATGGGAAGGAACCAGAAACGCTAGGATTAAGATGAGCAGATCAGATCCCCTCGTGGCTAAGGATAAGGAGTGATAGTATGCCTGTGATCGCCGTAATTGACTACGATATGGGCAATTTGCATTCGGCCTGTAAAGGCTTGCAGGAGGCAGGAGCCCAAACCGTGGTGAGCGATCGCGCTCAGGATTTAGTGTCAGCGGATGCGGTGGTGTTGCCAGGGGTAGGAGCCTTTGACCCGGCCATGCAGCATTTGCGATCGCGCCACCTCATCCCCGTCATCCAAGATATTCTCGCTAGTGGCAAGCCGTTTTTGGGGATCTGCTTAGGACTACAAATTTTGTTCGAGGGCAGCGAAGAAGGGACTGAACCCGGATTAGGTATCATTCCTGGCACGGTCAAGCGGTTTCAATCCGAGCCAGGGATTACCATTCCCCATATGGGCTGGAACCAACTTCAGTATCAACAACCCGATCTTCCCCTGTGGCGGCATTCTCCTGCCCATCCTTGGGTATATTTTGTCCATTCTTATTACGTTGATCCGATTGATCCCAGCGTTAAAGCAGCCACTGTGACCCACGGAAGTCAGACGATCACGGCTGCGATCGCCCGCGATAATCTCATGGCAGTTCAGTTTCATCCTGAAAAATCATCTACCTTTGGACTGCAAATCTTAGCCAATTTTGTCGAGCAGGTGCAGGCCACCTTAGCCACCCCTGTCCTCTAGAACCTCATGAATTACTTAATTGCGGTCTTGTCAGATCGGATTCAAGCAGAAGCAGCCTATACCGAGTTGGAAAAAGCAGGTATTCCCATAGCCCAAATTTCCCTGTTAGGCAAAGGTTACAAAAGTGCAGATGAATTTGGCTTTATTGACCCCAAAAAACCGGCCCGAGAACAGGCCCGGCGGCTGATGAAATTTTCGATTCCTTTAGGGCTGATCTTTGGGTCAACCTTTGAGCTATACACAGGTATCCGTCTGTTTCCTACCATGGGAACGGTGATCAATGTGGTGCTAGGAGGACTGCTAGGAGCATCCTTTGGCGCATTTGGAGGGCTATTCTCTGGCGGAATTGCAGGGTTAACCACAGGAAGTGGCGATGCGCTCGTCTATCGTAATCGTTTGAATGCGGGTAAATATATTGTGGTAGTCAAAGGAACAGAAAAATTAACTCGGCAAGCCACTGATATTCTGCGCCAGTATGACCCCGAAAATATTCAAGGCTATGTTGAACCCCCAGACTGATGGTCAGAATTTACGGTAACCGTCAGATTAAAACCTTACCGGGATTGAAGACTCGCCCGACGACGGCACGTGTCCGAGAAGCCCTCTTTAATCGCTGGCAACACCATCTCCAGGGATGTCACTGGTTAGATTTATGTGCGGGAAGTGGCTCGATGGGGGCAGAAGCGCTTTGTCGAGAGGCTGGGGTTGTCTATGGCATTGACCGCTCAGGGGATGCCTGCCGGGTCATTCGACAGAATTGGCAAGCCCTGGTCACCTCACCTCAGAGGTTTCAAGTTTTTCGAGGAGATGTCCTCAAGCAGCTCCATAAACTACACGGACAGACTTTTGATCTGATTTATTTTGACCCGCCCTATGACAGTGGACTATATGCCTCTGTATTGGATGCGATCGCAACTCACAAACTTCTCAAGTCAACGGGAGAATTGGCAGTGGAGCATCGCCTCAACACCCAATTGCCCACTCCCGCAACCTTCCAAATCTGTCAGACGCGCATCTATGGCAACACAGCACTGACCTTTTTCCAGGTCGAGAGATCTCCATAAACAAAATCAGAGAGACTGGCCAGCCTCCCTGATTCACCTATATCCAAATATTATTTTCGACAGCTCAAAAGAGTGACTTCCGTCGAGGATTAAGACGCTTTAGCCGATCTCTTCCTCGCGCTTGTATTGTTGCCATGCAGCGACAAATAATCCAGCTAGGGTCACCGGAACTAGGCCCAGTACAATACCTGCTAACAGAGGTTCTACCACAGTGATAACTCCTTTGAATACGCGTTGAGACAGCGTCTGAATTCTCCTTCCTTACTCTAGTAAGCTTTGGGAGTGTTGACAAGAGAAGACCGATTATTCCTTAATGAAGGCATTTTTCGAATCGGTTGAGATGGGTTGTTATCATAGGAAAAATAATCAAAATTTATAACGATCAGAAATTGAAACAACCGCTTTTTTGATTCGTCTTGACAGTAATATCACCCTATTCAGGTCCTTGAACGATCTATTGCTGACCCCAAACTATGTTATTTCCAATTTTCTATGAACGGCTCTTCTAATCAATTATTCTCTAAATCTTGGCAGCGACCTGGTAATCTCGCCATGATGGCGTCTGTTGCTGCTCACGGCGTTTTATTCGCAGGGCTAGCATTGGTGCCAGCGACAGGTCAGCAAACAGTCAGAAAGCAGCTTCGAGTCGTGAGTCTTCTCCAAGCTCAGCCGAATCAGACTGCTCAGCCCAACCAGCCTGTTGATCCTAATGCTCCTCCACCTGCGCCTGGTGTAGCTGGTTTACCCCTCAACATCACAACTCCTGATGGTCTAGCTGAACTGCCAGTGACCAATGCTCCCAATCCAGCTTTTGACCCCTTCGCATCTTCTATCGTTGAGTTACCCCCCCCTCCCCCGCAACCGAGCTTTACCCCCGCTAATCCAAATTCTTTGGCCGCCTTGCCTCCTCGGCAACCTACCGCCTCAGATGATCAGACACCACAACCCAGCGATTCTGGCCCGTCTCTGAGTGATGAAGACTTCCAGGCTTGGCTGAATGGAACAGCAGATTTGCCCAATCTCCCACCTGATCCAGGATCGACAGGTCCTCTGCCATCGCCAGGAGTCTCACCTGGCCCTGTTGCTAGTAACGTTGTCCCTCCCAGGCCAGCAAATGTTGGTGGGATAGACAATAATATTGACCCTGGCGACAATAATTCGTTGGCCTCATCTTCTATCGCCCCGCCTGCTCAGACTGTAAAGCGCTTCCTAGCCTACGATTATCCGAAAGATGCTTGTCAAGATCGCTTAGAAGGAAAAGCAGAATATCGGATTTGGGTAAGTTCACAAGCAACCCCTGTAGTGTCTGATATTGTGTTATCCACAGAATCCCCCATCCTCGATCGAGCGGTCAAAGCTGCTGCCCAGAAGTACAAAATCAAAGCAGAAGATGCCAATAAGATTGTTGTCTTACCTTTCGATATCAAATATTCTCAGAAAATTTGTGCGGCTAAGGAACCCACTGTCCCTGAACCCACGGTTGAACCCGATCTATCTCCATCCCCTCCAGCATCTACGCCAAAACCGGAGGAACCGATGGATCCTAAGCCACCGGAGAACAACACGACACCGATGCAACCCAACCCCATTTCACCCGTGGTGCCACAGCCCAATGAACCAGTGGTTAATCCCACGCAACCCGCTCCGCCTAGCCCCTCTCAACCTTCGGTACAGCCGACCTTGCCACCCCCTCAACCTGCTGTCCAGCCCCCTGCTGCCGTCACGCCACCCCCTAGTAATCCGGTGCAGCCTGCTGTTCCTCTAAAGGAACCACCTACTTCCCCTCAACCCACGGCTCCCCAAGCTGCTCCTGCACCCCCGACTGATATCCAATCACCATCAGTGCCTCCAGCAACAACCCCAACGGCTCCATCAGAAGCCCCGCCAGCGACCGATGATGACCCCCTCAACTAGTCAAACTAGGCCAATTGTTGTGGTGAAAAGGAAAGAGATCTGCCAAACGTCATGGCTTACCCTGCTGTTGTCAGCAATGATGAAGCTTGGTCCCCTATCCCACCACTTCAATGGTGCCAACCATGCCAGCTTCGGCATGACCAGGGACCGTGCATCGGAGTGAATAGGTGCCAGAACGCAGAGGAACAAACACCCAATCTGCTTCGGTATTTGCTCTTAATTCTAATTCGTGAATTGCGCCTTTAATCTCCACATTTCCAGCATCAACCTTTTGGGACCAAATACCATCGGCAAAGTCTTTGGCTGTGAAGTAATGCTTTTGGCTACTGGGATTACTGAGGTGTAAGTTATAGCGACGACCGGATTCAAATTGCAGATTAGCAGGAAAGAACTTCAACGCATCTGCCTCATTCCCTAATGCGACATACACATCAACAGCAGGTTGCTTGGCTAAATTGGTTGCTGCGATCGCAGCATCGGTATCACCGCAAATGACACTGAGCACGAAGGTCAAAACTACAGTGAAAACTACTAATGCTCGACGCAGAAGTATGTTCATGCCCTGTCTCCTCAACGAACTAGCGACCCAAAAGGCAATATTCCCAATGCAGATTAGATTTTTATCATACTGCTCTACTCTCAACTCCACATCAATTGAGTTCTCAAGTCAAGGACATCCGTACTTAAGTTAAGTACGGGATAAGCTAAAACTCTCATGCTTGCGGAGGCTGAAACTTGTATTCTGCCGTAGAAGCATCCCAAAAATGAGCTTAACCTGAACTGGGGTTGCTTATAGATTAAACCCCTAGCAACGCATTCAGGAGTTGTTTTGTTAGGGGTAAAGCAGAGGGGCTATCCTGATTAAGTTGCCGTTTTTTGGGCTATTACTCCCACAGTTGCATAGTAAATAGCCCATGCGTTTTGATCCTCTGCAAATCGACCATAATGATCAATATCTGTCTGAGTTGCAGCTCCAGTTGCAATATATTTCTCTGCCAGTTGCAGGGTAGACATTTTCATCATTGTGGCGATGTCTGAGCCCCCTTTGCATAAGTGAGTATCAACTGCTACAGATACTGGCTGCAAACCATAGGTTTGTAATATTGCTGGTAATTTAACGCCGAGACTGTAATCCATCCCTCTAGCAGCAAACATTTGCAAGATGGCTTGATTGACTTTATTCACGGACTGATAAGCGCATTCCTTACCTGAAATTGCTCTGGCAGCGGCAAAGTCGGGTTCTTCAATGACCATCCATCCGCCTGGTTTAACGAAATCCAACAGTCTCGACAGTACCACCTGAAAGTCTGGGATATGAATCAGCACATAACGGGTATGAACCAGATCAAAAGCGTGATTCTCAATGGGGAGGTGCCGGATATCACCTTCCAAGACCTCTACATTATTGAACTCAATATTGGCAATAAATCGAGTGTCTAGATCAACCGCAACTATGCTGCCACTCTCTCCCACCACGCTTGCCATCCATCGCGTGATTGACCCTGCGCCTGCTCCCACCTCCAGACATTTCCAGTTAGTTGTAATGCCTGTCGATTGAAGCCGTTGACGACTGGTAGGATCGAACAAGTGTTCGATGGCTTGGAGTCGTTCCAGCTCTTGGGAATATTGGGTCTCAGTAAAGACATATTTAGAAGTTGACACTCAATACCTCCGCTCAACTGTGCAATCTGAGCAACCCACCATAGATTTTAAGACACTGGTCAGTATTGCTAAAGTTAATTCGGACGGACTTTATTGTTCAGTCAGCTTATCAAGCTGCTCAAGACACCCTACTGGATCAGACGATTTTCCATCTCAGCGATACTGACTGGGACCATTTCGTAGATCTGCTAGACCATCCTCCTGAGCCTGGAAACGCTTTAAAGTCCCTCATGCAGAAAAAGGCTGTTTGGGAGCTTTGATGTATCAGGCTTCTCAGCCGTTGACTCCTGAACATTATTTAAAATATTCCTCTTGTGGCAATATAAATCTGGATGACTGGCTTCAACACAAAGCTCTAAAGAATGAGAAAGGACATCGTTCTAGGACGTATGTTGTGACCTTTGGACCTACTCAAGTTGTCGCCTACTATAGTCTGGCAGCAGGTTCAGTCAATCACGTGATTACGCCCGGCAAGGTTGCTAGAAATGCACCGAATCCAGTTCCAGTGATTGTTTTGGGGCGGCTAGCGGTAGATCAAAGGCACCAAGGTCAAAGAATTGGGCAAAGTTTAATCAAGCAGGCGTTCTTAAGCACGCTAGCTGCGGCTGAGAAATAGACGTGATACCAATTACCCCACAAAATGACCTGCATTGATCTGCGAAAGCACTGCAACTACGCCAATCATTCAAATCCAGTAGTTCATACGCACACGAAATTG
>JANQPU010000376.1 GCA_028285315.1 Acaryochloris sp. IP29b_bin.176
CTCACAAGGCTTCATGACATCGCGGATACTTGGAGGCTGGCTCATAATTGAAAGTACTCGATAGTCTGACTTTCAAGACTTGTGGGTAAGGCATAGACCTTTAGTGGATTGCTCGGATCGTATCCGAGGATCTTGATGAACGGTTCAACTAAAGCACTTCTAGTAGAAGCTTCAGAATGAACATGATCTAGCAATTCAGAGATTTTAATAGACAGTACCTCCATTTGGTTAAAGAAATCCATGAAATCACCTCATATCTTTGGTCAAGAAGGCTAATATAGGTTCAGCTTTTTTCATTGGGGTAATCTGTTATCAAATATGCCCGTGCAGGGACCGCAGATTTCATGTCATGGTAAATACGGCAATCGGTTGCAAATCATTCAACATTTAGAAGCTATGACCTCTGACTCCAAAAAACGTGTTGTCGTCGTCGGTGCGGGTTGGGCTGGCCTGGGTGCCACCTATCACCTCGTTTCTCAAGGGTATGATGTCACTCTCCTGGAAGCGGGAGCCTATCCTGGCGGCCTTGTAGCCGGGTGGAAAACAGCAGGCGGTCGTCCCGTTGAAGCTGGCATTCATGGATTCTGGTATCCCTACAAAAATATTTTTGGTCTGGTGGATGAGTTAGGGTTAAAACCCTTTACAGACTGGACCAAATCTTCCCAGTATTCCCCTGCAGGTTTGGAAGCTGAATCCCCCATTTTTCAGAAGGAACAGCGCTTGCCCATGCCTTTGGGGACCTTTGCCTACCCCAAGTTTCCCCGATTGCCGCTGATTGATCGGCTGTCTGCCTTTACGATGTTGTATCCAGTTATCGACTTTGATAATTCCGATGACGCTTGGCGACGCTACGATTCGGTGACTGCCAGGGAATTGTTTAAGAGCTATGGCGTTTCAGCACGGTTGTATCGAGATGCCTTCGAACCCATGCTGCTGGTGGGGTTATTTGCCCCCGGCGAGCAGTGTTCTGCTGCCGCCGCCTTAGGGATGCTCTACTATTTCATCCTGGCGCATCAGCCTGATTTTGATGTGGTTTGGTGTCGAGGGACGGTGGGAGAAAAAATCTTCAAACCCTGGTGCGATCGCATCACCGAAGCAGGGGGTAAAATCCTCACCCAACGCCGGGTTACGGATGTGCGGCTCAATGATCAAGGCCAAGCTGATGCCGTGATTTGTGGAGATGAAGTCTTTGAAGCTGATGCCGTTATCTTTTCGGTTGGCATTACGGGCATGCAAAACATTGTCCGAGGTAGTTCTACGCTGCAGCAGCATGCTCAATTCCGAGACATGATGAATCTGGGTGCAGTGGATATTTTAGCCACCCGTCTCTGGTTTGACCGCAAGGTCGATGTCCCGCAACCTTCGAATGCCTGTTTTGGCTTCCATCCCACCACGGGCTCTACCTTCTTTGACCTCAATGCCCTCCATGATGACTATCGTGATCAGCCAGAAACAGTGATTGAGGCGGACTTCTACCATGCTAATCAGTTCCTTGCCATGGAAGACGATGAGATTATTCGCATGGTGCAGCAGGATCTAACTACCTGTCTCCCCGATTTCCGAGAGGCAAAAGTGGTGGACTCTAGCGTTATTCGTCTACCGAGAGCCGTTACCCACTTTGCACCGGGTAGCTATCGGTATTTGTTACCCGCTCAAACCTCAATTCATAACCTATATATGAGTGGCGACTGGGTGGTCACTCGGCATGGCTCTTGGTCCCAGGAAAAAGCTTACGTCACTGGACTGGAAGCGGCAAATCATGTGATTAACCAATTCGGTCAAGGCATTCCTGCCTCAATTGCCCCGATTGAACCCGATGAACCCCATATTCAAATCGCCCGTTCCATTAACAAGACAGTTCGAGAAGTACAGAAGAATCTATTCCCCGAGTTTTTGTTACCCTAAACGATCTTCTTATAGGCACCTCGAAAAAAGCTAGAGTATTGGATGTCCCGCAGGAATAGCGTTTTTCATGAAGTCTAGGTTCTTCGGTTCAGCGACGTTGCTGGGATTGGCCCTGGCGTGGGGGTATCATCCCTCCCAGAGTTCAGCACGAGAAGTTTTCGGTCAGTCTCCCACAACGGTTCACCAATATTTTGGTCAGTATTGGACCCGCCTCACAGAAGAAAAGGGTTCTGGTGAGCGACAAGTCTCCTATACCTATAGTCCTTACGGAATTAAAAGACGTTTCCCTCAAGCACAACTCAAAAATTTCAAGGTTATCTTTATCAACGATCAAGCCACAAGTATCCAAGCCTGGATGTCTCTGGAATTAAGTCAGTTCTCTGATAATGGCTATCCTCTTGAATTTGATCCTTTATTTGCTTATTTCTTTAACCGACGTCCCGCTTCATCGGTCTACAGAAAGCTGATCTATGATGGCTCCCAGACTCACGGAACATTGCGGCAGATGCACTTTTGTGTTGATGATGGCATTTTGATGGCTTACGAATATGCCAGCGTCCGCAATAACGCCATCTATATTCGCTACTCCTTGAATGAACAATGCCAGGAGCAGAATAAATCTGGGCAAACAGACGAGGAATAGACAGCTAGAAAATATCTGTAAAGACCTGCTGGACAGTTTGTAGAGCCTGCTTAACTTCAGTCTCACTGACAATTAAGGGGGGAACAAATCGGACAACCTTTGGCCCCGCAGGGACAAGCAGTAAACCAGAATTCATTGCAGCTTTAATAACTTCAATTGAAGTCAGCTCAGCCTCATTCTTCAGCACAAGGCCATTGATCAACCCCCAGCCTCGGACTTCAGCAATGAGATGGGAATATTGAGATGCGATCGCACCTAATCCTTCCCGTAACTGTTCACCCCGCTGAATTGAATTCTCTAGCAGGTTTTCAGTTCCTAACGTCTTGAGAACTGCCAGGGCTGCAGCACAAGCAAAGGGATTACCCCCAAATGTACTGGCATGATCGCCGGGTTGAAAGGCACTGCAAAATTCCTTGCTGAGCAGGGCACCTATCGGAATCCCGCCCGCCAAGCCTTTCGCTAGGGTAAAGATATCGGGTTCGATGTCCAAATTTTGATACCCCCAGAGCTTGCCCGTCCGACCAATCCCAACCTGTACCTCATCTAGAATGAGCAAGATTCCGGTGTCATCGCAGATCTGGCGCACCCCTTGGAAATACTCTAGCTGTCCTGGTCGGACGCCCCCTTCTCCCTGTAGCGGTTCGAGGAGGATGGCTGCGACTCGGCGTTGGTTTTGATCGAGGGTTGTGATCACATCCTTCAATGCTGCCAGATCATTAAACGGCACATATTCAAATCCGGGCACCAGCGGATCAAAATTTTTTTGGTACTTCGGCTGCGCCGTGGCCGTAATCGTGGCTAGGGTCCGGCCATGAAAGCTCGCACTTGCAGTCAAAATGACGGGCTGCTCAATCTTAAGGACCGTATGGGCGTATTTCCGCGCCAGCTTGATGGCTCCTTCATTGGCCTCCGCCCCTGAATTACAGAAAAAGGCTCGATCTGCACAGGAATGCTGGTTGAGCCAATGGGCTAGCTCTCCTTGCTGGGGGATGTAATACAAATTAGACACATGATGGAGGGTCTGAATTTGAGCCGTTACTGCTGCCACCAACGCGGGATGGGCATGTCCCAAAGTACAGGTGGCAATCCCCGCTACAAAATCTAAATACTCGTTGCCTTCCGTGTCCCAAATTCGACATCCCTGTCCTCGCTCCAGTGCGATCGGGAAACGACCATAAGTGGTCATCACATCCTGATCAAAGGTGGCTGCACTAAATGAATTCGCTGATAGCACAGACGGATCTTGAGCAAGGTTCGTAGGGCTCACAAGCACTCCTGCACGGACGAGAGGTTGACTTATATTGTAGAAGCAGACTTTTGCAAATTTCGATCCAAACCAGCTTTGACCCAATTAATACAGGCTAATTCGCTGGTAAAAATCTTGGGAGCAGCAATGTTATTGAGGCGTGTGGGTGGATAGTGATCGTAAAAGAACTTGCCCGCAATCTCTGAAATGATCACCAGGTTTTGTTTATAGATATAGCGCTGCTTGAAGTAATCCATACTGGGAATGGTCGAGACCACCACATCCAAATGTTCCCGCGCAATATCTAAAATGCCTTCTATCCGGCTAGAGTGAAGGCCAGCCGAATTGTTAGCCCGATGCCACTTACTGCGATGTCCTAGCTCAGACAGCAGACGATAGGCATAGATCGGGGTTTGGGCAATTTCGCTGTAAATATAGGGAATGATCAGATGTCCGCGATGGACAGCGGACTGTTCATACATGAGTCGTCGTGGGTCTTTCATGGGTCGATTATTGAGTAAGGGCTTTCCAAAATTGCTGCATATTGTCGAACAACGAGGGCTTACGGACATCCTTCGTTGCTGTCGAAGCAGCTAGGATCTGGCCAATCCGTTCTCCTGAAGGACGGCTTTCTTCTGAGGCTAGAATCTGATACTCGCTGTCCTCTTCTTCCCCCTCAGCCCACCAAATCTGCCATTCGGTCGGGTAGGACCGAATTACAGCCCCCCGTTCTAAGGGCAAGAAAGAATAACAAGATTCAATATTGTTGAGGAACCGCTCTCTTAAGGTTCGACCGGCCATGCCAATTCCAACAATTGAAACATCTTCTAGCTTGGGATTGAGCAAAATACAGACGCGATCTCCAGCCTGATTACAAATTTGCTCTACCTTGCCCACCTCCACAGGAGTGGGAGCAATAAACACAAACGCATCATTCTCAGGTTGGACGGGGTCGAGTAATTCCTCAATGCCTCGCAATTCATAGGAAATATCTTGCCACTGATGACGAGCTAAGGCTGCGGCTCCGGTATCCGAGAAAAAGACCTTGACGTTCTGGCCGAGGTCGGGCAGTTCGCTGAGATATTTCTGGGCCACAGGCAGCGGCTTCAGTTCAGGGATGGCAATCTCAACCTGTAGTAGCGTTTTGCGATCTGCGATCGCAGCCTTGGTTGCCTCAACGGCTTGCGATATTGACGTTTCCAAAGAATCGGGAAAAACCATCTGAACTTCTCATCAGAACAATGGGCTCAGTAGATCTGAGGTCAATCCTCAAACCAACAACAAAAGACACACCTAACTATTCTGACCTATAAATCTCCTCAAACCAAATCCATTTGGGTAGAGTATCGTTTCAATGCGAAACCTTGATATCTTCTGATCATGACAACAGCCTGCTCTCACTCAGCAGATCAACTGTGGAAATTTTAGTTACTGGCCTTCATCGTTCAGGCACCAGCGCTACTGCTAGATTGCTGGCCACCATGACCCATCTCAGCTTACTGGACGATCCGCAATGGGCAATCTTTCATCCACAAATGGCGAAAGCTTATCGACAGGTTAACCAATACCAACAGGAACTAGCTCAAGCCGATATTGTCAAATGCCCACGGATGGGTGAGTGCTTGGATCTCATTCTTGAGGACTTTCCCCAAGCTCAAATTCTCTATTTGGTTCGCGATCCACGGGATGTCTATTGCTCAATCGCCGAAGCTCAAAAATCATCAGATCCGACGGTCACCACAATGGCAGACAACCAGCGTTTTGGTCCCCATGAGCATCTGTGGCAAGGCGTCTCCTTAGCTTTCAGAGCCTATGCGCAGCAGGCACTCAAAGGCGTCAATCTCTATCCAGATCGGCTCATTTTTACCAACTATGTTGAGGTCTATCAACACCCTCAACGAACACTGCAAGGGCTTTGCCAACACCTTGGTCTGACCATCCATACATCTGACATTGCTCCCTTAACTGGTCAACAATTAGGACCTACTCGAAATAAGCATCAGAGTGATTTGTCTATTAAAGGTGCCAAGCGATGGCGGCAAGAACTTGATCCTGCAGAAGCGGCAGGTATTGTCGAGCTTTGTGGAGATGACTTTAGGACCCTTCTCAGCCATTGCCAATCGTTTGGCTAAAATGACTGCTTTAGCAATCTCAGATTAGGGCTAGCGGAACCTGCCACTCAGTGCAATTCTTTAATTGGGTCTTTTCACGAACAAAAGGGTAGTACGGATGAGGTTGTTCTTACATCGCCTGGCACTTTCAGCCACCAGCATTGCGATTTTGTCCTTAGGCAGCCCCAGTCTTGCCCAACCTCAAGACTTCACCAAAGTTGAGATTAAAACGGTCCCAGTGAAGGAAGGGGTTTATATGCTGGTCGGAGAAGGCGGCAATATTGGTGTTTCTGCTGGAGAAGATGGTGTCTTCCTTATCGACGACCAATTTGCCCCTTTAACCGCCAAAATTCAGACTGCCATTGATCAAATCACAGATAAACCTATACGGTTCTTACTCAATACTCACTGGCATTTTGACCATACAGGCGGCAATGAAAATTTTGGCAAAGCCGGGGTCGTTATTGTTGCCCATAACCAGGTCAGAGAACGCTTAAAGACTGACCAGTTTTTCAAAGTGTTTGACCGCAAGATTCCAGCGTCTCCAGCTGCTGCCTTACCGATTGTTACCTTTGGCGATACGGTTACCTTTCATCTGAATGGTCAAACCATTCACGTCTTCCACGTAGAGAAGGCCCACACCGATGGCGATTCCGTGATTCACTTCCGGGAAGCCAATGTCATTCATGCGGGAGATACCTATTTCAATGGCATCTATCCCTTTATTGATACAGAACATGGGGGCTCTCTCGACGGCATGATTGAGGCTACCGAACGTATCCTTGCGATCGCAGATGACGCAACCAAAATCATTCCGGGTCACGGTCCTCTCTCCAATCGCGCTGAACTTGTCACCTATCGTCAAATGCTACTGGATGTGCGATCGCGCACCCGTACAGCTATTCAAAATGGTACGACCTTAGCGAACTTTATCGCCAGCCAACCCACTGCCGACTATGACAAAGCTTGGGGTAGAGGATTTCTACCCCCGGAAAAATTCCTCACTATTGTTTATCAAGATTTAGCTGCAAGGCTCACCCCGTAGATATTTACCTTGCAGTCTTGAAAATGTGGTTATAACTCAGCTACTGCTCGCTCAATTAACCGTCGAGCTAAAGTTTGTATACCCGTATGCTCATAATACTTAACTGAAATATCGAGAAACGCTCCCAGGTAATCTAGTTTGCTTTGAGATCCCTCTATGAACCGGGACAGTCCATCCACAACGCCACTCTGGGTAATCCCTTTCTCCGCTACAAACTTATCCATCCAACCTTTGGTGGACTCGAAGCTCTCGGTCATAAAAGCCAGCTTGCCCTTGGAATCATTCCCCGGAATCGCGTCTTTAACCCCCTTAAAGGTGCGGTTTTTGTCTAAGTCAGAAGGTCCCATTCCCTTAATGCTGGACAACACCTTTGTGGAAAACTCAGCTCCCAGGGGAATCACCCCATCAAAAGCCACCAACGCCGCCATGCGCATAATTGATTCGCCACTGTAGTCTCCCAAAGATTTCAGGAAATCTCCCAGACTATCGCCAGGAATACCGTTGATATGGCAGAACGCCACAATCTCGGTGACCAATTTGACACTCAGATCAATCGTCTGAGCCTTTTCTGGTTTAGGAGTAATGTTCTTCAAAAAACCTAAAAACGTATCCTGGCCTATCCGATTGGCTAGGGCAGCCGTTCCCAGCATGCCTGATGCAGAGTCCACGGTTTGATATAACCACAAGGCTCGTTGGTAGCCCTCTCCCTTGTCATTGAATAAAGTGATTGCACGCTCACCAATCGCCTGCACCATAGCGGGATCGGTTTCTCCGGTTACGGTTTTGATCGTGTGATCAAAGCCCACGAGGTTGTCCCACTGACCCGGCACAAACTTATCAAGGGACTTGAGGGCCATCACCGTGATCCCTCCTTTGGGCAACTTATCCACTAATTCATAAATTTTCTTACTCATGATTGGCTCCTCAATATCTGCCGACAATGTTTGGATAGGGACTTGACTAACTGAGTAAGCCAAGATGGCTTCAGTCAGACCGTTCAACTTAAGCTGCTGGCTGCAGCACCGGGTTCAGAGTAGGTGGAGCATTTAACTTAGAAGCCTGCTTGATATCAGAACTCTTATTGGCAGCAACTTCTAATTCTGCCAATCCTTTCAGATCAAACTTCTGCAACCAATCCACTCGATCGGCTTGAGAAAATGACGTATCTCGTGATAGGACTTTGACCTGATAGCGGCCATTCACTAGCAAACCTGTCGCTGTCGTACCCTGATTGACACTGGGGTATCCAGCAACTGTGTCTGTCGCTGAGCTATATTTAGCTGCGGCAGCTGGCAAGCTAGTCGTGTCATTGATACTGAGAGTTGCAACCGTGCTCCCGTTTTTATTCAACTTATAAGCCGCAAACCCCTTCTTCTCCTGGCTTGGGACCAGATCATAGTCTCCTTCGCCCTTTGGGAAAAATTGATTAAACGTCCCTCCTTTTTGTGCATCTTTGCTCACAGCAGCAGGTTTACCAAATCCGGTGGTGTCTTTTTGGACCTGATCATATTTATTGGGGGCAGACGAACAAGCTGTCATAAACAGCACTAGACAGACCAGCATAGGGGCGAGTCGTCTCAACCACCGAGTTGGGAGCATTAGAGACCTCCATAAATAAGTAGTGTCGTCAGGATATCTGTTGCATTGTCCAGGAGAAGGCCGACAAGTTACTAGGTTGTCTTACGAAAATTAATACCGTGAAGAACAACGAATGTTAGCTTTGAATAACTCATAATCCCTGCTTATCGCTGTTTTTTGCTAATGGAGCCCAAAAAATATAGATTTTAGGCACTAGAGTCTGAAAATAAGTATCAATGTCTGATTATTGTTTTGTAAGAATAAAATTATCTCCCCTTTTCTTTTCTGAAATCTCATGATTGGGGAACAAATTTGTCCCTAATTGCAACATTAACCATTACAAGCTCAATTTGTTTTAACATTTGAACAAATTAGTTTATAAAGTTTCACGAAGAGATCCTTGGATCCCTTCATGATCAGCTTGGTCTACTAAAAGGCCATTGCTTTTCTTAATCCAGTAGCGTTTTGTGTGTCCTAATGAAAACCAAATGTTTATCGATCGTCAGCCTGTTTCTACTGGCTGCTACTAGCAGTATGGCTTCTGCTGAAACCAGTACTTCTGAAGCGCCTACTGAGTTAAGTCCAGCCATTATGAAAGTTCTATGTCAGAACTTTCCGCTCAACTCTCGGTGTGTTGGTGAAGCGGCCGCTCCCGCTGCGGAGGAAACTGCTCCTGTTGAAACAGAGGCTAGTTCTGAAGCTCCTAGTACAGAAGAGATGGAAAGCTCTGCTGAGACTCCTACCGCAGAGGGAACTATCGTTGAAGTCGCTAGCGCCAACGACTCCTTTAAAACTTTAGTTGCTGCAATCAAAGCAGCAGAATTAGCAGAAACACTATCAGGCGAAGGCCCCTTCACTGTTTTTGCGCCCACTGAAGAGGCATTTGCTGCTCTACCAGACGGGACAGTCGATACTTTGCTGAAGCCGGAGAACAAGGACAAGCTAGCTAAACTCTTGACCTACCATGTTGTTCCTGCCAAAGCAGTCTCAACAGATCTGGAGTCTGGAGAAGTTACAACTGTTGCGGGTTCTCCAGTTAACGTGACCGTTGAAGATGGTGCGGTGAAAGTCAACGACGCCTCTGTCATCCAAGCAGATGTAATGGGCAGCAATGGTGTTATTCATGTCATTGATAAGGTATTACTACCACCTGACATGTAAGCAAGTAACCATCATTCTCTGAATCTGAATTAGATGTAGCTTAACGCAAAGGCTGGGGTCATGCCCCGGCCTTTGCTTATGGTTGGAGTTGAATATGAGAGATGATATCTGACGCAAGGGCCGCAAGAAATCCCAAGCAGAAAATCTCATAATGTTTTAGTATTTGTCCTTTTCTGGTGTGCTATAAGATTGTAGCTATAGATGTTTTAGACTATTCGGACAATACCTTGTCATTCTCAGCAGACGATTTTGCCAAAGCACTGGCCCAACATGATTATTCTTTTGAAGTTGGACAAACAGTTCAGGGAAAAGCTGTTAATTACGATAGTGATGGTGCCTATATAGATATTGGTGGCAAAGCTACTGCTTTTCTCCCTAGCCAAGAAGCCTCTCTTAGCAAGCAATTTACGCTAGAAGAGATGCTTCCGTTAGATGAAGAACGTGAGTTTCTGATCATTAGAGGCCAAGATGCTAATGGCCAAGTAACCTTGTCGATTCGTCGCTTGGAACTAAAGCAACTCTGGTCAAAACTATTAGATTTGCAATCTCAAAATCAGAGTATTCAGGTCACCGTTACTGGTGTAAATAAAGGTGGCGTTACTGCAGATTTAGACGGGATACGAGGGTTCATCCCTCGGTCCCATTTGCTGGACCGCGATGATCTTGAGGGGCAAATTGGCAGTCAGTTGACGGTCAGTTTTCTGGAAGTGGATCCCGATCGCAAAAAACTGGTGTTGTCGAATCGGATGGCTGAGCAGTCCAGTCGAGTTGGGGAGTTAGAGATTGGGCAATTAGTGAGTGGGACAGTCTCTGACCTCAAGCCGTTTGGGGCCTTTATTAAACTACAAGGGCTGACGGGATTACTCCATATCAAAGAGGTCAGCCAAAACTTTGTGCCTAACCTCAGTGCGTTACTCCAGATTGGAGAACCGATTAAAGCGATTGTTTTGGATCTTGACCCAGGGCGAGGGCGCGTCTCTCTTTCCACTAAAGTACTGGAAAACCGCCCTGGAGAGATCATAGACAGCCTAGAGCAAGTGATGGCGGAGGCCGAGATCCGGGCAAATCGCTATTTGGAAAAAATGCGTCAGCAATAAATTTTCTGTCTGTTCTCCTTGTTCTCGCTGAAACTAGGGCATCCTAGCTATTGTCTTCAGTTGATGTACCATAATCTATGGCTGAAAATTCACGGCGCGTTGCTGGAGGAGCCTCCTATCAACAGGACCTAACCAACAGCCAACGCATCCATTCGGCTCTCACCGCTGGCAATGTGGTTACGGTTGCGCTTCAGCTTTTTCGAGAAAAAAGTGATGACTACATCACGACCAGTCTACAATCCTATCTCTGGTTATTCCTGACGGGGTTAGGGGCATCGGTTTGTGGCGGTGTAGGTTATGTCATTGGACAAATTATCGGTTTGTCCAGTTGGACAGACCTGGTGATCTTTTTACTCCTATTTACTCTACCGCTGTTGGCCTTTGGTCGAGGCCGAAAAACAGCAGTTGGCGGAATCCTCTCCCAAATAATCTTCAATCGATTGGTGAGCCGGAACGAAACCAAGGAAGAAATTCAGCAACGGATTTTCCCCAAAATATGGACATTTTTTCGAGCAGAATTCTTATTTTGGCTAGCGCTTGCGGGACTTTATTTTGGCTTGGCTTTTATCTTGGGTTTAATTCTGAGAGTCTTTTTCTCTTCCCTTCGAGATAGCGATATCATCGACTTTTTCACGCTGCCGGAGCAAGATTTCTCATCTGTCTTGTTGACTATAATCACGGTTATTGTTCTCATTTCATTGTTCTATATCGGACTTTTCTTGTTCCTTAGCTATTTTATTGCTCGGCTGTGGTTGTTTGATGTTGTGATTGCGTTGGAAGATGTTCCAGCCGCTCAAGCAATTCAGAGGAGCTGGCAGCTGACCCAGAAGCAAGGGTGGCAATCTTTATCTGTCGTAGTGATTTGCGGATTACTATTGATTCCGCCTCTCTTTACAAGCCTGTTTCTGTCTGTGTTTAGCATCTTCGCGATTTTATTTATTATGATTGCTGCTTTCCCCATTTATCAGGCTATCAAAGCGGTCATTTATTATGATTTGCGCAGTCGGAACGAGGGATTAACCTTTGATCTAGATATTGCAGCGATCAATCCTCAAAATCATTTGCGACGGGTTATTTTACAAACGCCAGAGAGCATTGAGTTAGATTTAGCCCTGGGAGGAATTGGCAGTCGAGCGTTAGCATGGGCCATTGATCAGCTGCTACTATGGGTCGGCATTTTTCTGTTTTGGTATTTTGGCTCGATTCTGTATCTCACCATCCTGCTGCCTACCCTCAATAATGCCAGTGCGGCATTTAACCAGGGTGAATTAGACCAATGGGTTGAGGCAATTGCTACATTCCTGACGTTTGCCTTATCCAATTGCTATTTCATCGCTTTTGAAACATTGTGGCGAGGTCAAACACCTGGCAAACGAATCGCTAAAATCCGCGTGGTTCGAGATACGGGACAACCTGTGGGCATCAAGGAAAGTAGTATTCGTAGCTTGCTGAGTAGCGTTGATGTATTCGTGTTCTTTGTAGGAGTCATTCTGATTACTGTCACTAAATCAGAAAAACGCTTAGGCGATTTGGTGGCTGGCACCCTAGTTGTACAGGACCAGCAACAGATTGCTCAAGCCAAGCAACATCCCTTTGATTTATCGCCCCATACATCTCAGCTGGCCGAAACGCTGATGGTCAATACCAATATCAAAACCCTAACCCCAGATCAATTTCTGACGTTGCGAGATTTTTTGGGGTATCGACACCAACTCGCAGCCAAGATGCGATCGCAAATCACCTCCAAACTCGCCAACCAAATTCGACACCTACTCGGGCAAAACAATCAACCGCTCGCCTCAAGCCTGGATGATCTGGAGTTAGTCGAGGCGACCTACTTAGCATGCCAGCAGACCAACCAATCATAGGCTAGTTTTGGATCAAAGCTCTGCCTGGCTTTATTTCTTGCCCTTTCCTCGTTTGACAACCTCTAATTCAGGTAAGCGAAACGTGACAATCTTGGTCCAATTGCCCCCGTCAAAAATGACGGCTGCCTGACCGTCCACAACCCGTTGGACCTGGCCTTCAAAGCCAAAATAGGTATCACCAGAATTAACAACTCGAACTGATGATCCTGGCAAAATCATGGTGCTCATTCGTTATAGACCTTAACTGCATCACACTAGCTTTTATCATAGTGGACTGATTCCCCTTCTCGTGTGGGAAGGGCTAGTTAAAATTTTCGTTTCTTGCGGTGGTTGGCGACTGATTCCACCAAACCAATGGCAATAAAGTTGGTAAGAAGTGCTGAGCGACCATAACTCAACCATGGTAAGGGAATACCGGTAACTGGTGCCAGGCCGATAGTCATACTGATGTTCACAAATACCTGGAAAATGACCATCGACAGCACCCCAATAGCAATCAGAGACCCAAAGTCATCTTCAGCATTCAGAGCTACCATAATCAACCGGAGGCACAACAACCAGATGGCTGAGATCAAGATCAAACTACCGACAAAGCCAAACTGTTCGCCTACCGCTGAAAAGATAAAGTCCGTATGTTGTTCAGGGATAAAACTCAATCCCGTTTGGGTCCCTTGATCCAGTCCTCGTCCCCATAGCTGGCCTGAGCCAATGGCAATCCGAGACTGAATTAAGTGGTAGCCTCCTCCCAAGGGATCTTGTTCAGGATCAAGGAATAGAATAATCCGAGCTTTTTGATAATCTTGTAGGAATCCCCAGGCCAGTCGGCCCAGAGCCCCAGACGCTAAATTCAGTAATAGCGCACCAACGCCTCCAATCATTCGGAAGGGAATACTCAACCAACCGACCAAGGTGATAACAATCAGCCAAACACCCCAACCTACCCAAAGCCAAGGGGACGTTGGGGGAATATTGAATAAAATCCCTGAGATTAAGGGGGAAAAGAGGAGAATAATCCACCCCAGATTGGCATTAGCCCAATACATCATGCCCAAGGTAATGGCCGCAAACACTAAGGATGTCCCCAAGTCAGGCTGGACTAATACTAACGCCCAAGGAATAAACGTTACCGCCAACACTTGCAATACAGAAGATAACTTTGTTGCAGGGCGATGATGCAGGAGCGCGGCCAAGGAGACAATTACCCCCACCTTGGCAAATTCTGAAGGTTGCACATTAAAGCCCGCAATCGGGATCCATCTTTGGGCACCCAATTCACTGGTGCCCATAAAGATCACGGCTACCAGCGATAGATTGGTCACCGCATAAATCAGCCAATGCAAGCTTAAGAGAATTTGATAGGGCCATGTTGCCATTGTCATTGCGATCGCAATCCCGATTGCACCAATCGTCCAGTGTTGGAGCCAATTCGTCCATCCTTGCATCGCTTGGGTACTGCGAATCAAAATCCCACCAAACACCGTCAACCCAATCGTCAACAACAATAACCAACGGTCAATATTGTCCCAAGGTTGAATCCAGGTTCGCCAAGGGAACCATTTACGCAGGGTTTTGTTAATCAGCATGGATGAATCCGGGCTCGAATCCGTTGGTTAAGGTTTAGAGGTCAGGCTAACAGGTTAAGTTAAGGCCGCCACTGAAACCTTAGCAGCAACATCAGTCGCAATTTTTTGAAAAGCTTGAGCTGATTGGGAAGATGTATCACTGACCACAATCGGTTGCCCTTGATCACCGCCTTCACGCACGGGAATCTCCAGTGGCACACAGCCAATCAAGGGAACTCCTAGCTCCTGAGCTATTTTCTCACCGCCCCCTGAACCAAAAATATCGTATTGGGTTTCGGGCCGATCGGGAGGGATGAAATAACTCATATTTTCCACCACACCCAACACAGGGACTCCCAACTGTTGGAACATTCTGAGTCCTTTACGGGCATCCAGTAAGGCAAGGGTTTGCGGCGTACTCACAATCACTACTCCTGCCATCGGTACAGCCTGCGCGAGGGTGAGTTGGGCATCCCCCGTTCCGGGCGGCAAGTCCACAATCAGATAATCCAAAGCGCCCCAATCAACCTGATAGAGAAATTGGCGAATAATGCCATTGAGCATCGGTCCCCGCCAAATGACCGGCTGATCTTTATCAATCAAGAAGCCCATCGAAACTAACTTGATACCCTGTGCGATCGCAGGTTCCATCACGTCGCCCTGAGCCTCTTTACGCACCTCAACCACGGCATTTTCCAATCCCAGCATGGTCGGTACATTCGGACCATAAATATCGGCATCAATCATACCGACACTGGCTCCTGACTGTGCCAACGCCACAGCAATATTCACCGCGACAGTGCTCTTGCCCACTCCTCCTTTACCACTAGAAACCGCAATAATATTTTTTACACCAGGTACATCCGTGCGATCAGGGACACTCTTTTGCTGTGGTGTTTCTGCTGTCACATCAACTTCTACGGCATCGATTCCCGGTAACGTCTGGACTGCTTTCTTACAGTCATCAACAATCATTTCGCGGAGCGGACAGGCAGGCGTTGTGAGCACCAAGGTAAATGTTGCCATGCCATTCTCGACTGCCACATTACGGATCATATTCAGATCGACTAAGCTCTTTTGGAGCTCAGGATCTTGAACAGGTTGCAAGACCGCCAAAATCTGTTCGGGTGAAGGGGCTGTAGTATCAGGCATAGTGTTCTCTACCAGAGTTTTATATCGGTTTTTACTGTATCAATTTTGTAGGAATACCTTCATCCTGAAGAGATACTGACCGACAGCCGATGGTGAAGAACTGAGCTATTTTGTCAGTGCATGCACCTTATCCATGGCATATAAGCTGTATTGGGAATGAGAAGCATGAATACCTACGACTGACAAATCAATGCAGGTTAAAAGTCAAAGCAGGTATTTTTCCGTGAAGGCAAATAGCCAGAAACAGACTGTAGAGTCTCATTCTCTGCTGCTTCAGCTAATCTTTGGGCTACTTTTGCCGCATGTCTTTGCATCATGGACCATACGAGTGGTGACAACCACCCTCGCATCATCACAGAATAGGATACGCAGGTCCCACAGATTCTGGATTCTATTCGGTAAGTCACTCTTTCTTCTACCCCTGGCAAAGCACAAATTCGGAAACTGACGAGTTCACCAGGATTCACACGCTCAACAAAGATCCGAAAAGGCAAGGGAACCATACGACTCACTGCCTGATAAATCAGACCCGGCTTAGGGACCAAGCCGTAGGGAACATTCGTGCTAGTAATCAATGGATGCCAAGATACATCTGCAAGATCAACAACTTTCCGCCAAATGGAGTCCACCGACGCTGAACTAACGGCTTCATAGCGTTTAACCAAGGACCAGCTAGGTTGACGTCGCTTCCAAACATTGAACTTAAGCAACCATTGAGGGGTCAAGACAGCTCTCCTGGGATGGTAATAGACATGGGGTTCAGGGGATAGGGAATTTCTTTGTTATCAAAGTCAATGACCTGAGTTGACCTAAAAATAGCTGATGATTCAATTCTAAACTCATCCTATAGGGATTCGAGTTGAGATGCTAGTTCAGACAATTTATCCAATCAGCTCCTAGAAATTAGATTAACCCTATCTCAAATAGAGACGGGTGTGAATGGGATTCTTTCCAACAGAAAAGCAGCCATTGCAGGTCTCAAAGCCAGATTCATATGCGCATAGCGATGACGCGATCGTGAAAAATCCCATTGAGAGTGCCTAGTCTCTAAAGCTCTGGCAGCGAAACCTGATCATACGCATCTCAAGGGAAAAGTTTATTAATCGTAACAATCTTAGATTGATCGAGATCAGCTTGAGTTTGCCTGGAAGCGCGTGAGTGTTTGACAAGCAATGACCCACCAACCAACGCCTCACAAAACTTCCGTGCAAAATCTTTAAGACTGAAGCATACAGATGCATTATTAACCCTTTTGATTGATACAGGCTGAATCCAATCTCGCTGTTCCGATCGCATTGCCAATCCAGCAAGACTTGTTGAGGGCGGGGAATAGGATGGCGATCAAAGCCACATCACAGTAGGGCAGAAATCTCTACTAACAGCTAATCCATCGGCACCTTAATCATCTGTGAGCTTGGATATCGGCTTGAAAGGCTAGCTATGGAGCTTTGTGTTCAGCCCTTTCTCCTAGGAAAGTCATTTGAGACACCGTTGCTTATTTGATGGATAACCGGATAGCAAACCTGGATACCTGCTAACTGAACAGTCTCATCCAGCTCAGCTTCTAAGAGATTCAACATTGGGTAGGAAGATTAGAGTGCTCACTCCGACTCAACTATTTCTTTTTATAGAAATGATGGTGATTCTGAGCTTCAGGATGTAAGTTACTGCTTTATTTGCTTATTGTTCTTATATCTAATTTAAATAAATAAAAATAAGGTATTTATGTATAAATTTAGATTAAATAGACTAAATAGAGATTAATTATATATATATTTTCAAAATTAACCTAATAAAAACCTATATCTTTCCCTCTCAAGAGTTTACCTCCTTTGCAAGCGGCTGGATATGAACAATAATTCACACAGAGCTTCAGTTAATAAATTTGGCGTTTGCTACTGATTGGATAGAAAACATTCGGTGGTCGCTGCTTAAATCACAACCATAGGAGAATACCCACTGTGAAACTTGCAGTTTACGGAAAAGGCGGAATCGGTAAATCTACAACCAGTTGCAACATTTCGGTTGCCTTAGCCAAGCGGGGCAAGAAAGTCCTACAAATTGGCTGTGACCCAAAGCATGACAGCACCTTCACATTGACGGGTTTCTTAATTCCTACAATCATTGACACGCTGCAAGAGAAGGACTACCACTACGAAGATGTTTGGCCTGAGGATGTTATCTACAAAGGCTATGGTGGTGTTGATTGCGTAGAAGCAGGTGGACCCCCTGCAGGAGCAGGTTGTGGCGGATATGTGGTTGGAGAGACCGTCAAGCTGCTCAAAGAACTCAACGCATTTGATGAATATGACGTCATTCTGTTTGATGTTTTGGGTGATGTGGTCTGCGGTGGCTTCGCTGCCCCTCTCAACTATGCGGACTACTGCATGATTGTGACTGACAATGGATTTGATGCCTTATTCGCGGCTAATCGTATTGCTGCTTCTGTTCGCGAGAAGGCCCGCACTCACCCCCTCCGTCTGGCAGGATTAATCGGCAACCGCACATCCAAGCGTGACTTGATCGACAAATATATCGATTCCGTGCCCATGCCTGTGCTAGAGATTCTGCCCTTGATTGAGGACATTCGCGTGTCTCGTGTTAAGGGTAAAACCATGTTCGAGATGGCAGAAAGTGATCCGTCTCTAGAACCCGTTTGCAACTACTACCTCAATATTGCTGATCAGATCTTGGCTGGACCGGAAGGCGTTGTTCCTCAAGATGCCCAAGATCGTGAACTCTTTGCGCTGCTATCTGACTTCTACCTCAATCCCACGAAGCCCAAAACTGAGGAAGAAGAACTTGATCTGATGATGGTTTGATCTTCGACTGATCGCTGTTGGCCTAGGTTACTGACAGCGATCATATTTCCCCCTAAATAGCTGCCGAACTGAGAAAAGGATTTAATAACTATGACGCTTGCCGACGCTCAACCACAAGCTCTCGATTTTGAATGTGAAACTGGAAATTACCATACTTTTTGTCCTATTAGCTGTGTGGCCTGGCTCTATCAAAAGATTGAAGATAGCTTCTTTCTGGTGATTGGCACCAAAACCTGTGGCTATTTCTTGCAAAATGCCATGGGGGTGATGATCTTTGCTGAGCCTCGCTATGCGATGGCAGAACTGGAAGAAGGAGATATTTCCGCCAAGCTGAATGACTATGAAGAACTAAAGCGGTTGTGTTTGCAGATTAAACGCGATCGCAACCCCAGTGTGATTGTTTGGATTGGCACTTGCACCACCGAGATCATCAAAATGGACCTCGAAGGATTAGCCCCTCGCCTAGAATCCGAAATTGATATTCCCATTGTGGTAGCCCGAGCCAACGGCCTAGATTATGCCTTTACTCAAGGCGAAGATACTGTTCTGGCTGCCATGGCTCACCGCTGTCCCAAGGGGGATGCCGTGGTGGAGGAAGCAGAAAAACAAGAGCGTGGCAATGCTATTACCTCTCTCCTCAACTTCGGCAAGAAGAAAGAAGAGGTCGCTGTCGAAGAATCTGAGTATCATGACCATCAACCCTTGGTCATGTTTGGGTCGCTGCCTGATCCAGTGGTCACTCAACTTACCTTAGAGCTGAAAAAGCAAGGGATTAAGGTCAACGGTTGGTTACCGGCTAAACGGTTTACGGAATTGCCTGTGATTGATGAAGGGTACTATGTGGCAGGGGTCAATCCTTTCCTCAGCCGCACTGCCACCACATTGATGAGACGACGCAAGTGTAAGCTGATTGGCGCTCCATTCCCGATTGGTCCTGATGGAACCCGTGCCTGGATTGAGAAAATATGCTCTGTATTTGATATCGAGCCTAAGGGCTTAGAAGAACGCGAAGCCAAAATTTGGGCCAATCTAGAAGACTACATTGAACTCATCCGGGGAAAATCGGTCTTCTTTATGGGTGACAACCTGTTGGAAGTGTCCCTGGCCCGCTTCTTAATCCGTTGTGGCATGACCTGCCCCGAAATCGGTATTCCCTATATGGATAAACGCTATCAGGGTGCAGAGCTGAAGTTCCTTGAACAAACCTGTATTGAGATGGGTGTGCCTATGCCCAAGATTGTCGAAAAACCCGATAACTACAATCAGGTGCAGCGGATTTATGAACAGGATGTCGATCTCGTGATTACTGGCATGGCCCATGCCAATCCGTTGGAAGCACGCGGCATTAACACTAAGTGGTCCGTTGAGTTTACCTTTGCCCAGATTCACGGATTTACGAATGCCCGCGATATCTTAGAGCTGGTGACCCGTCCAATGCGTCGGAATAACTCTCTCAAAGATCTCGGTTGGGACAAATTGGTCAAGGAAGAAGCTAAAGTTTAGAATCGCTTTACCGCCACCTCAGTTAAAAGTCCTCTGCACAATTGCAGAGGACTTTTGCTTTGCCTTATTGAAATACTGAATTGGCCTTGATTTACGGTTAGCGAGACAGATCGCACTCTATCTAGCTTTCGCAGATAGAGTGCGATCTGACAGGTTATTTAGAGTACATTTTCAAAGCAGGAAGGTTGTGTAACCTTCACTGAGGCATTGATTTCAAGGTTATACAGCCTTGACATTTACTGCACATGGGCCTTTGCGGCCTTCACCAACTTCAAATTCAACGGTTTGACCCTCTGCTAAGGATTCTTCACTCAGTGCTGAGTGGTGTACAAATAGATCCCCACCACTTTCTTGTTCGATAAAGCCGTATCCTTTTTGGGCGTCGAACCACTTCACTTTACCTTTTGCCATTATTTCCTCTTTAATTAGCCGATGTTGTGTATATCCCCTCTCAAGAAGCACAAGTCTTCTTCAATATTGGCTATGGGGTTCG
>JANQPU010000399.1 GCA_028285315.1 Acaryochloris sp. IP29b_bin.176
CAAATACCGTCTATCTTATACCAAACTGTGCCTGCAAGCGCAATTTTCAAATCTGTGAAATCCTCTCCTAGCCTACTTTAGTCACTAATCAAAATTACACTCTTGGAGACTTATTGGTATTAGACTGCTCCACCTTTATGATCAGCAGTTCCTCTCGGCGATAGACCTGCTCCACACTGCGGATAAAACCTTGAGAGGCATTGGTTTGCCCCGCTCTAAGGTTCAAGCGATTAAAGATTTAGCCCATCGGACCCTTGCAGACTTACCGACGTTAGAAGCGTTAGAAACGATGAGCGACGAATCGGTGATCAAGGCGCTGATTGACGTTAAAGGAGTCGGACGCTGGAGCGCCCAAATGGTTTTGATGTTCCAACTCAAGCGACTAGACGTGTTGCCTAAAGATGATCTGGGTTTACGGGCTGCGATCCGAGATTGTTATAACCTGGACACCTTGCCCGATACCGCTACCGTTGAGGAAATTGCCCAACAATGGAAGCCCTATCGAACTGTAGCAACTTGGTACCTATGGCAGACCAGAAGCCAGGCAGCCAAGGAGTTGTTAAGGGCATGGAGTTAGAATGCTCACTTTCAAGTTTGTCGCAATGCCAGGGAAATCGTTTCCCAGCTATTGGGTGAATTTCTGGTAGTCCTCGGCAATCGATTCTACCGCCGCCTCATAGAGTTGTTTGCCATGTTCAGGAGTTGCCAAAGACGGATCAGACCCCATGCGCCCATCAGGATAATGCTGGCGGAAATTGGCGGCTCCATAGATGGGATGACCGGAGGCAACTTCAGGGCTAAGGGGAGCCTCTTTAATGGCTTCGGGATAGACAAACTGAGTGACCGCGACTTCACTGGGGGTAGCGTGGGAGCCTTCGCGTTTGCCATACAGTTCTTTCGCCAATTGATAGACTGGGGAATTCATGTACCAATTATTGAGGCGGCAGCGGGTTTGCTCAGCCTCAGGCAGGTTTAAATCGGCAATCGTGGCATAGGTTTCTGAAAAAGCAGCCTTCAAGGTTGCCACATTACCCCCATGCCCGTTGATAAAGAAAAACTGGCGAAATCCCGATCGCGCGAGGCTGACCAAATAATCCCGAATCACTAGAATCAGGGTTGATGGACGCAAACTCATGCTGCCGGGGAATTCTGTGTGATGCAAGGCCATACCGACGTTGATTGGCGGTCCCACCAGGGCTTGGGTCGCTTCTCCCACCCCTTTGGCAATCACCTCGGCACAAATGGCATCAGTGCCAATCAACCCTGTGGGACCATGCTGTTCTGTGGACCCAATTGGCAGGATGATGCCTCTGGAGTTTTGTAGATAGGTTTCAACTTCTAGCCAGGTACAGAGATGAAGCTGCATAGGACTTTCTTCCAGGAACATTCAGAACGTCATTCCATTGTGCCAGGTCTGCCTAAACCTGGAGGCGAACCTCGGTGACCCCCTGGCGCAGTTGCCGTTGCCGCCGCAGCCAAGAGGTGCGAATCATCGGCCCACTCAAGGGCAACGTTGATTTGACAATGGCCCGTAACAGGGGGCTATGGCGGAGGCGATCGCCTTGCGCTAATTCTTCATTTTGCAAGGTTTGAGCACGAATAATTTCCGGTTCTCGCTCAGCTTGAACCTGGGGCAGAACCTGATCCAATACATCAGGATTCACCGCGTTTTGAAGTAAAGGCACCAGATGATTAGCCGCCACAATTACGTCCCGGAGCGCCATATTGATCCCCTGGGCTCGAATCGGCGACATGGGATGAGCCGCATCTCCTAAAATGAGCAGTCCTGGAACCGACCACTGGGGGCAGCGACCCACAACAACGGACAGCAACAGCGGGCGTTCGATCTCTTGAGCATGCTTTAGCAGATGCTGAGCTAACCAGGTTGGTGAGGCGGCAGCAATCTTTTGGGGCCAGTCTGTGTTCTTCCAGTCTGTGGGATCATCGTCATGCAAGGCCCATGCCAATTGTAAGCTACCTTCGGCACTCCGAAATAAGCCCATTGTCTGACGACCATGAACAATGGCGTAAAAGATATTCTCGGGCGGGAGACAGGAACTATCCGCCAGTTTGAACCATAGGAGATCAATCGAATGGGACAGGGTCTTCATCTCGAGGCTGGCCTGCTGTCGGACTAGAGAATTGCGACCATCGGCTCCTATGACTAAATCGGCATTCAGCGTCCTACCATCGGCTAGTTGAACCCCACTGATCCGGTTCCCCTCCCGCAGTAACGCGTTCACGGCAGTTCCTGATATCCATTTAAACTGAGGATGCCGCCGCGCTTGCTCGACCAACGCTTCTAGTAAAGCGGGTTGAGAGACCAATGTACAGGGTAGGGTGCCGGATTGGAACGGCTCTGGTGCTTGGAACATCCTGCGCCCTTCTAAGAGATATTCCCAGGCGGTTAAGGCTTGGTGGGGTACCGTTTCAACCAGCCCCAACAGCCCCATTTGGTCCAACGCTGCTAAGCCGCTGGGCATCAGACCCTCACCCCGAAAAGTTCGTCGGAAGTTACGGGCTGCTTCGACCAATGTGACGTCAATTCCGCGCTGGGCCAATAACAGTGCTAAAGCCGCACCCGTCGGTCCAGCACCCACAATGACAACCTTTGCCATGATCCGCAGTTCAATAGGGTCTATTTCAACCTACCGGAATTAGCGTGCGGGAAGCAGATTGATACTGAATTAATCCAAAAAAGCAGGCTTAGCAGTAGCCCCTTGTTGGCATGCTGAGGTGCTGGAAATTTATACAGGACTCATCATCTACTCAGGCAGACCATTTAAATTGGAGAAATACAATTAGTAGTAAATTAAGAAATTCTTGATTATTGGGCCTATTGCCTACTCTTTACCCGATGAAACTACTAATTTACTCTGTCAAGCTGCTCTAAACCTGTCGCTGTGATGGGTGTCATCCAGAATACTGCTATTTATCACAGCCTCCCTTTAAATTGATGGCAACGATAGAAAAAAGTACAACCCGTTTGCATTGATAAGGACGCCAGTCATGGACACACTCAAAATTAATCCAAAAATTCTGGCTGCTGTATTTGCAACTGTTGTGGTGATTGCTGATTTGATCCCTGCCCCCAATTTGGGACCCGGTATGATCGTGTCTTCTTATAACTGGGTTACCTCCCAGGTCCAGTCGTCAACGGAACCCCATCAAACGGAAAACAAGATGCGAGCAAAGCGATCGCAATCCCGCAACCCCACCTACAACCAGTAATCTCGCTAATTCATACAGAGTCAGCGACAAGCGCGATAACAGCGTTTTGGAGATGCAGAGGTCATTAAGAGACCGTAACAATCTCTTCTTTGGCCGCCCATTGACCCATATCTTGGCGTTGAATGGCGGCGGCCATCAAATCCGCAAACTTATCGGGCGTACAAGCAAACGCAGGAATGCCCAGGGCGGCAAACTTGGCGGCATTACTATGGTCAAAATAAGGAGCACCGTCATCACTCAGAGCCAGTAAGGTAATCATCTGCACCCCTGAATTGACCAGGGAGGCGACGCGCTTGAGCATGGCTTCACGATTGCCCCCTTCATACAGATCGCTAATCAGCACTAAAATCGTTTCTTCCGGTCTGCGAATCAATCCCTGACAGTAGCTTAAGGCTCGGTTGATATCTGTGCCACCACCCAATTGGGTCCCAAACAGCACATCCACCGGATCTTGCAGAAGATCGGTTAAATCGACAATGGCCGTGTCAAAAACCACAAGCTGGGTTTTGACTGCGGGTAGAGAGGCCAGCACCGCCGCAAAAATACTGGCATAGACGACGGAGGTAGCCATTGATCCGCTCTGATCCACACAGAGGACAATATCGCGGAGAGCCGAGCGCTTGCGACCAAATCCAATCCGGGTTTCGGGAATAATCGTGCGATACTTGGGCTGATAATGGCGCAGGTTGGCGCGAATGGTCCGATGCCAGTCAATTTCGTGATGTCGAGGACGGCGATTACGAATCGACCGATTTAAACTGCCCTGCACGGCCTGCTGCATGGGGCTAGAGAGCTGCCTGATCAAGCCCTCAACCACCTGCTGCACGACTAACCGCGCCGTCTCTTTGGTTTGACTAGGCATGACCTGACTGAGGGACAGCAGATTGGCAACCAGATGGACATCAGGCTCCACAGCGGCTAGCATTTCTGGCTCTAGCAACATCTGCTGTAAGTTCAGCCGTTCGAGGGCATCCTGCTGCATCACCCGAACAATTGAACTGGGAAAGTAGCTGCGGATATCCCCCAGCCAGCGCGCAACTTTGGGAGACGATCCCCCCAATCCGCCTGAGCGACCCCCCTGGGCCTCATACAGGGCTGCTAAGGTCTGATCCATCGCCGTATCTTGGGAATCGAGGGTTAACCCACCTTCCCCACCAATGCCATCGGCTTCGCCACCCCCTAGGATCAGCCGCCAGCGTCGATGTCGTTCGGAACTATGCTGAGACTCTGCCATCACTGCGTATTTCAGAAATATACGATTAGGGCTATTCGGAAGCAGACGACGCCATTACCGGGATTACATCAGCGGGTGGGGAGGCGTTGGAGTATAAGGTTTCTGAGGAAGCGATGTCAAAGACTGCATCGACCCAGACTAGCTGCACGTCTGTGACTTGATGGTCTTGTAAGGTCACTAAGGAAAAATTTCGCTGTAGCCCTTGTTCCGTTTTGATAATCCGAGGCACGCAGGCCGCATTCAGATAGACCGTTCCTTCGGCATCGACGCATAACCGCTTGCGCTGCACGGCTTTGGTATGCCGCAAATTATGGTGCATATGGCCGAAGGTGACGAGGGGGACCCGTTTTCCGGTGGATCGGGTGGTTGCGATCGCATCTCGCAAATCCGGGTCGCCAAAATCGCCACCCAGCTGCTTCCAGTCCTTACCACAGGGATCTTCCGCCTGGTCGCCTAAGCCAGCAGGACCGTTATGGCCCAAGAAAATGATGGTGTCCGAGGGGGCTTGGGCCGCCGCCTTGGCAATCCGAGCCGTAGAAGCCTCAAAATCCTTGACGTCAAAGCGGTCTCGATAAAATCCCGCACAGCGCCAGTCTGGTCCCCCCCAGCTAAAGGGACGCCCACCTACCACACTGAGATCGAGCTGAGGAAAAACGCGGTGGGAATAGCCGACATGGGCATCCGCTAAAAGGTCTAATTGCAGCGAAACCCAGTCCTCCTGGGTGCGATCATAGGGGCAATGTTTCGTCCCCCACGGCGTGGCCGTATACCAGGCATCATGGTTGCCAAAGGATACCGCATAGGGTAACTCTAAAGTCGAGACAGCCCGAACCACCTCCACGGCTTCATTGCCAAAATCTCCCACAAATAGGACTAAATCGACCCCTAATTGTGCTAGAGCTTTCGGATCCTCTTCATCCCAAGCATCGTGAATATCCCCAATCACAGCAATTTTGATCGCTGGGGAGCTAGAAAGTGGGGTGGAGTAGGGCTCAGTCATTCATATTTATGGGCAACATCTGAGGAGCCTAGTCTTGGATATATTCTTGATCCTGGGCCAACGCCATTTCTGCCCGGATAAATTCGCGACCTAAATAGGCGGCGTGATCCAGCTTGGTTACCAGGCAAGTGGTTGGTTCTTCAAAGATAGCGATACAGAGTTCTTTAGCAGTTTTCGCCCGAAATTTGGCATCCGGCTTGCGTTCCACCTTGCCCCGGCAAGATAGGGGCTCTCCCGTGTCGGGATCGACCGCTAACCCGTTGTCGTTAATGTCATTGGCGTAGTGGTCAGCGCAAATTAACTGGGCTTGCCGATTCAGATAAATCAAAAAATAGCCGCCCGGATCTAAGGCAATAAAGCGTTGGGATAACTGGTCATTGATGGCAGCTTGATCGCTAACAATGGTATTCATGAACAAAAAACATCGTCGAGTAGGTAGGATACGACTCCAAGATCCAGTCTAGTACGCGAACTTAAATTCGGTGCAAGGTGCTGCTAGCGTTTGGCTCTTGAGGTCATGGTGCCGGAATAGACCAGCCCCTTTTTCACGTTTAAGGTAAGGTGAGTACCGTCCCGGATCATCTTTGTGGCATTCTCAACCCCAACAATCACTGGGATTCTAAGTCTAAGGCCCAACACTGCCGCATGGCTATCCATGCCGCCTACTTCGGTGATAATACCTGCTGCCTTCCGAATTGCATCCACATGACTGGCATCGGTTTCAGAGGCGACTAAAATATCACCACGATTGAACCCCTTAATACTGTTCGGCGTCGTGACGATACGAGCCAAACCGCTAACAGACCCTTGACCAATTCCGATTCCTTGTCCCATCACGGCGGTGACAATCTCCACTTTGATAAAGTCTGTGGAACCCGCAACCCCTTGCAATGTGCCTGCCGTGATCACCACTAAATCCCCTTCTTCGACTAAGCCTTTTTCCTGGGCCACATTTAGGGAAGCTTGGAGGGTTTCGTCAATGGAGGGTAAATTGAGGACGAGTAATGGCTGTACCCCCCACACCATTTGCAATTGACGCGCCACTTCCACGTGAGGCGTAACTGCCAGAATCGGAATATTAGGGCGAAACTTGGAGACGTTCCGTCCGGTTGACCCGGTTTTGGTAAAGGTGAGAATGGCTTTGGCTTTGAGCTGAGCCGCAATATGACCCACAGCTTGACTAATGGCGTTGGGAATTGCGGTTGCCGACGTATCTACTGTGGTACTGTGCTGAATGCTTTTCTCGTAATCGATCCGCTCCGCAATTTTGGCCATGGTGGCGACGGCTTCGACCGGGTAGTTGCCCACAGCAGCCTCATTGGAAAGCATGACAGCATCAGTGCCATCCAAGATGGCGTTGGCCACATCAGAAACTTCTGCGCGGGTCGGTCGAGGTGAGTTGACCATGCTATCCAACATCTGCGTGGCTGTAATTACGGGGATGCCTAAATGATTCGCGGTGGCAATTAACCGCTTTTGCAGAATCGGCACATCCTCAGCGGGAAGTTCAACCCCTAAATCCCCTCGGGCAATCATCACTCCATCGCAAAGGCTGAGGATGTCTTCCATCTGAGTGATGGCTTCATGTTTTTCAATTTTGGCGATGACGGGGATGTTTTTGCCTGCGTTGGCAATGATCTCCTTAATTTCGATGACGTCTTCCGGGTTACGGACAAAACTCAGCGCGACCCAATCGACACCATGGGTGAGGCCAAATTGCAGATCTTCGCGGTCTTTATCGGTGAGGGCTTTCACGGATAAATAAACCCCAGGGAAATTGACCCCTTTGGAATCAGAGAGCTTACCGCCGATGACAACGCGACAATGCAAGGTTTTGGAGTCTAGATCAACGGCTTCTACGACCATCTCTACCCGTCCGTCGTCTAAAAGAATGGTGGCCCCGACGGAGACTTCCTCTGCTAGCTTGGAATAGGTGACCATACTGCTGGTTTGGGTTCCTGGAATGGTCTGGCTAGTAAGGGCAAAGGGATCGCCGTTTTTAAGGGTGATCGGACCATCGGTAAATTTACCCAGGCGAATTTTGGGGCCTTGTAAATCTTGGAGAATGGCAACGGGTTGGTTCATCTCGTAGGAGAGGTGCCGAATCAGGCGAATGGAGCATAAATGGTCTTCATGTGTACCGTGGGAAAAGTTGAGGCGAAGGGTGGTGGCCCCTGCTTTAATCACTGCCCGCAGCATGTCTGGATTAGCAATGGCTGGCCCCACGGTGGCCACAATTTTGGTACGACGATCAGACTCAGACAAGAACATGTAGGATTTCAAAAAGGACTAGGCGGTAAGATGAACAATCAATGGGGTTGACCATCAACTTAACAGTTTAGGCTGAGACGTTACTCCAAGTGAATTTTTGGCTGAATTCCTACAGATATACAGGACGGATATTAGAGTGAAGTTAACCACTCGGGGTCACTATAGTGTGAAGGCGTTGCTGGACTTGAGTTTGCAGCCAAATTTTGGACCGGCATCGGTGAATGCTATTGCTAGTCGGCAATCTCTCCCAGCTCCTTATCTGGAAAAGCTGTTAATTGAGTTACGACAAGCGGGTCTAGTCCGTTCAATTCGAGGTTCGAAGGGCGGATATCAGTTGGCCCGCTCACCAGTGAAAATTTCGCTGGGACAAATTTTGGAGGCGGTGGGGGAAACGATGGAACCGTTGATGGAGCAGTCAGCTGCAACGCAGCAGGCAGAAGATTGGGTGACGCTAACGCTTTGGAAACGCCTGCACCAAAAGCTTAAGGAATCCCTCTATAGCATTTCTCTAGAAGATCTTTATTACGATGCACGCAGTTGGCAAGCCGCACAGGGTGCTGAGACAAGTTTTGTGGTTTAAGGATTGACTTGAACGTTATCCGTAATATTCAGATCAAATGAGGATTGCAAAGTCCAACTAAAGTCTGCCAATCCTTGTTGACTATGGTTCAAGAGTCTGGCGTTATGGTTGCCAGAATGACTAGATCTTGATAATCGTAAGAAGCATCACCAGGACTCCCACTGCCTAGCTCAAAAAGGAAAATGACTTGATTGTCAGCAATAGTAACTCTTTGGTTGGCATCAATATAGCCTTGAGTAATGGTGGCAATAGGCAACTGATTACCAAAAGGCGTATAGTCAGGAATTGAGTCTCCATTCTGAAGGGTTAAAACGCGATTTGAATTGTTGTCTGAAGATACAGAGATGTTGGGAGAACATGTTCCACCCGTGGTTGATGCACCGTCTGTTGCTAACCTAGTTCCGGGAGCAACTGAGATATTAGTCTGGACTCCAAAAGGCGCAACTGTAGATAGAGAAGCTTGGCTGACGAGTTGTTGCCCTAGGGTGAGGCTATAACCTGCTGAAGTATTAATAGTGGGTCCCCCTGCATTACAAGTTATTTCACTGCCCAAAACCCGAATATCTACGTTGGCTGGTTCTAAAATGGTTACAGTGGTACCGCCTGGAGGAGTACTGCCTGGAGGAGTACTGCCTGGAGGAGTACCGCCCGGAAGACCATCGGTTATGGTAAAAATTTGCGAATTACGGGTTGCGACTGTGGTGCTAGCAGTGTAGGAATCGGAGCCTTGAATTGGGGTATCGTAAACACCTGCATGGAAAAGTTGAGTGATTTTGCCAGTTGAGTCAACACAAGCTCCAAAACCAAGATTGCCATTCACAGTCCAACTGGCATTTGGACAACTAGGGGAAACGTTACTCGCTTGGATTGAATCAATCAGTGGTTCATGACTCCAGTTTGCCGAGTTTGATGGATCTGAATAAGTTCCATTGTTATTGTACTTAGGTCCCCATCTGAAAATGACTCTGGGGCCTACCCACAAGTCATTAGGCGAAGGGGCTGTGTAATATACGACTGACTGTTGGCTGTCAGGTAAATCTGACATTTTCAGTACGAGGACTGGCTCAGCCCCAGAGGGTAAATCGGCAGCAAATCCTGGTGGATCTGGCTCTTGGTCTGCATCGAGAATGATTCTGTCAGCGTGGCGAGTTTCGGTGGCGATGAAATCTAAAGACCGATTGAGTTCGACCCGTCTTTCATTTTGGGCATTGGCAACCTGACTGGAGCGAACGATGGAGACTAGACCAAAGCCGCCCAATGCCACAACCCCCAGGGTAATGACGGCAGCGACGAGTACTTCAGGTAGCGTAAAGCCTTGTGATGAAGACTTTTGATAAACTATCTGTTGTCTTGATAATTGATTTTCCACTTCTTTTATTTATTTTGAATCGAAACTTCTATCGATATTAAAAGTAGTTGAATAATAGGTTGGGCGCTGTCGTTCAAGTTGCTAAATTGGCTGGGGTATTGTTTCTATTTCACTAAGATCTTTACCTATCATTTTGTAAAAGAGTTTAATTCGCGCTGAAATAATATGGAAAGTCATCAATATTGGGATGCAATGACTGATGGCAAAAGTTCAACATGGGTGACTGAAGTCTCATCAAGAGGCATAACAATTATCGTCTACTGCTTGGCTCACCGTAGGTGGATAGGCTCCTCTGAATTCACCTGTTCTAATAATGCCAATGCCAGCGGAAATCGCTAAACAACGCATCCCTTGAGATTGATCGGGATGATAAAACACTAAGACATTACTGGAAGTGGTCGATCCTTTCGGGGAAAATTGGATATCGTCGTTGTTGGCAGCGATCTGAGCGACTGCAGATGGACTCGTGCCGCCGCCCAGTTGTGTTAAATCCCGCGCTCCTGTCGGCAAGCAACTTGGAGGATTAGCTGTGATAGAAGAACTGTTGATGCGAAGACTACATTGTTGGCTGGTGCGAATGGCGGTCGCTTGGGCTTCTTTCAGGGCTCCCTCTACTTGTCTGGAGACGTCATCTATTCTTTTGTTGTTGACCCAGCTTAAAAAACTAGGAGCTGCTAGGGCAGCAAATATACCTAAAATTACTACTATCGCTAAGACTTCAGGCAATGAGAACCCTAAGCTTTTGCGTTGATATCGGGTCAATGTCATGGAGTTAGGTAGTCAGTTAACACTATTAACTAAGGACATTCAAGCGATTTATCGGGAATGACCTTAGTTTGGACGATGGCAATAGGTATATTGTCAGCAGATGCAACTTGATATTCTAGGCTCAGTACATTGAATGGGGCATCAGAGGGGAGAGTTGGAGTACGTGTAAGGGTATATGGTCGATTACCAATAACACTTAGTTTGTCGGTATCTACCGGCGCATTGGTATCAATTCTGTCTCGCAAACGAGCTGCATATCCTGAGGCGTTATTAAGGGCCTGACAGGCTGGTAAGTTAACGTCTTCCCCTAAATCCAAGCGTTTCGCTTCGAACCTTACCCGTTCTATGTCTTCTTGGATCCAGGTCGTTGCTTCACTCAGTTCTTGACCTTTTACTTTAAAGACAGTGGCAGTTACTAACGCTTGCATGGCAGTGCTAATAAAGCCAGTAATCACTAAGAGGCCGACTAAAACTTCCACAAGAGTAAAGCCAGTATCGTGATGATGGCGATGTTCAGATACTAATTTCATATAAAATCTCCGTTGCTTTTTCTCTTGGGTTGCACTTATTATCTATTTTGAGTCAAATCTCCAAATTGAAAGTATTAAATACTTCAAGAAAATGGCTAGTTTATAAATTTTTCGGAGTCTGGATATTTACTGGAAATATGTATTTAGTATGGCAATAACATCCATCTGGTGCGAAAGGTTGTGTTGATCGTTTTAGATGGTACTTAGCTTGATGAACTTTCTTGGGTCTCCCAAGCATTGATGGGTCCAATCTGAGGAGGATAATCTGATAGAAAATCAGTCCATGATGGTTGCGGGGTTATTGCATTCAAAGTTGGGCTACTGCTGCTACCCCACTCCTTAACCCAAAATATGCCTGTAATTCTTTCCCCTGACTCACATACTGTGGGAGAACCTGATCCACTGGACTCGACTGTATACTCTGGAGCATGGATAAAGACGTTGCAAATCTTGATGTCATTACCCAGCGTTATGGTTCCGCTACTCCCTTCGCCATAGATTTTGACGTCTAAGGGAGAGCAATTAGTAGATGGGTTGCATGTGATGTTATCAGAAGGGTCTTCAAGGGTAATGTCTCCCTCAACCCTTAACTCGATTTTTTCACCCTCTCTGACTGTTAGTGTTGAGCTAAGGGTATCGATCCGATACTGATAGACTCCATCTGCAGTGGCCTTATCGTCATCTATATCTTTTTGTCGAGGGAGTTCAGTGGGTAAAGTATTGTCTAAATCGATTTCTTTCAGAGGCTCTTTAGGGCTAGGGATGCCAGGTATGTCCAAGGGACTCGATTGGATGGGACTGCCAGATGCACAGGGGCCTAAAATTAGAGCATTAGGATCTATTTGACTTGTATTGGCCCCTGTGGAAACCCAAAGATTTGCTATCGGAGCTGGACTAACTGGGAAACTAACTTGTAATTCTGAAACTGATTCGCTGGGTTGACCCTCATTAACCCGGCCTTGAATAGTAGCAATTCCCGCCTCGTCATAACTGAGTAAACGGTATTCACCTTGGCTGGGGTCATTATCGTCTACATTTGTCCATTCTCTGTTTGCCAAGTTGATGATCTCCCCTTTTCTATCCACACCACATGTAGACAAGATTTTGGAAATATTATTGGGTAAAGCCCAGCTTTCTATAGAGCTGCCACTATCTGGACAGGTGCCATCGGTATTTCTGGGTGATTCACAGGCAGGATGATTGGCGATCGCACGATGCTGATTCATTAGAGCTCGGATTTCGTGGACCCCGGTTTCGGCGGCGTTGAGGCTTTTGGCGGTATCTTTTTGGGCGATCGCACTGACTTGGCTATCTTGCGATCGCAGTAGCATCGTCAACCCTACTAAAAGAATAATCAGGCCCATCCCGATTGCCACAGGCAATGCAAATCCTGCTTGTCCCTTCCGACATTTCAGGGAGTATTCAATCCATTGCTTCATGGTTGAGATTCTCAGCAAACACAGATGTAACGCGTTCTCTCTAATACAGATCTAATACAGATTGTTCAGATTGCTATACAGACTATACCGAATATTCCTATAAAAATTAAGTATTTCCCCCCATGCCAATTAATGATTTTGCTATGGCTATTCTAGCAGTTCGCTTCTGTGCACTGTTCGGTAATGCATGAGAAGAATAGACCATTACACTTATCATTTTTGCAGCCGCAAAAATATTTTGGCAATGATCAAATAAAAATGGTTTTCCGTGATCTAGATCACACAAACAGGTGATTTCGATTTCTAGACTAGACTCTCAGGAACAATAATTCATATGTACCTATAGGCTTGATCTGCAAAGTTCATGGTCGATTCATTGCACAACGGATCAGATTAACTTTCGAGTGCCAATTTAGGTTTATCTCTCTGCTTATCAAGCCTATGAGCCATTAGCCTTAAGGGATTTTAGGGCTCTATGGATCATGCGTCTTTTATTGCCATCTTTATTAATCTGGCAATATTTCGTGCAAATTTCTTTTTTTTAGCTATTTATTAATTGCAAATCTCTTGTTTGAAATTATTATTTGTACTGAGTAGAATATGTTGCCTCATTGTATGTTTTAGTGTCTGAAAAGTATAACTTATAAGATTTCCGGGATATTACTGAGGTGACGGAGAAGGATTTTATATAAAGTTATTGTCAGGGAGTACAAAATCATATAGCAATATCTACCGGACCTACGTTTGCCGATCGGTGCTTGGGAGCGACTGAGGCCAACTTAGGGTGTAATCAAGGGGAATCCTTAGGGTGAACTTGATCTGCTTTTACATGGCTAATTTCATGATGTACAAATCCTCAGAATTGAGTCACTAATCGGTGATCAATTTGACTGAAGCTGCGTCCATCCTAGGTATTAAGAATTGAGTTCGTCCCATGCGTCAGAAAAACTTGTCTTTGGTCTTTTACAATTTCCTGATTCAGCGTCAGCAAAAAGCAAATCCGAATGCTGGCATGTCGTTAATTGAAATTATGGTGGTCATTGCGTTGACGGCGCTGTTGGCTGCGCTGGCGGCTCCGGCGGTCACTTTTGGTAATAATCCGCTCAGGGATTCATCCAATCGAATTGCCGCTAGTTTCAAATGGGCACGGGCACGGGCGATGGCTGAGACCTCTGCAGTAAGGATTCGACCGATCTCCAATACTGAGTTCGTGATGGAGCGGGCTGCACGATGCACGGAAGCAGATCCTGCCAACTGGACAGTCATTAGCGATCGCGTCGAAAAAGACGGTCAATTAGTCAACGAAGACTTGAGTTTGGATAATCCTGCCCAACTGATAGCTGCAACGGCAACCATAAATGGCACAACCACCAACTCAACTGCCAATTGGAACCTCTGCTTTAACAGTCGAGGAACCGTCCACCAGAATCAGAATCTGGTCCTCACTTTCCGAGATATGGATGCCAATAAGCAACGCACGATGGAGGTATTTCCTGGGGGTGCAGTTGATCTAGGAGACATCAGTTGAGTTTAGGCAAAGTTAAGGATTACAAAGTAGGTCATGGTGATGAAGACTACAACAACTAATCACAGCATCCAGGTTACCCAGCAACAACTTGCCGTTCGCAAGAGTGAGCGTGGACTCACCTTAGTGGAATCCGTTGTTTCTCTACTGATCTTTTTTGTAGCGTTAGCGGGTATCGTCCCCATCTTTTTGAACTACACGATTTCCACTATTAATAACGAAAGACGGACTGCGGGTATTGCCATTTCGCAACAGGTATTGGATGAAATTCGCCAATCCAATATCGCTCAATTACCTGCTGCTAACGGAACAACGACTACAGAAACAAAACCCAGTGTCTCCCATTTGGGCAAAGATTACACACCCAGAGTTACTTACTGTCAAGACGCCAGTTACTGCGATGCAACTTCCAGACATATCAAAATTGAGGTTCTCCAAAATGGTCAATCTGTTTATGAAGCTGAGACGGTCTTCACCAAGTTCGACTAAAGGCTTCACGCTGGTTGAACTTATTGTCACAACCTTTATTGCCTCTGCAGTCCTTGGGTTTTCTTTGCAGTTGATTACGGATCAACGCAGACAGTTTGTTAATAATCAACTTCGGTCTGAATCCAACCAAACGTTGCGGTCAGGTATGGATCTGATTGGCACGGATGCCCGCATTGCCGGTGATTTTCTCCAGTCTGACTCAGAACTCCCTGGGATCAGCGTGATTGACGAAAGTGAAGTTACTACTCCAAACAACAATGGGGATATCCTAGTATTTCAGCGAAAAATGATTCCTGACACCTTAAAGCTCTGCCGCGACTTGAGTAATGGTCAGAATCGCCTAGTGGTTTCCAAAAATCCACCACAAGATGGGTGTGGACCATATTCAGATGGTGATGGTAACGATTTAAATGATAGTGTTGATGCCTTTCGCAGGTATCGGTGCCAAGCAGACGGAACTGATGCTTGCGAAACGACATCGCCTCCATCTGTTGGCACTTGCAATGATGAGTCTGTTTGGGCCTATATCCACGATCCAGTCAACAATCGTGGCGAGTTCTTTAAGTATGCTTTTGAGCGTAATAACGCCAATGACCGAAATTTGCTCTTCCGATGCGATTCTAATGCATGGCTCTATAGCTATACGTATGACAGGGATAATTTTGCTGATAATCCTACTATTTACATCTTAGAAGAGCAATCTTACAGCCTCAATGGTGATGTATTGCAACTGACAACAAACCGTCAGACTCCACCTTTGCGCTTGACCAATAATGTGGCGGAGTTTCAAGTAGATGTTGTAACGAACTCTGCTACTGAAACCTCCTTTAATCCAGGTTTGTTTCAAGCTGATGACTGGCAGGATATTCAATATCTTGACGTCACTTTGCAAGCAGCAGATACCTCCGATGGTGCGTTGGTGAAGCTGGAAGACAGTCAGCGTCGGATTGCATCTAAGTTTTTCCCACGTAACGCCCTATCCCGTGATTGATTCCCCTTAGTATTTTCGTTTGTTCAATGCCTTTCTCCTAGAGACTAATTACCGCCATGAAACACCAGCCTAGAAATATTCAAAACATCCTTCTGTTGCAATTAATGCGCCTTCAGGGGAAGAAAAGCACTGAAGGTGGATACAGTTTGGTCGTTACCGTGGCCATGCTGCTAATTTTAAGCACCTTATTAATTAGTGCTGCTGTTGTTAGCAAGGTCAATACTGCCAGTACTAGTGCATCCGCCAAAAGTAACACGGGCTTTTTCTCTGCCGAAGCAGGGCTGAATATCCGGGCTCAAGAAATTAAAAGGGAATTTGAAGGATATAACCGGCCATCAGGGACTTCTCCTACTCAATGGCAAGATTGTATTGGAGCATCTTCCACTTTACCTAATGGAAATGATTTTGCGTGTCAAGCCCTGATTTTTCAGAGCCAGACTAACTTGAGCTATGTGATGGAGGATGCAGCAAATCCAACTCCTATCATTATCCCGCCTGGTGAAAAATTCGAAGGTTTAAGTGCTCAAGAGTATCGCTATGAATTAAACTCAGTCTCTTTAGACGATAAGAACCAGCCTACTGCCCTTCTAGGCATGAACTTTAGAAGTCGCTTGGTGCCTTTATTTCAATTTGCGGTTTTCTATAATAAAGACCTTGAAATCTTGCCTGGCCCGGCCATGACCCTCAGCGGGCCTGTCCATACGAATGGGGATTTGTATCTAAATGCAGGTAATTCATTATCGATTCTTGGTCAAGTAACCATTGGCAAAGACCAGGATGGCAGTGAAAATGGACTTTATCGAGGACGAAAAGAACGGAACAGCGGATGTTCAGGAATAGTCAACGTTTATGACCCTACTAATCCTGTCAGTGCTGCTTGCAATGGAAGTAGTAGAACACAGATTACAGATGTTAGCTCTTGGAATGACCAAATTCAATTGAATATTGATTATTTAGATATTCCCCCACCTGAAGCTTTGGATGCAGACCCAAGTAATGCGGATGCAGCCTATTGGCAGAAGGCTGACTTGCGAGTTGTTTTGGAAGTAGATTCTAATGGGAATCCCAGTGACAGAAATGGTAACGGAACGGTTATTGAAGTCCGTCAAGCAAATGGCAACAGAGACGATAGCGCTACAACTGCCTTACTGAGAAGTTGTAATGTTCCATCAGAACAACTGCTAGATGACGAGAGTAGCGATGGAACAACAGTATATGAGGCTAATGCCACCGAACTCTATGTTGAGGATGCCAGCAGTTCATTCACTGCTGGTGACATAATCACCCTCGTCGATGATAGTGCTGGAGTAGTCATTGATGCTGACAGCAACATAGTAAAAAGTGTTGCTGGCAACAAAATTACATTGCAGCGCCAGCTCATGCACAGTTATCAAGCTAGTGGTGGTCCCCTTAACTCAAGTGGAATCAGCGTTCGCAAAGCAGTTGTTTCCACTTCTGATACCTTCTATAACTATCGAGAAGGCAAGTTTATCCGCATGTTAGATGTGGATGCACAGGCTCTTATCGATTGCTCCCACAGCGAAGACCTGATGACCTTTGCTAATGGTACTCTAGTCAAACCCATTGATGATGACACGGAAGGAGGACTTGTTTGGTTCTTTGCAGTCGATGGACCGGATGCCAATGTAGATGTAACCAATGGTGCTACAGACGGCAATAACTATGGTGTCCGTGTAAGAAATGGGGAAGAACTGGCTTCAACTGATAGTAGTGCCCCAGAAATTCAAGGTTTAACGATCGCAACTGATCAAGCCTTCTACGTCAGAGGTAACTACAACGCTACTGACAAAAAACCTGCTGCCTTTTTGGCTGATTCTTTGAATGTTTTATCTAATAGATGGGATTTTGGACGCCCTGGTGGTGACGATCAGCCCGCCTCTTTTGATGGCCGTAGGTATAATAATGGTCTACCAACTGGTGGCGCTGATAGTAAAAACGATCGCAGAACTGAGACCACAACGATCAATGCTGCATTTTTGGGAGGGACTGATAATACCGGCAATACAGAAGGAACCGGAGGCCAAGATAGTGGTAATTACAATGGTGGCGTAGAAAACTATCCTCGATTCCACGAAAGGTGGAGCGGGACCACGCTTAACTATCGTGGCTCTTTTGTGAGTTTGAATAAAGCCCGCCGTGTTGATGGTGCTTGGGGAAGTCAAAGTTATTCCCCTCCAGGTCGGAACTGGGACTATGATACTGATTTCAATGATGCTGCTAAATTGCCGCCACTCACTCCTCGTTTCGTTTATTTGAGACAAGAGCTGTTTAAGCGCGACTTTGATCAAGTTTCTAGCAAGACAACCAACTTGTTTGCATCAATGCCCACTATTCCTTCTATTCAACCCAAATTCTCCCTATAAAGTCTGGGAACAGATAACGTAAGTAAAACCATAGCGGGGGGTGAGTCTCTGGGAAACCTAGACCCACCCCCCGCTTCCTCCATTCCACACAACTCCCCAACCAACACCATCCCCTCCTGGGAGGGGTGCCCATAGGGCGGGGTGGGTTTATCTCCCAGAAAGGGTGCCCGTCAAACAGGGTAGATTTTCTTGAGATAACCCCAACGCCAAGCCAGTCAATGGCCGATTACAACTGTGTATTCAGCCACTCCTCTAATTCAGTCGAATCCGAAAAATCTAATAAAGCCTCCCCCAATGCCTCTAGCTGTTCTAGAGACAGGGTTTCAATTTGCGCTTGCATCTGCCTGGAAACCGCACCCAGGCGATGAGCCAGCAACCGCAACACCAACAGCCTTTCCCCTTCCTGTCGTCCTTCTTGAAGTCCTTCCTGCCGTCCCTCCTGCCGCCCTTTTTGGAGCCCTTTGTTTAGAATGTCCTGGTAAATCACCGACTCTTGCATCACACCCTCCCGAAATAGCCGCCGAATCACATCCTTCTCAAATTTTAACCCAGCCAAAATCTGAGTATAGCCAGACACCTCAGTCCGCTGGGCTGTCTCCAACTCATCAACACGCTGCACCACGCGCTGCAACAGTTCCTCTACATTCGGCGCAGCCGTCAAAGGGGCAAGGGGCAACAAAGCGGGGTCATTGAGAAACACCTCAGAAGGCTCTTGCCACAAACAGATCACTTGATACTGATGATGGGTCTGCTCTACCGTAAAAGCTGACTCAATCACAGTCCCAGGAGGTGGCGGCAGCAACAAAACCACAACTTGGGTAATCGGTAGCCGATAGAGCCGATACAATCTCACCCAATAATCCAGCATCCGCAGAGGCAGTGGGGGCTGAGAGTCCAGCTTAGTTTGGAATTCGAGATGGAGGATGCGCTCTTGCACCTGCAAAAAGGTAACCGCATCAGCCCGAATCGGTTCAATACTCAGTTCAGTTTTGAGAACATCAACCCGTTCGCAAGATTCTCCTAAAATCCAGCTAGCAAAGCGGTCAGGATGTTTGTCACACAGGAGTTTGCACAGGTTGTCAAAGGACATGGAGGAGAGTAGTCAGGATACGAACTTAGCCCAACCTCCAAAATACACCGACACCATCCCCTCCTAGGAGGGGTGCCCGTAGGGCGGGGTGGGTGACAAGCCCCATCAACGCAGATGTAATTCGGGTTGTTTTCCTAAGCGACGTAATGCCTGCTCAATAATTGGCAACTTTGTACCATGACGTGGATCTAGAATACGGCGAACTTCTTTCTCATCTTTTCCAAGTAATTTGGCTAATTGAGTATTAGCCATCCCTGAATCTTGCATAGCGAGGTATAAAGCAGCTTTCAGCGCCATTTGCAATGGAACAGCAACCCAATACTTCTCTCCTGGATTTGCCTTGGATTCAGGAATGTCTAGTCCTCCATCAATACGTGCAGCAATTGCCTCTTCAATGCAATCTGCAGCTTCAGCAAGGCTCTCTTCCAAAGTCTCACCTTGCGTAATCGCCTCAGGAAAGTCTGGAAAGCTAACAACATACCCTCCTTCTTCAGATGGACTCAACATTACTGGATAGGAAAATCGGTTCATAGCTCTTCCTGTTGCACTCCAATCTGCTTCAATATTGCCTTGAGTGTTCCCATCTTCAATTCTTTCTTGAGATCTGGAATAATCGCATATCTCTCATCAAAGTAAAGTGTGACATGACTACCTTTGCCTCGTTTTGTTTCGATACGCATCTCTACTCCCAGTTTTCCTGACAGCTTCTTCAACTTTTTAAGCAGTTCTTTGCCAGTCATTTTTTCTTAAGGCTCGGACATAAATGTCCGAGTGTCAAGCATGCTCCAAACTTGTATCTTTTAGTTGAAGATCCCGTCCTTACTTCAGGGTTCCGTTATGACTGGCTTCTCAATAAAAAGCTTTCAAGCATAGTGGAAAAGAATGGCCGCGAAAACCATTGGGGGTTTAGAGAATGTCAGACACATCTAGCTCAAAATTAGGCAGCACCTCCTCACCCAATAAAACTGAGGGTGAAGTTAACGCTTCTGGTGATTGCCCAGGCCGATAAATTTCTACCTGCTGACTCTGAGGATCAATCAGCCAGCCCAGCCGAGCCCCATTACTCATATACTCCTGCATTTTCTTCTTCAGCTTGGTCAGACTCTCACTCGGAGAACGAAGTTCCACGACAAAATCAGGACATAAGGGCAAAAACTTTTGGCGTTCCTCCGGTGTGAGTACCTGCCAACCTTCCAGTCTGAGCCAGGAAGCATCTGGGAAGCGATCCGCTCCATTGGGCAGCTTAAAGCCTCCAGATGAATCAAACGCAATACCCAGTTGATATCTTTGATTCCATTGATAAAGCTGCCCCGAAACAGATAGGTTTCGACGACTGGTCTCACCACCAGCAGGGGACATAATAATCAAAGCTCCTGCGGCGCTACGCTCAAATCGGTAGTCTCGATGATGCTGGCAGAGTTCAAAAAACTGGTCATCCATCATCTGGATAAAAGGGGCTAAGTCAAGGGTGATAGTGTCCATCATCTGTACTATCTCAGGCCATAGATCAAATCTTGGCAAAATAATGATGTCAATTTGCCAAGGGCATTGGTATCGTGGATCTGAAGGAACTTGCCTCAAGCATAGCAAAGCGATGTTTTAGCAGCCTTTGACCCTCACCCACAGCGTCGTATTGGAGCTTTCTCAGTGCCCTGCAGCTCAACTTTGATGATGACCAAATTAAACGTGGGGCCAACGCAGACAAGTTTGATTTTTTTAGAACTGACTAGCCAGTGATCAGTGCAGAGACGGCGATGGCCTTCGAGCGGCCTTTGACCATTGTGGCCCTGATCAGTGCGGCGATTCTGGATTTTGCGATGGGTGATCCTTGGGGATGTCCCCATCCTGTGCAAATCATGGGCTGGCTGATTCAGCGCTATACCAAAGGCGCGTTGCGGTGGTGGAACGAGCCTTGGCAACTCCGCTTAGCCGGGATACATCTAACGATCGCCCTAGTCTGTAGCGTCGGTTTAGGCAGCTGGTTGTTGTTCACCGTGCTGGACCAGTGGGCTTGGCCCGTCAGTTTGGGGATAGAGATAGTACTGTTGGCCAGTTGTTTTGCGGGTCGGAGCTTACATGATGCCACGGTAGATGTGCTCAAACCTTTAGCTAAAGCGGATGTGACAGTAGCGCGATCGCGCCTGCGCCGATATGTAGGACGAGATACCGATACCCTGGTAGAACAAGATATCCTGCGGGCCTTGTTGGAAACGGTGGCGGAAAATGCAACGGATGGTGTGATGGCTCCTTTGTTCTATGCTTTGGTGGGCCTGGCCATTCCGGGGGTGGGTCCCGTACCCTTAGCCTTGTCCTATAAAGCGGTCAGCACCTTAGATTCCATGATTGGGTATCGAGAGGCCCCCTATACTGATCTGGGCTGGTTTAGTGCTCGCCTAGACGATGTCCTCACTTGGCTCCCCTGCCGATTGATGGTGCTAACGGTTGGGTTGTTATCGGGCAAACTGAAATCCGTGTTGATATTGGGTTGGCGAGATGCCCGTAAAGACCCCAGTCCCAACTCAGGTTGGAGTGAATGTGCCTATGCAGCCATCCTGGGCGTTCAGTTGGGGGGGCAAAATTGGTATCGGGGCGTGGCTAAGTTTAAGCCTCTACTCGGGAATCCCTTGTACAGAATTACCGCCCAGCATATCGAACTGGCGATGCGCCTCACGCGCAACTGTTTTTTGCTGTGGTTGGGCTTGGCGATGGTCTTGACTTGGCTCACACGACCGATACCTTTGGGCTAAGGCGATGGGTTCTCTTTTAAGAGCAAATAATAGAGTTGACCCGATCCTGTCATCACTCCTGCTCGCTCCTTCGCTTTTGACCCGGTCCCCATAAAAATATCGACCCGGCCTGGGCCTTTGATGGCACTCCCGGTATCCTGATCCAGGACAAAGCGACTGACCTCTTGGAATTCCAACTGCTGATTGGCCTTGTAGTAGGGCAAGTTGGTGCTGATCAGGGCTAAGGCACCGGGGGGCATGAGCGATTTATCCGTGGCAATGGAGCGCTCATCTGTAACGGGGACACTCAGATTTCCCATCGGAGGTGCCCCAAAGGTTTCTTTGAAAAAGACAAAACTTTTGTTTTGGGGAATATATCGATCTAAATCTTGAGGATTGGTTTGAAAGTGCTGAAGCACTAAGGGGAGACTCAGCTCCTCCAGCGAGAATTTTCCATCTTCCACCAAGGCTTTGCCAATACTGGTATAGGGATGATCCGTTTTGCCCGCATAGCCCACGGTCATTTCCGTCCCGTCTGCCATGCTGAGACGGGCCGATCCTTGCACCTGAACCAGGAATGCCTGGATGCGATCGCGCAGCCAAACCAGCTCCAATCCCTGCAGAGGACCTTGCGATCCTTGCAAGCCATCAGCGCCCTCTAGCTCCGCACGGGTGGGATGGGGCTTTGGCCATTCCTTTAGATCTGCCGGAGCCTGATATAGGGGGTAGCGAAACGCTGCGGTAGGAGTGCGGCTAGCGGGATACGTGGCTTCATAATACCCTGTAAAATCGACATTGCCCTTTTGATCATTGCCGATGGATTGGTAAAACTGAAACTCGCGTTTGACCGCTTTTTCGAGCGCCTCTGGAGACTGGGTTTGCACCACCAACTGGCGGAATCGACGGAGGCTACGGATCACGCGATCGCGGGTGATACCCGGCACTTTGTAGTCTTGGTAGTCCTGTTGCGCTTTGTCTGTCCCTAAATAGTCCAAGCTGTGATCAATCGCTGTCAGTAGCGCTTGCTGGTCTCCTGTCTGACCATTCACGTTTTGCCACAGTTGCTCGTCCTTGGCGATACCGCTAGGCAGTTGGTCTGTAACAACGGTGCGTAAGGGGCGTTCCATCGGCGGCGTTGCAGTCGTGGGAGGTGGTGTTGCAGCCGTACACCCCAACAGCAAAGGCAGAGTCAGAAAAAACATGCAGTCAAACCATCAGAATTTAATAACGGTCGACGCTAGATAAGAAGACAGGTTCCACCCGAATGGCCGTAATACTAGAAGGCCGGATGACCATATACTCGCCTTGGATATTTTTAATGGGGACGTTAATGAATTCCTTGGAGTCTGACTTGGGCACCAGCTCATTGCTATACCATTGCTGAAATTCTTGAATGGTGGCAAACCGAACCTCTTCCTTGTGGCCTCCTTCGATAAACAGGTGGACCGCATATTCGTTGGCAGTTCTAGGCATTGTTGGATTTTGTGATGTACTCCGAGCTAATTATGGACACAAAACGGCTTCAACATAACGGACTGTCAAAACTTCATACAAGGAGTTGAGCTTCAGCCTCGATCTCTACTAACGTTTCCTGCCTAGTGGGGTCCATCCATCACGACCGACCCTAGGGATTTGAGAAAAGGGATGTCGATATAGGCAGTTAGTTTAGCGAAACCGGCTAAGATCCTGAAGGGGTGTTGCGGGGTACCCAGGCTATCAATAACGAGTAATGCCCCAGTAAAGCCTTGGTCTTGAGTATAGTCGTTGACCGTAATAATGGGACGACAGCCTGCGGCACAGGCCGCTTGACAGCCAACCTGGGAATCCTCAAAGACTAGGCAATCAGCAGGAGCCAAAGCGAGTTGGCTCAGAGCATAGTGGTAAATATCGGGGGCGGGTTTTTTCGCGGAGACGATATCTCCTGCGGCAATGGTCTCGAACCAATTGGGGCTGTCTGTCCCTAAAGTATGCTCTAGGAGAGCGATGACATTGGGAAGATCGCTGGTGGTGGCGATCGCAAGCCGTATCCCCTCTGCTCTTGCTTCTCGCAAGAGTCGCTCTACTCCTGGACGTAAGGGAATGGTACCTTGCGCGAGCAAGGTTTGGTAATGCTGATTTTTGGCTGCATGAAGTTCAGCGATAAAGCCCATTAGGTCTGTAGGCGGTTGCCAATGAGGACAAAACTGCTGGATATAGAAGTGAATGCGCTCCTTTCCCCCTGCAACTTTAAGGAGCTGCCCATATTGGTTAACGGACCAATGCCACTCTAAGTCGGCATCAGTGAAGGCTTGGTTAAAGGCAACTCGATGACCATCTCGCTCAGTGTCGGCTAAGGTGCCATCTACATCAAAAATTAGAGCTTGCAGAGACAAGAGAGCGATCGCAAAACACCAACTTCAACCTATCAAATAATAGGTCTCAGTTTTTACCAATGTCGGCTACTGCTATACCGAATACCGCTGATCTATTTGGGCTCCATATAGATTTGAGTGACATAGTAGGTTTGTCCCTTGCGCCAAATCCCTACCCCTGTCTCTTGCATTTCTGATAGCAGAATATTTTTGCGATGGGCGGGGCTATTCATCCAGCTTTGGACGGATAAACCCACTGGATCAGAAGATTGGATACATTTCATCAAGTTTTCACCAATGAGATAGGCTTGTAAGCCAAAAGCTTCTACCCGACGACGATGGTTCCACCCTTGAGGATCAATATGGCTGTAGAAGTTATGGCGCGCCATTTGTTGGCTATGGGAACGAGCCACCAAAGACAATTTTGGATTGAGTTGTAAGGGAGGCAAACCGTGGCTTTGTCGCTTTTGATTAATCTGCTGCACAACCTCTGCTTCCATCTGGGCAATCGTACTAGATTGAGCTATCAGTGTGGATGTACTGGTTCCCATAGATGGCGTATGCAGGGTCTGAGACCAACTGGGTGCTGCTACTAGACTGAGACCCAATGTCAAGGCAAGGGGCCAGCCCCATTTTTTAAAGACAGGAAAATGGGGAGCCTGGTGCTCCTGACTAATATGCATATATTGATTCCCCCCGGAATAGACAAAAACAGGCATCGATCTGGCCAATATCATGAGTATGGCAAGTCCATGTTTGCGATCGCGTCATTGTAAGCAAGCCCGTTGTCCAACTTGCGTATAACTTTGACATCAATAAGTGAAATTCTCGGTAATTCTGACGATAAAAAACCGATATAATTCCATCGCATACAACAGGCTAATTTGAGGAGTGATTAGCCCACTATTGCTATACTCAAAATATTTTGGCAGAAGCCCGTCCTACTTTTAGGATAGACACTTCAGCTTTCTATTCGAACACGAAATAATATTTTAATTTTCAGAACTAAAATAAATATCTAAATTCCTTAAGATCAGCCTAAACTCAGCTTGCTTTCTATGCCAGATAGCGATGGTTTTACGGTTTCAGTGGCGTTAAACAGGTCAATTTCGATGCCTTGAAATGATAAAAAAGCACCGCCAGGAATGCTGAAAGAGCAATATCTAGAGGGATGACTTAAATATTTGACTCAGCGTTAATAAGTCGATTCTTGAGGAGATGGGCATAGATCCTGAGCAAGGTACTCCTTTAACCCTATGAGCATGGATCGATACTGCTACCTCCTGGGGTAACGTCAAGTTAAACTTAAATGAATGAACTCCCCTTAATCGTGGGAAACTCGAAAAGGCCACAGCTAGCATTACACAGGAGATTCCCCCATGCTGGAGCGTGCAGAAGTCGATAAAGTTGCCCATCTTGCCCGCTTGTCGTTAACGGATAGCGAGGCGGAACAGTTCACAACTCAGTTGGGTGATATCCTCGACTACTTTGAGCAATTGAGTGAGCTAGACGTAGCGGATGTTGAGCCAACAATGCGAGCCATAGATGTCAGCAATATCACCCGCACAGATGCCCTCTCCCCGTATGCAGACCGGGCATCCATTTTGGCCTGCGCCCCCGAGCAGGAAGACGACTATTTCAAAGTGCCCAAAATTATGGGTGAGAGTTGAACAAAAGCCGAGTTAATTTACGCCTCCAATTTGCCCTGCCTCGCAAAAATATTTGAATTCCTGGATTAGAGATCTGTACCATGGATAGAGACATACTCCAATCTGCCTAAATCTGATTGGCAATGTCTGGATAGTTTGATCCGAAAGCTCCGCCATTTTTGGGTTGTAGTCGTTTTCTCAAGGAACCGTTCGCAAGATGCCAACAATTGAAACCCGCACCGAGCCCATGGTCATCAACATGGGACCTCAGCACCCCTCAATGCACGGGGTTTTGAGACTGATGGTGACCCTAGATGGTGAGAATGTCGTCGATTGCGAACCTGTCATTGGTTACTTGCATCGCGGCATGGAAAAAATTGCCGAGAATCGGACCAACATCATGTTTGTCCCTTACGTCAGCCGTTGGGATTATGCAGCGGGCATGTTCAACGAGGCCATCACCGTCAACGCGCCCGAACGTTTAGCGGATATCAAAGTCCCGAAACGGGCTAGCTATATTCGGGTAATTATGTTGGAGTTAAATCGGATTGCGAATCACCTCCTCTGGCTAGGCCCCTTTCTCGCAGATGTCGGCGCTCAAACCCCCTTCTTCTACATTTTCCGCGAACGGGAAATGATTTATGACTTGTTTGAAGCCGTGAGCGGCATGCGCTTTATCAATAACAACTACTTCCGAATGGGCGGAGTAGCCGCAGACCTCACCTACGGTTGGGTATCCAAGTGCTTAGATTTTTGTGATTACTTTCTACCCAAAGTGGATGAGTATGAGCGCCTCATCACCAATAACCCCATCTTTATTCGGCGTCTAGATGGTGTGGGAACAATTAGTCGCGAAGATGCGATTAATTGGGGCTTATCGGGGCCAATGCTCCGAGGTTCGGGCGTCAAATGGGATCTCCGCCGTGTCGATCACTATGAGTGTTACGACGACTTCGATTGGGAAGTACAGTGGGAAACCAAAGGAGATTGTCTCGCCCGCTATTATCTGCGGATTCGCGAGATGCGGGAATCGGTCAAAATTATCAAACAGGCCCTAGAACATCTGCCCGGCGGCCCCTACGAAAACCTGGAAGCCAAGCGGATGATGGAAGGGCGTAAATCAGAATGGAACTCCTTTGAGTATCAGTTCTTAGGGAAGAAGCTGGCTCCTACCTTCAAAATCCCCGAAGGTGAACTCTATGCTCGTGTGGAGACGGGTAAAGGCGAACTGGGTATTTATCTGATCGGTGATGAGAATGTCTTCCCTTGGCGGTGGAAGATTCGTGCCCCTGATTTCAATAATTTGCAAGTGTTACCCCAACTGCTGAAGGGGATGAAGGTCGCTGATATTGTGGCGATCCTGGGGAGCATTGATGTGATTATGGGTTCTGTTGATCGCTAAGTCTAAGTGCATCTGACCTGTTTGACTTGTGCATGCACAGGTAACGTCTCTATGCCTATAGCACCAGAGCTGATTCAAGAGATGCAGACCTACTATCATCATCGGGCTGCAGAATATGATGCTTCTATGGACTATGACCAGCCTGAAGTAGTTGCTCAACTGGCCTGTGTAATTGAGCGTATCAGACAGCTTGTGGCTGGCAAAAAAGTGTTAGAAATTGCCTGTGGCCCCTGTTTTTGGACGCAACACATTTATGATTGTACGCATTCTGTCCTAGCCACAGATTACAACCAAAGTACTCTCGACCAGGCGGCTTTCAAACAGCTTCCGACTGATCAGGTTCAGTTACAGCAGGCAAATGCTTATCACCTTTCAGATATTCCGACAGACTTTGATGCGGCTTTGGCCATAGATTGGTTGGCGCATGTCCCCAAATCAAAAATGCCAAGTTTTCTGGAGGGTCTGCATCAACATTTGCATGAGCAGGGTTGAGTGATTTTCTGCGATCAGCTGCCTGGCCTACATTCCCAGACTGGCAAGTTCGATGCGGAAGGGAATCATCTGCAAGAGCGAACTTTAGAGAGATCCTCGTCATATACCGTGATCAAACATTTTTTCTCCGATCAAGACATAGAAGCAATTTTTGCGCACTTTACAACTCGCTTGGCAATAGAAAGATTTCCACAGGTCCGTAGATTACTCATTCACTATCCCCTCCATGCCAGGAAACATGGCTAAATCTGGATTGGCGGAGTCTATTGGCCCAACCACTGCTACTGAAATCTGACGAACGACTGACCACAGCACCAGAAAGGAATGCCACCACAACATTGATGTTGGTTAGGGCAAGGAATATTCCTGGGTAAGGCGATGTGCGACTTAATTGAGAGGCCGTGAAGATAAGGAGGCCCCAGCATCATAAGCTTCTGAGATAAAGCAATTCAGAAACTGATGTAGGGCAA
>JANQPU010000006.1 GCA_028285315.1 Acaryochloris sp. IP29b_bin.176
GAAAGCGTTAGCATCATTCTAGTGGAGGAAAATTTTTACCTAACATTACCCTCTTCAACTTGAATAGAACAACCTCCCTGAAACAGCTATTGAGCCAAAATTTAATAAAATCCTTGATAGGTTCTTTCTATTGATCTATCGGCTGGTGCGATCGCTTTTACGAAAGTGTGATGATTCTTTGCGATGGCCAAAGGTCGGTCGGAGACCATCGCATCCTCAGTTACAACCCATTTTCATGGTCTCTGAACCATAACGGTGCCCATACTTAATACAGCTCATACTTTAAGAACTGGCAGGGAATCGAGCCGTTATTAATCGCTGTGCGCTGTGAAGATTTAAGGCCAATTGACTGAGATAGGGCTTTATTGCCGCTGAGGACAAACGCAGTCCATCCTTTAAATCGCTGCTTTAATATCTGACCGAGTTGGCGATAAAAGCCACCTAATGCTTGAGCATTACCCAGCCGCTCCCCATAGGGCGGATTACAGATGAGGATGCCGCAGTCAGTGGGGGGGACAATATCCTGCAAGTCGATGGGCTCGAACCAGATATGATCAGCGATCCTACACTTATGAGCGTTTTGACGGGCTTGCTCAATCACATCGGGATTGTAATCGCTGCCCCAAATCGGCATAGGTAGCTGGGTGAGTTGTTGCGCTTTGGCCTCAGCTTGCAAAGCTTGCCACAAGGGAGCCTCAAAATCCGGCCACGTTTCAAAGCCAAATTGTTGTCGAAACAAACCAGGAGCCATATTTAAGCCTTGTAAGCAAGCTTCTAAGGGAAGCGTACCGGAACCACATAGGGGATCCATAAAGGCTAAATCGGATTGCCATTCTGACAAGCGAATCAGGGCTGCGGCCAGGGACTCTTTCAAAGGAGCTGCGCCAACAGCGGGTCGATAGCCTCGTCGATGTAGGCTGCTGCCTGAACTATCGAGACTCACCACACAGCGATCACGATGAAGATGCACGTTGATCCGTACATCTGGGGTTTGAGTATCGATATGCGATCGCGCTCCAAATTGCTGGCGTTGTTGATCGACAATTGCATTCTTAACTTGCAGGGCGGTGAAGTGACTATGGTTAAGTCGCTGCGTTTTCCCGGTGGTATCGACGGCTAATGTGTAACCTGGGGTCAAATAGTCCTGCCAAGACAACCTTTGAATCCCTTGATAAAGATCCTCTGCATCTCGGCACGCAAACTCTTCCAAACGCACGAGAATCCGAAACGGGAGTCTGGCCCAGAGATTTACTTGGTATAGCAATTTGCGATCGCCTTTAAACTCGACCCCACAAAACCCAGGCTCAACTGACTCAGCTCCCAGTTCTTCAAGTTCTTGAGCAGCTAAGGACTCTAATCCTCGGGCAACGGTTGCAAAATATTGCCTGGGCATGAAAGGGGCCTCTCTAGGATTGGCAGAATGATCATCCTGATGCGCAAGACATCACTTTGCCTATTGAATCATCTTGATTAGTTGTCTTGTTGACACCGCCATTTTTCGCGAGGAGAGATAGTGTTGATAGCCCTGAACAGGATAAAATTCAAACTGGATAGGCTTTGGTTTATCTTGCTATTCGTTTCGGAAAACTAACCCATGATTCATGAAGTGTTTATGCC
>JANQPU010000017.1 GCA_028285315.1 Acaryochloris sp. IP29b_bin.176
ATCCTGGCCCATACGGTGTGCTGTTTTCTCAACCACCAAGCGGGGCGGGAGTTGCTGCACTTTGACACGCTTGTCATTGATTAGTCGCACATCGCCTAAGGTATTAGGCTACTACAATTTTTGGAGCCATTTGGTGTGAGATTACAGCAATATCTGAATGTGAGGGCAAAGCACAACTAAGCCTGGTGCTCGTAAAGATATTCTAACAATCTGTGAGAGAGTATTTCAGAGACAAATTCATGAGGAATATTCCGCAGAAGAGACAGGATCGGATCATGCTTTGTTAAGTCACTTACCATCTGTATGTGGAATACTCATCTTTTGCATAACTATTTGATTGACAAAAGCCATCTATATCTGGAAATAATGTGAATTGCCTTATATCAAATACTTCTTGAAGAATTTCTAGACTTTCTTTTTTTAGAGATGGTGATATTGCATAGAAATTTGTTGCTCCTTTTTCTCGTGGCAAGACTAAACTACCCCAGCTGCTTTCCTTTAGTTCACTGAATTAAGAATTGGGAGTGTTGAGCAGCAATTCGATTTGTAATCACTGGAGGCTCCCACGTAAATAACGTGTCTGTGTCTTTTATATCATTCATTACTTCCTCATATTTTCTTGCGTCTGGTTCGCTTTCGCATCCCGCTAGGTGATCTGTATGAACCCCTATTAATAAACCCATCTTTTTAGGATTTGATACACAACAGAAGTACAGTGCAACCAATGCACTTCGACTTGTATCCAACAGTCTTGTAGCAGCGCCATGATGTTGTAGCCTAGCCAGCAATTCCATATCTGATAGCTCTCTACCTTCATGAAAACGATAACCACTATGTGTAGCTTGCTCAAGAAGCCGTAATTCGTAGTCAGCTAAACTAGATTCATCTTTTTACTTTATTCTGCGATAGCCTGCGCTGTGAATTGGCCATTCTATATTTCCTTGACCACGCCACATCCTAGCTTGGCAATTTGAATAGCTGTTTTCATACTCAATGAATGATTGAAAAAGCTCATCAAAACTTTTAGGCTTTTTGATTTGTCCAAAAATATTTGAATTAATTAACTTCATATTAGAAAAAATGATATCTAAGTATCAATTATACTGATGAGGGCAATTGTACCAATGAAAACTTATAAATCTTGTCTTTGTGAAATTTTAATAGTCTTAGAATAATATTGTTTCGGGATTTATGCTTGAAGAAATATTCAGTCATCTATTATATTCAATAGATAATTTTTTGGTTTTAAAAATTCGAAGCTTTTTGAGTGATAGAGCCTTATTCAGATATTTAATTTGAATGGGTGCTGCTTTCGTTTTCCCGTTTGATTTATCTGCAGGTGAAAACTATTCTTGCTGACTCTGTCTATTAGCATGAAGTAGCAACAAAGGATGCAGAGCTGTTTCAAGTTCACCAGAAGTAATTCAAAAGCACTGAACATTTGTTAGAAGCAAAAGCACTTGTGAGGATCGGGACATCTCTATAAGCGACTGATTGATCAGTGGCACCATCGCGGTCAGCAAGAAGTGTTTGAGTATAGGTTGGCGGATGGTTCAACAATCCAAACTACAGATGAACATCAGTTCATGACGACGGATGGTCAGATGTATCCCATTCAGCAGATCTTTGAAGAAGGTTTGAGTATTAAGCAATTATCGTTGCCGTGGCAATCAGAATTGCTACAGGCGAGTTAGGCATGTCAAAATTTGAAGCTATAACAATGCTCATCAATTATCTGATTTTTGAGGCCAGTTGGTGCTCTTCTCAGCAGCGTGAGGAATTGGAATTCCATTAGCAGGATATTTTTTGGGCACTACAGATAAACCATGTGTTTTTCGGTTAGGTTGCCGACGACGAGCTGTATTTTCTTCACTCGTATCTTCGGCAATCACCTCGTACAGGATTGCTAGCTTACTGGGATCTTTGCCTTTGCGTAGGATTCGCCCTAGTCTTTGAACGTACTCTCGCGTTGAACCAGTACCAGAAAGGACAATAGCGATACTAGCCGCTGGAACATCGACACCCTCATTAAGAACACGAGAGGCAACGAGGGTAGGGTACTCACCGGAGCGAAACCGCTGCAAAATATCGTGACGTTCTTTGACAGGGGTTTTATGAGTAATGGCTGGAATTAGGAAGTCTTGGGAAATTCGATAGACGGTCGCATTATCGTCCGTGAAAATCAGCGTTTGTTCGGGATGATGCTGGGCTAAAAGATCGGCGAGGATACGGAGTTTGCCGTCAGTACCGAATGCGATCGCACGCGCCTGGCGATGGGCTAACATGGCTCGGCGTCCGGCTTTGGAGCGGGCACTTTCTCGCACAAACTGCTGCCAACCTTGTAGGCTCCCCAGAAAAATATGAGCGGATTGGAGAAACTGATTGCGCGTTTGAATCAGCTGATCGTATCGTTCTCGTTCTTGGGCTGAGAGCTTGACCTGGATTTGGATCGTTTTATGCTTGGCTAAGGCTACACCGGATAGCTCTTCTGCAGTTCGGCGATACACTGTTGGACCAATTAAACTCTCTAAATCTTCGTGCTTACCGTCACTCCGCTCTGGGGTCGCTGTTAGCCCCAAGCGATACGGAGCGATGGCATATTCAGCGATGACGCGATTAAAACTGCTGGGCAAATGATGACACTCATCAAATACGAGTAGACCGTAGCGATTTCCTAAGTTTTCAGCTTGGATGGCGGCACTGTCATAGGTGGCAATCAGGATGGGCGTGCGATCGCGCGATCCCCCCCCTAACAAGCCAATCTCTGCATCTGGGAAGGCTGCCACTAGATGGGCATACCATTGATGCATCAAATCCAGAGTGGGCACCATAATCAAGGTACTCCGCTGAGTGGCTTGAATCGCCAATTGGGCCAAATAGGTTTTCCCCGCCGCTGTCGGCAAAACCACTAATCCTCGGCGCTGCTGCTGCCAAGCCTCCAGAGCTTCTTGCTGATGAGGATAGGGTTCCATTTGGAGACTGGGGTTAAGTTCCAGGGTTTCATAGGATTTGGCATCATCCACTAATCGAGGATCGGTGGCTTGAGTTACCGTTAGCAAAGACCGATACTGAATGGCTGGCACCCGGAACCGTTCCACCCGATCATCCCAGGTGGCGTAGTCCAGCCAATCCTTCCCTTTGGGAGGAGGGTGCAAAATTAGCGTGCCGCGATCGTAGGTAAGAGTTGGCTTACGAGCCATCGCAAAATGCTCAAGTCCTCTAGCAGTTGGGGATGATCTTGGTATTGTGATCTATCCCCAACTTACCAGGAGAGTATCTTGCATAGCGAACATCCTTAGTTTTCAGAGGTTACAATCATTGAGGACCCTAATTTTAAGGCATCATCTCCTCAAAATTTCTAAAAAACGTTATGACAACTAGCTCACAATCTACTTTCACAGCAGATCAAACCTCCACCTGGCTCCGAGGACTGGTAACGATTGCTTGGTCAGATGGCCATTTTGATCCAGAAGAACAGTCCCTGATTGAAGATGTGGTTGCCAACGAAATCACCCCAGATCTAGAGACCGACTCTTTTAAACCCATCTCTCCAGAAGCGTTAGCTGCAGGGTTAGGAGATGACCCTAAGGTGGCAGAAAACTTTTTGCGCACCGCCGTCATGGTTGCCCTTGCTGATGGTGTCTATTCAAGCTCCGAGGATAAAGTCTTAGAAACCTTTGCTCAGGCATTACGGGTACAGCTCACTGCCGTCGACTCACTGCGGCTAACGCTTGATGGCGAAGAAATTGGTGCAGCACCACAACCGACTGAGAAACAGCACCGAGATCCCCTCAAGCCCGTCCGTCAATGGCTGGATGGCCTTGATATCGAAGATCCAGAAGTTGCGCGATTTCTGTGCAAAATGATTCCCTCTCAATGTCCCTTTGAGCGAGATATCACCCTATTTGGCAAGAAAGTGGTTCATATTCCCCCCATGTGCAAACTCAACCCTCTCTATGAGCAGCTTGTGGGCTTGCGGTTTAAGGCCCTGTCCTACCTAGCTGATGAGTGTAAAGAGGATGTCTCGGCCTATATCTAAAGGGTCGTGGTAAAACTTGTAAACCTGTTGATCGACTGGATTGGGGAGCGCGTATAGTAAAAAACGCGTACCCCTTAGGAGATCCGAGATGAAGGTCAAAGCAGCGGTGGCCCAAGCAGCCGGACAACCCCTCAGCATTGAGACAGTTGATTTAGCAGGTCCCCAAGCTGGAGAAGTCTTGGTGGAGATTAAGGCTACGGGGGTTTGCCATACGGATGCTTATACGCTGTCTGGTGCCGATCCAGAAGGCTTGTTCCCTGCCATCTTGGGTCATGAAGGAGCAGGGGTTGTTGTTGAAGTGGGGCCTGAGGTTAAATCTCTTAAACCTGGCGATCATGTGATTCCGCTGTACGTACCAGAGTGCCGGGCTTGCGAATACTGTTTAAGTGGCAAGACTAATCTCTGTCAGGCCATTCGAGCAACACAGGGGAAAGGGTTAATGCCGAATGGCTCTAGCCGCTTTTCCCTGGGCGGTGATTCGCTATTTCACTATATGGGTACGTCTACGTTTGCCAACTACACGGTGGTGCCTGAAATTTCTCTGGCGAAAATTCGTGAAGATGCCCCCTTTGATAAGGTCTGTTTAATTGGCTGTGGAGTGACCACCGGTATTGGGGCTGTAATCAATACGGCCAAAGTGGAGCCGGGTGCCAATGTGGTGGTGTTCGGATTAGGTGGTATTGGCCTGAACGTGATTCAAGCGGCCCGGTTGGTGGGGGTCAACATGATTGTCGGGGTAGATCTCAACCCAGCGAAACGGCCCCTAGCGGAGAAATTAGGGATGACCCACTTTGTTAATCCCAAAGAGGTGGAAGGCGATTTAGTCCCCTATCTCGTTGATCTCACGAAAGGCGGTGCCGACTATAGTTTTGAGTGCATCGGCAATGTCGAGGTCATGCGCCAAGCACTGGAATGCTGCCACAAAGGTTGGGGGGAAAGCATCATTATTGGAGTTGCAGGTGCGGGTCAAGAAATTAGTACCCGCCCCTTTCAGTTGGTCACCGGACGGGTTTGGAAAGGCACGGCCTTTGGGGGCGCAAAAGGACGCACGGATGTGCCTAGGATTGTCGATTGGTATATGGATGGCAAGATCGATATCGATTCTTTAGTCACCCACACCATGCCCTTAGACCAAATCAATGATGCCTTTGACTTAATGCATAAGGGCGAATCGATTCGGAGCGTTATCAACTTCTAGGGTGCTATTGTGACCTTACCTATGCTCAATTTGAAGACAACTCTTGGGGCATGCTAGAACATCTGATAGCAGCCTAACTTAATACTGTCCATTTTTTCGGGGTAAGGTCATCCCCTCAGCTGTACTCCTAATCGAACATCAAATTAAGGCTCAATAGCTGTTTCAGGGAGGTTGTTCCATTCAAGTTGAAGAGGGTAATGTTAGGTAAAAATTTCCCTCCACTAGAATGATGCTAACGCTTTCT
>JANQPU010000035.1 GCA_028285315.1 Acaryochloris sp. IP29b_bin.176
AAACTACCTCCAACCCCCATTCTGTCGTTGAGTCTGCTGTCAGAGTAACCACGCTCAAAGCCAGACGCACTATGGGTTGTAATTTTTCGGACAAGTCTAATCGTCATTACACAAGATTGTGACCTTGATTGGGATCACAAAGCTAGGGGATCGAGCAAAAATCCAACTAAGCTCTTGAACTCAATTCTTTTATGTGAAATAGCTACAGCTGAATCAATTAGAAGCACTGACGGAATAAACAGGAAGGAATGGGAACTGGTTGTTTCTCATCGTCATGAAAGGTTTTATTTCTTTGAAAAGATTCCCTCTGAAATAGAAGTGGAGCGTAAAGGTTTACCTGAGCTGACCGCTGACTTTAAAAAGGTCTTTGGTATAGATGCAGGAACTTTGTATCGTCAAATCGACCTTGGAATTGTCAAGCGCCGAGCAATTTTAATGAGTCCATACTTAGAGCATTTTTCCAGGCGGTATCATAGCTTTCATAGTAGAGTTGCGCTGCCTTCTCAATATGAAAGTGAGCGAGAAGGATAAATACGGCGACATAATACAACAACCATATGGGAGTGAACTGGAGAACAATGGGTTTCGCCACGAGGGCTACCTATTGCTTTTCAACAGGAGAGTTACCCTTTTCCTCTCTACCTTCACTATACAGATCACCAAACAATGGCAAAAGCCAAAACTATATGTACTGAACAATGCTCTAGAATCTACGCTTGCGTAAGCTTTTGGATATAGAAGTTCCACGACTGATTGAAAAAATGTCACCATGATCAGTGATTGGCGTTTAGGAATAAATAATATGGCCGCTGAATTTAAACATGTCATGCTCATGGTCAAAGACATTCCGGCAACCGTAAAGTTTTACTCAGAAGGACTGGGATTGACCGTGAAAATGCAAAGTCCGGGTTGGGTAGAGCTAGATGCGGGCGGGACCACCATTGCCCTGCATGCAGCCGAAGAATCTTCAGGGGGTGATTCGCCCATTTTGAGTTTTCATGTGGAGGATGTACATGCTGCGATCGCAACCCTAGAATCCTTAGGTGCCCAACTCGAAGGCCGCGTTAGAGAACCCGCCTTTGGCAAAGTTGCAGCCATGCGGACCCCGGACGGTAACCTGCTCAGCTTATTACAACCTTCAGGCGTTCCGGCTGCTCAGTCTCATTAACATTGCCGAATCATCCCTAGGTCGCTCTTCTATGTAGAGGACCTTAGGGATGCCATCCGTTAGATTGCATGTCCCCCTATGGGCACCCTTTTCTTTACTCTTGATAAACCAATCGTAAAGAACAATGTCATACATAGAGTTCTATGAACAAGCTAGATCACGCTAGTCTGAACCATGGCATCATAGGGGAAATCCAGGCTCAAATTGTCTTCTGTCCCCCCCAGCTTCAGTATATTTGTGGTGATTCCCAAGACCTAGATCAGTACTATTGCGTAAGTGGATAGAACGGTAGTGCAAATAGATCCGTAGTTTACTCATTTTGCTCTGACGGGCCTAGATTTAAGCTAAGTTTAGCTGCTCTTCTGCTAGGTCAAGGTCATGAAACTCACCCATGAACTGCATCAACTGCTAACAGACGATTCCAGAACCGATTCACTGCCTGAGTTTTTCTTGTCTGGGTCCATCAGCGACCCCAACCATACCAAACGGCGCATGCAGCAACGGGCCATTTCCACGGATATGATCGAACTGGCGCTCCTCTACGGCAAACAGGAATATTACAGCCACGCCAAAACCTATACGATTTTAGACAAAACCCTCAAAAATACGCCCTACCAGCGGTTTGTGGACAAACTAAGAGGGCTACGGGTAATTGCCCTCGAAACAGCACGAGGGCTAAAAGTAACTAGCGTTTACTGGGCTTGGAACTTGCGCTAGCGATTCAGCAGTTGTTGTACCCTGGCTTGTAAGCTCTTAATCGCTTCATCAATCGCATGAGTAATCTCATGCCACGCTTCATCTGCGGCATTGGCAATATCAGTCAGTTTCAACTGAGCATCGTCCAGATGTTGCTCTAACTGCTCAATCTCTTCATGCTGGGCTTGTTCCAAGATGCGATCGCGATCTGCTTTGAGCTGATTCAAGGTCGCTTTAACTTCGCTGATCTGGGTTTCAACGCGTTGGATATAGGCCAATTTGTCACTCATTACTTTACCCCTCCTCATTGGCAATTGATTTGTAGAGACCCTAGCCAACCACCGAAGTAAGCCCTAAACAGATGGCCGGAACCACAAAGAAAACCCCGACAATATAAGCAAAGGCAATTGACTTTTTCTCGCTGGCAACAAGGGCTAAAGTCTCAGCGCCAACAATGGGTAAGCGACAGAGAAACGGAATGCCATAAATGACTACAACACCTAGAAAGTTGTAGAGCATATGCACCATGGCAATTTCCAAAGCCGGAATCGCTTCAGCACCCGATACGGCAGTGGCAGCTAGTAACGCTGTGATGCAGGTGCCAATATTAGCGCCTAAGGTAAAGGGATAAATTTGGGACAGACCAAACACACCCGATCCAGCCAGCGGCACCATCAAGCTTGTAGTTGTGGAAGAAGACTGCACCAGAATCGTAATCAAAGTCCCGGCGGCAATCCCCGCAATGGGTCCTCGGCCAATGGCAACGTGCAAGATATCCTTAGCCCGCCCCACCATCAAGACCTTGAGTAATTTGCCCACCAGACCAATGGTCACAAAAATCAGCACAATGCCCACAATAATCAGGGCCACGCCATCAAAGGGGGCAGGCAAAATATGGGTCGCGCCTTTGGCAGTCTCAACGATTGGCTGGGTGGCTGCCTTGACCACATTCATATCCTTCATGCTGACTGAGCCACCCCCGGCAATCAGATTGGCCAAGAACAGGCCCATTCGTTCCAAGGGGTGGAAGAAGATTTCCAGCGGTAAGAAAATGACCACGCTGAGGAGATTGAAAAAATCATGAACCGTGGCAGCGGCGAAAGCTCGCTTAAATTCCTCTTTGTTACTGACATGGCCCAAGCTGACCAGCGTATTGGTGATAGTAGTCCCGATATTAGCTCCCATCACCATCGGTACCGCTGTGGCCACAGGTAATCCCCCCGCCACCAGTCCCACAATAATGGAGGTCACCGTACTCGAAGACTGGATCAGAGCGGTCGCAACCGTACCCACAATCAATCCCATAAACGGATTTGTTGCAAAGGCAAAGAGTTCCCTCGCTTGGTCCCCCGTAGCTGATTTGAAGCCAGACCCAATCATACCGACGGCAGCAATCAGCAAATAGACCAATAGGACAACACCTAACCATTGCCAGAGAGTATTCCCTTGGCGGCTGGGTTGATCAATCTCTGGTCTTTGGTCTGCCAGGGTACTCATCGACGGCTACGCTCCTAAAGCGGCACATATTTCCCACAGAGTAAATTTAGAAGGTAAACATCAGATAATTCCCCGGTTAACTTTCTGCTAAGCCAACAGAGTACCCCTAGGTCAGGAAGGGTGTTTAATCATGAGATCCTGAATCTAGGCAGAAATCACGATTTTCTCCAGTTTGCAATCATCGAGTCGTAGGGTTTATGGCAAGGCGTTTTTGGTTGGGCATCGCAGGGTTACAAGTGCTGGTCTTAGGGCTGCTGTATCTTAATTGGCCCCCGGTGGTGCTCACCTTGCTGGTACCGGAGGACGAAGGGCAAGCTTGGCAGACCTTAATTCAAACCTTTGAAGCCCAGCACCCTAAAACCAAAATTAATCTGATTACCCGGAAAAACTTAGGCGGCTTTTTAACGAAGCAACTTAAGGAAGGGACTTGCTTACCGCAAGGCTCGCCGGATCTGGTCTATCTAGATGTGATTTGGGTGCCTGAATTTGCGGTTCGGGGATGTCTTCAAGATCTATCTGGACGGTTTGATGTGGAGATGCGATCGCAATTTACACCCCAATCCGTCAGGGATGGAGAATACCTCGGCAAGTTCTACCGTATTCCCGTTCGTTCAGATATGGGCATGCTCTACTACCGATCTGATTTACTTACTCAAGCGGGCTACCCGCAACCACCTGAAACGTTCTCTGACTTAATGGAAATCTCGCAAACGCTCAAACAAAAGAACCTTGTAGAGTGGGGGTTTCTGTGGCAAGGCGATCAGTATGAAGGCAAGATTGCCACGTTTGTAGAAGTGCTGGCGGGGCATGGCGGCTATTGGATTGATGCCGAAACTCGCAACGTCGGTCTCGATCAACCCCAAGCGATTCAGGCAGTCCAGTTCCTCCGCAACACCCTAACAAGAAAAGTGTCTCCCACCAGTGTTCTCACCTTTAGCGAAGCAGAATCCCTCGCGCAGTTTAGAGCAGGGAAAAGCATGTTTCTGCGGCATTGGCCCAGGGCAAGATTTTTTCTGGCTAGCGACAAGACGGTTAAGGCAGTACCTATGCAATTACAGTCCAACGGCCATCCAGGAGGACCCTGTAATGGCAGTTGGGGCTTAGGCATTGCCCAAAAAAAGCAGCACTCAGATAAAGCGTGGCGAGCTATTCAATTTTTTACAAGTGCGCAAGCTCAGCGCCAATTTACGCGTGAGACACAGTTTGTGCCCAGTCATAAAGCGGTGCTAGTACAAGAATCACCCGAGGTGCAACAAGCCGTTACTCAAGCTATCTATCGACCTCCCATTCCTGAATACGATCAAGCCTCTGAAATCTTACAAGCTGCTCTTAGTCAAGCCCTTAATCCAGACACGTCAGATCAAGAGGTCAAGGCAATTATGAAAACGGCAGCCGATGAAACGCGACAATTATTGGATCTTGCTTCTTAGCAACAAGGATGAAGGATACTGCTTCACTTGTTGATTAGGTTCCTCTATAGGTTGGCTATTTTCATGGGCTTGCCACCATAACAAACCGCTCACTAGGAAGAACTGAAAACAGAACTAGGTTTAACAGCCATCCCCAAAGGAAAGGGTTGCGCCCCAGGGCAGTAGCAGTGTCACTAGAGCTTTGGGAATTTGAGGATTCAGTTAAAGTAGGGGCTTCATCTGAGTGGGATGGGGAAAGAATATTCTCTGATTGGATATAGTTCAAGACCCCTGCTGCAGATTTAGGACGATCTCGAACAAACGGAGCCATTAATCGGTCAATCCACTCTGCCAGCACGGAAGACACCTCAGGTGCCTTGTCTCGCCATAATATGTTCCCGGCATTATCTTCTTCTAAGTCATAGGGAGGAATCCGGGTCAGTAAATGAACACAAGTTCGACCCAAAGCATATAAATCGGACTGCTGTACCGTTTTTCCCCGAATTTGTTCTGAGGGCGTGTATCCCGCAGCAAATACGCAGGTATCCGTAACGGTTATACCTGGGCGGCTCGGAATTTCACCTGCTTCTTCAGAACGAGGCCGCACTTGTTTCACCGCACCAAAGTCAATTAGCACCAGCTGTCCATCGGGTCGCAGCATAATATTTGACGGTTTGATATCCCGATGCCAAATATTTTTGGTGTGCAGATAGTCCAAAATAGTCAGCAGATCTCGTAGCCATTGCAAGAGGGTGGCGTTATCAATAGGCGGGTGTTTTTGTATCCAGTCTCGCAGGTTTTCCCCTTCTACCTTTTCCATGACGAAATAATGGATTTGACGATGAGTGGACGGCTCCACAACTGAAAAATAACCACTGTCTGCCCGATCTTGTCGATCGATTTTAGGAATGGCAGGATGGTCAAGGGTTTGTAGATAGTTCGCCTCTTGCTTGAACAACCGCTCTAGATCGCCACCGTTGTATTTGAGGAGCTTCAGTACTTTCGGCGTTGGATCGGACTGGTCAGTGCAACGCAGATCTTCGATGGCAAACACTTCAGTATTACCCGATTGGCCAAGCTTCACTAAAGGCTGTAGCAAACGATAGCTCTGGTTAAGAGTCAACGGCGTTGCGCAACTTTGACAGCTCGCTGCGGTTGCAGGATTATGGCGCTCTTCACACTTGGGATTTGGACAATACACCATCAGTCCACTAGGCTTCAGACGCCATAATTTGTTGGGTCACCTCTTTAATTACAAGTGGGAGGATAAACCCCTGATCCATATGCTCAATCAGCGATCGCTGACGAAGGGACGAGAGGGCACTCATTAAGTCTTGAGCGTTGACATTAGTGAGTTGATTTTGCAGTTGCTTAAACGCTAACCCATCACTTTGATCCGAGAGGATATACAAAATTCGTCGTTCTAAACCAGAAACGCGATCAAAAATTCGCTCTATGAAATTGTGAATATCTCTTGTGAAGAAGCTGGTGTCTAGAAAGTCGCTAACATTGCCACCAAATACTTCCTTAATCGTTTCAGCTACTAGTTTGAGCATCATAGGATTGCCCCGATATCCGTCCACGAGATATTTCCATTTATCCTCTCCCGTTAGTCCCTTGTTTTGGAGAATTGCTTTAGCTTCCTCTAATTCCAGTCCGCGCAATTTAAAAGAACCAACAGGCAAGGTTTGGCCCTCTAGATAGGCAACCTCACTTAGTTTCTCTTGACTAGTAGTGACGACACAGCTTTGATGGGGTACTGTTCCCAACAGATGAATAAATTGGCTGTAGTTCTCGTAATTCGGTTGGTAATTCCCTGCCAGGTCTCCCTTCCGGCTAAAGGATTCCAGCCCATTGAGAACCAGAAGGCATCGATGATGTTGAAGATAATCCATCACCCAATCCATTTGCTCAGAAACAACAGTTACAGGAAAGTCTAGGGGTGAGCCGTGGAGAAAGGTGGTGAGTTCGATCAGTAAATCTTGAAGTAATGGCGCATAGTACAGGGAACGCCAAAAAACCTTCTTGAAATGGGGTTGGAGTCGTTGGGTGAGCTTAACTGACAGGGTAGTTTTGCCAATCCCAGAAATCCCATAGATGGCTAACAATCGATAGTGGTCTTGGATAATCCATTGCTCCAGTTTGGCTAACTCCGCAGTACGGCCATAAAACACGGACACATCTGGTGCGTTGCCCCAATCCACCTGCTCAGACTCAGCAGAATTGAAAGCAACCCTGCCATTCGCGAGTGCTTCTTGATACCTCGTGACCAGAAGTTGCTGCAGTTTTGTGAGTTTAACAGGACCTCGTCCAGCAATACCAAATTTTTGATAGACCTCACTCAGCCGCTTACGGGCTGCATCCCCACTAATCCCCAACTGTTCACCAATATCAGCGGTAGAATACCCAGCCAGTCCAAGTTTGAGGGCCGCTAGTTCAGATTTGGATACACCTTGTTGAGTGGCTATGTCACTCAAAAACTCTGGAGGAATCACCCCATTAAACTCACATAAATAAGATCTCTTTCATTCTATCCCTATTGTACGACTTTTATGTGAGGAAAATATCAGCGAAGTGAGAATTTCTGTGCCTCTGTATTCTCGTTAATCTCAGGTATTGATAGTGTACCTAGCAAAACGATAGAAATCTCTTGAAGTTAAAGAAAGCCGATTTATCTTGAATCTCTTCCAAATAGAGGCTTGATACCAAACTGTGCCTGCAAGCGTAATTTTCAAATCTGCAAAATCCTCTCCTAGCCTACTTTAGTCACTAATCAAAATTACACTCTTGGAGACTTATTGGTATGAGGAATGACTAGAACTCTGTTCAAGATCAGTCACATCTCTTTTATGTGAGAAAAATAATTGACAGATCTCACATAAAAGAGATATCTTATGTGAGAAAGAGATTGATATGGCCTTTATAACCTCCTTTATTTGCCATCTAGTCTCTTCTCCATTGCATTAAGAGGAGCGATTTATGCCCCCTCATCTACACATAGAGGCTCTACATGTTGCTCAAGTCGCACCCTTATGGGAAAGCTTGCCACCCCAACAGTATGGCGGTATCGAAAGCGTTGTCAGCGTGTTGACAGAAGGACTAGTGCAGCGAGGACATCACGTCACATTATTTGCAGTCGGCGGGTCCCAAACCAATGCTGACCTAAACGCAAGCTGTCCCAATCCCTTACGCTCAGGTGGTGGGGATGAGGACTATCCCTATTTTGAAGCCCATCAACTCAGCCAAGTCTTTGACCAGCAAAACCGTTTCGATATCATTCACTTTCACGATAAATGTGCCTCGTTACCGTTGAGTCAGTGCTTTAACACTCCAACTGTGCATACCTTGCACTATCCGTTTACGGATAGCAATCACGCACTCTTTGAACACTTCCCTCAACTTCCCGTCATCAACATTAGTGAGGCCCAAAAACAAGCAATGCCCCACCTCAATTACATTGATACGATTCACAACAGTATTGATTTATCCCAATATCCTTTCGCGGCTAAATGCCAGACCCCACCTTACATCACCTTTGTAGGACGAATGGCCCCAGAGAAAGGACCACAGTTTGCGATCGCAATTGCCCAACATGCCGGGTTACCTCTGAAAATGGCAGGCAAGATCGACCTCACCGATCAAGAATTTTTTGATAGTCAGCTTAAACCTCACATTGATGGTCAGCGGATTCAGTATCTGGGTGAGGTGAACCATGCCCAGAAAGTAGACCTCTTATCTAAAGCAGCGGTCACAGTCTTCCCCATTATCTGGCCTGAACCATTTGGCTTGGTAATGCTGGAATCAATGGCCTGCGGCACACCCGTAATTGGCATGAACTGTGGCGCTGTCCCAGAAGTGATTGCGGATGGCACATCTGGGTTTATCTGCTCCACGATTAAGGAGTTTGTCCACAAAATTCCAGCAACGCTCCAGCTCCATCGAACTCAGTGCCGTCAGCATGTAGAGGACTTATTTCATCCGATGCATATGGTTGCCCAATACGAACAAGCCTATCAACAGGTCATTGGGAAGAAATCTGCTAGCCACAACAATCTGACAACCTTTCACCGACAACGCTTCTAGAATTTGCCCCTGCGTTTGTGTCTGTTAAGTACCGGAGAATACCGATATGAAATCAACCATTCGTTTCCCTTACAAGGTTATGGGTGCTGGGATTGGAGTTGCGATCGCCAGTGGCTGCCTTGCAGGCATCGCAACCCTTCCTTTAACTGCCTGGGCAGTCCCCTACAAGCAAGTCCCCAATCCCCGCCAACAAAACGGAGGATGGGTGACCGATATGGCAAATGTTCTCAGCCCCCAAACGGAATCCCAACTCAATCAACTGATTACTCAACTAGAAGCCGAAAATGGCAGCGAAATTGCTGTGGTCACCGTTCCAGAAACATCCCCTTCTGCTTCGCCCAAAGCCTTTGCCACCAGTCTATTTAACCACTGGGGCATCGGCAAAAAAGAAGAGAACAACGGTGTCTTATTCTTGATTTCCAAAGGCGATCGCCGGGTTGAGATTGAGACAGGCTATGGTGTCGAGGCTATTTTGCCCGATGCCAAAGTCGGTCAAATTATTGACAATCACATTCTGCCCAACTTTAAAACTGGAAACTTCGACCAGGGAGCAACCACAGGTACCCAGCTTCTCGTCAAACACCTCAACTCTGACACACCTATCCCAGTGTCTAGTCCGACCGGCAGTCAACCTGTTGTGAAACTCCTCAAGAACGATCAAAACAAGCCTGATTTTTCTTGGGTTTTTGGTGTACTGGGTGTTGGCGGACTATGGGGGGTTATGGGCTTCCTTATGTTTATTTTTAGGAGAAAAGGTGTAATCCTGAGGCCAGGAAAGCGATCGCGTGTATCCCGCAAAAAATACAGTTACGATTTGGATGGGCGGACACCTCGCTGTGCCCACTGTAGAAAAAATCTCAACAAAGTTGACTCAGAAACGCTGTCTACCCATCTAATAGGGACTGAAAAAGTAGCTCAAAAGCTTGGTAGCGTAAAATTCGTGGGTTGGCAATGCCCAACATCTTACCAAGAGGGGACCTCCAAGGATATCCATGTTCGCGCCTATATTTGGAATCCCATTTCATTCCGAGAATGTCCTGAGTGTAAAGAGTTTACCGTCAAACATTCCTCCGAAGTTTTGGAAGCGGCAACCGAGGATCAGCCTGGGAAAAACCATATCACAGAAACATGTGAATGTTGTGACCATTTCAAAGAATACGAAGAAACAACCCCTTGTCTAAGACTTGCTAGATCTCACCATAGTGGTGGCAGCGATAGCCACTTCGGGGGAGGTTACATTGGTGGTTATGGTGGCGGCAGAGGCTTCAGTGGTGGCGGATCTAGCGGCGGTGGCGGATTTGGTGGAGGGAGTAGCGGTGGCGGTGGAGCTGGGGGTGGTTGGTAAGTCGTTTCTTTGAGAGTTTGCAATAATGAATCCACACAAACCAACTATTCCAGCTAGCTTAGCTCCCGATATTTTTAAGCTGGCCTCTCAATACACCTCAGCAGATTTGGAGTACTACTCAATTGACGAGTTAGAGGCTGCCGCTTCAGCAGCAGGAATTCCAGCAGAGTATATTCCCCAAGCCATTGCAGAGATTCAGACCAAAAACGCCAAAAAGCAGATAAAAAAGCAGAATATTAGACAATGGACAAGACAGTGGCTGTTTATCGGCTCTATTGTTATAATGGGGAGCATAGAGTGGAGTATTGCCACCTATAATGCGATTGCCAATCATCAAATTCAGGTAGAAGCGGCTTGGGCACAAGTCGAGAACCAACGCCAGCGACGAGCAGATTTAATTCCTCAGTTGGTCAAGGTTACCCAAGCCTACACCACCCATGAACGCACTCTGGTGGCAACGCTACTCAAGGCACGGCAAGCCTACTTAGACGCCCGCAGTCTTGAACAGCAGCAGGATGCGATCGCAAAAATCGATCAGGCCATTGATCAGTTTCAAACCTATGCCCTGCAACATTCGGCGCTAAAATCCAGCCAGCTTTATATCAACCTCCAGTACGAAATCACTGGCACAGAAAATCGGCTGGCCGTAGAACGAATGCGATACAACCAGGCTGTACAAAGCTATCAGCAGCAACTGCAAGGATTTCCCAATGCAGTCATTGCCGAGCTTTCAGGATTTGAAGCAAAGCCTTTCCTAAAAGCAGATTAACGTTGGGCCTGTACGAATAAGCCCAAATGATTAAGGATGCTTTTCCTTGCTTATCAACACATAGGGATGTCATTTCGTAAGCATCGATTGAATTTATACAGCTTTTGAACCTTCCAGGTTCATTGGAGATAACAAATGAATAATGTCAGAAACAATCTTGCTTGGTTGAATTGGAAAACCGGGCTAGGACTGTTTATCGCTCTGATTGGTTTTAATACCTTTCAAATTCTGGGACCCACCCAAATTGGCGTTTACAAGTTCTTAGGCAAAGTGCAGAAAGGATCGATGGCCCAAAGTGGTCTTAACCTAAAATGTCCTTTACTCTGCGGGATTGATGTCTATGATGCCAATATTCAAGAGGAGCAGTTCCCGGCGGCAGCAGCAACCAAAGATTTGCAAGATCTCACCGCAGAACTAACGGTTTTCTATACCGTCGATCCGGGTCCGCTTACAACCACTCGTACCCGAATCGGCACCATGCCTCAAGTCAAAGCTAAAGTCAGATCTCTAACCCAAGAGGCCTTTAAAGCGTCCAGTGCTCAATATACGGCTGAAGAAGCCATTACCAAGCGTGAACAGCTTCGTAAAGCCTTTGATGAAGGGATGACCAAACGTCTATCCAGGTTTGGTATTAACTTTGAAGGCAGTGCCATTGAAAACCTCAGCTTTAGCCCTAAATTTAATGAGGCGGTAGAAGCCAAGCAAATTGCTGAACAGCAGGCTAAACAAGCCATTTTTGAAGCGAAAAAAGCCGAAGCACAAGCCCAAGCAGAAATCAACCGCGCTAAAGGGAAAGCCGAAGCCCAACGCCTCTTAGCTGAAACCCTAAAAAGCCAAGGGGGTGAGTTAGTGCTCCAAAAAGAAGCGATCGCCGCTTGGCGCGAAGGGGGGGCTCAAATGCCTAAGGTTTTGGTTATGGATGGCAAAGGCAATAACAGCATTCCATTTCTCTTTAATCTAGGAGATGTGGAGGCCCAGCAACAGTAGATACAAAACTTGCAGCAGTATTTTGAAAATACTGCTAGTACTCTGTAAGTTAAGATTAGCGACACTACGAGGACTCATTCATGGGATTCATCTGTTGATAGTGGCGGGACAATTTCTGGCGAGCACTCTGGA
>JANQPU010000044.1 GCA_028285315.1 Acaryochloris sp. IP29b_bin.176
CAATTGCCAATCGATCAGCAATTCTCATTAAGGCGATGTGCAACTTTCCTGAAAGTACTGATACTACGTTGCTACTGATCACAACATTTAGCCAGAGGAAATGAGGAATCAACGGTTACAGGCATTTAGTCGCACATCGCCTCATTTAGCTTTGTTTGTGGTATCTTCTCGTCGAAATACACTGCATAACTATAAGGTGCAAACCTGTCTTCTTCTCCGTGAAATAGGTGCACTTTCATCTCTATCTCTTCAATTCCAAAACCCCATTCCCCATACAAGATGATTGCATCATCAGCTGGCCCTTGAACGCCTTGCCGAAATCCTTCTGCTATGTCATCTGCATAGAATTGAGCCATCTCTTCATCTGCTATGAGCTGTTTGTCCGCCACACTCATCGAACTCTCTAGCAATGTCATACAGCCTTGGGGTGACATCTTTTTGGCTGCATATCCGAGCAACGAAAATGGCATATAGAATACCCAAGGGGCACTTTGGGACAGCTTGCCAAAGAAGCGATCCAATGGAGCCATTTCTTTCCACAATTTGGGCTCTGCTGCCACTGGCCCCCAACTTCCCATCACGACTGAAAACTCAAGTTGCTCTGGTATTGCATAACTGCACGCTAGCGCATAGGCTCCTCCTCCTGATGCACCCATCACTCCAAATCTTCTTACATCAAGCTGCGTTGCTACTTTTTTCACATCTTGCGGCCAATCCAGCAATCTTCTTACTTTGACGTAATCCGATCGACCTATTCCAGGTCGATCCAAGGCGATGATTCGGTACCCATATTCTTTTCCGGCTTGATCTCCAAATGAAGGTTCATACCGTGATCCTGGCGTGCCATGAAAATAGAACACGGGCTTTCCTTGTGGGTCGCCGTATTCACAATAAGCAACCTGCCGTCCATCATCCACTTGAACATATTGTGTTTCAGGCTTATGCTCCGGCATCTTCACATTGATCTCCAAATACAACTATGCCAGTACAGCCCAAATATTTAGTATGCGGAGTTAGTCCGTATCGATAGCCTATTCAGGATCTTAATAAAGGTATAAATCCAGAATAAAGCCTCGCAAGAGGCGTATAAACAGAAATAATTTTGCTTGTGTGCCCAAAATCAAGTAGATCATAGAGAATTTTACTGTATATATCCTGATATATCGTAAATGCCAACTTCAGAAACTAAATCCAAATCGTTCTAACTACCACCTACCTTTTCGAGCTTAGGTACACTTTACCAATTCGCTATCACCAATCGCAGTTTTATCAACACACTATCCATCGTATTTGGGCTTGAGATTGCAGATATTCCCTAAGTGCGATCGCGAATCCACTGCCCCGCCTTAATCTGATCACCAGGATGTAGAATGACCTGATCACCTACCTGTAAACCCTGCTCTACGACCGCTTCTAGATTACTGCGCTGGCCGATGACCAATTGACGTCGCTGAGCCTTACCGTGCTCCGCCACAAACGTACACCAAGCCTGATCGCCACAGCCAAAGAGAGCACTCACTGGCACCTTCAAGGCATCTGGATCTTCCCAAACCACGATTTGAGCCTCTACCCGATACCCATCCCCCAGGGATCTGGGTGGGTTAGTGAAATTGGCAATCACATTCACGCGTTGCTCATCCACCCCTAGGGCTGAGACTTCTGTAAAAGCAGAGGGCTCAACGTAGTGAACCTTGGCTTTTAGAGGCTGCTCTCCCCCCCAATAGTTGATGTGAATTAAAGCTCCGGGGTTCACTTTAACGGCATCTGTAGAGAGAACATCAATCACTAGTTCTAATTGGGTGGCATTGCCCAACTCCAGGAGGGGTTCTCCAGCTTGGATAAAGCGAGCACTTTCCTGCATCACTCGAAACACGGTGCCCCCGACGGGGGCTCGAACCACTGTTCGTCGGGCTTCATCCGCAAGATTAGTCAAGGTGGATTCTGTACTAGCAATTTGGGCACGATAGACCTCTTGTAGATAGTCTGGATCTTGCTGTTCGGCCTGTAAGACCGATAGTGCTTTTTGGGCGGCAGCGACGTTTGCAATCGCACCTTTTACCTGATTTTTAGCCACCTCCAACTCTTGTTGACGTTGTGTTTCCGCTAACTCGGCATCTTCACGGACTTTCCGCGTCTGAGCACCTGCTGCTTCTAGGTCTTGGGCGCGTTTGCGATCGCGGGTGGCCTGGGCTAAAGCAGCCTTGGCGTCCTCTAGCCTAGCCTCCGCTTGTTGTTGGGTTGCGATCGCAGCTCGAATCTGGGCCTGGGCTTGAGCCAGGGCTGCGGATTTAGGGCGTTGTGTCTCTACTCCTGCCAGTTGCGCCCGCAGCTCTTGCAAGCGCGCTTGGGCTTCTCGGACCTTGGTATTCAGGGGGAGTGGATCAATTCGGGCCACAATGGTTCCTTGCTCAATTGAATCACCTGGATCGAGTTCAATCCGGGCGAGGCGACCCGCTACAGGAGCTGCAATTGTAAAGCGATCTCGCACTCTCGTTTTACCCTCGGCATCGACAGTGACTTGGAGTGGGCCTCGCTGCACCTGACCCAGATCCACTGGGATGGGTGTAGGTCGAAAGGCGAGGGCAAGGAGCGTGGCACCACCGAGTCCAGCGAGCCAGTAGAGGAGACGACGAGGGATTTTTAGTTTTAAGTTTTGAATTGGGAGTTTTGAATTAGGAGAGGGGGAGGGGGAGGGAGCGTTATTCGTTTTGAGTTGTGTGCGCGAAGCGTCTTCGTCGGAGAAATGGTGAGTTGAGGGAGGGGAAGGTTGGGAGGTTGGGGGATTGGGAGATGGAGGGGTTGGAGACTGGGGAGAATTATCAGAAACTGGTGGAGATGGGGGTGGCTCTGGTGGGGGTTGTTTGGGGTGTCGTACTCTAGAGAGTAAGGACCGATGTTTTTTTTGTGACATCTGAGTTTCCTCCTCATTCACGGGTTTTGAGAACGGCAATCAAGTCCAGGTGATTGAGCTGACGACGGATCAGCCACCCAGATCCCAGAGCAGCTAGCGTAATCACGATAAAGGCGAAGGCATAACTAGCTGGGGTAACGATTAATGGGAACCGGAAGAGTTCCCAATCATAGGCGCGGGTAATGAGGGCAGCTAAACCGAACCCCAAGGCAAAACCGCAGGGAATGGCCACGATGGTCACAATGGCTTGTTCGCCCAGCAAGATCGCGGCAATTTCACCTTGAGTAAAGCCAATGATACGCAGGGTCGCGAGTTCGCGGCTGCGCTCTGACAGAGCAATGCGGGCCACGTTATAGACCACCCCAAAGGCAATCACGCTGGCAAAAATAACGAGCACAGTTGTGAAAATAGCGAAGCTGCCGCCGATGGTTTTTTGGAATTCTGTAATCACCCGTTCACGTAAAGCCACGCTGGCGACTGCAGGGGTTTGTTTGAGTTGAGCATAGAGCTGATCTAAATGATAGGCATCTACCGTCAGGTAAGCTCCGGAAAGAGTTTGTCCCTCCCGCATCAGTTGATTGAGGGCATGAATGTCCATATAAGCTCCCAAACCAATTAATTCATCCACCAATCCCACCACTGGCACAGTCCGGGTGGGACGTTCTCCTTCTAAGACCTCCACCGTTAGCGGGTCACCTACCGTGACACCCAGAATCTCGGCCAGTTTTGAGGTTAGAACCACCCCCGTATCAGGAAGAGATACGGGGCGCAAGTCCTGGTTCAATAGACGACGTAATTCTCCCTGAGGATCCAATCCTGTGAGTCCGCTTAAGCGAGTCTGGTGCTGAAATCGCAAGCGGGCCGGGACTGCTCGGAACGGTTCAGCCTGCATCACCCCTGGTAAATGCGTTAATTCATATCGGGCCCGACTAGGCAAGGGTTCATTAAATACCAGCGTCATATCTTCGCGCTGCACTTGCCGGAACTGCGCTTCAACCATGTAGTTAGTGGCATCTTCGAAATAGCGACCAATCACGAGGATGGCGACCGCAGCGGCAATGCCCAGAATGGCCAAACCTGCTTGCAGCGATCGCCGCTCCAGGTTCCGCAGAATGATTTGACCTACAGGCGGTACAAACTGTTGTATCCCCATTCGTTCTAGAATGGTGCGCCGAAAGATCGCCGGGGGTTCCGGTCGCATAGCCTCAGCCGGAGGCAAAGACACGGCCTGCTTAACGGCGGTAAATGTGCCCAAGACAGCGGCCCCGCCACTTACCCCAATGGCAGTGACAATGATCTGGATGCCAGCTCGATACTGCAGCACGGGAAAGTGATAGAAACGGGCATAATTCTCTGTAATGACTGCACCTAGCCAGATCCCCACAACGGTTCCTAGCCCCGCCCCTACCAGCGTAATTACCAGGACTAACTTCAAATAATGCAAGCCAACGGTGAGATTGTCATAGCCAAAGGCTTTCAGGACCGCAATCTGATCTCGCTGGGTACTCACCAGTCGGGCCAGGACCAGATTCAGTAAAAATGCCGCAATCCCCAAAAATACGGTGGGCACCATCACCGCCGTTGCTGCCAAACTCTCGATTTCACTATTAATAAACTGATGTGAAATCTGATCTGCTCGTTCGTAAGCACCTAGCCCCCCATAAGGTTTCAGCAATTGATCAAGCCGAAAAATGACGTCTGCCTGATTTGCTCCTGGCATCAGCGACAATGCCACATCATTAAATGCCCCATCCAGATCAAAGGCTGTACCTAGCGCCTCTCGGCCCATCCAGATGACACCAAAACGCTGATTATCCGGGAACAGCTCCGTCCCCCTAATTTCATAAACATATTCAGGAGACAGCGCCACGCCAACAATTTGCAACTGCTGCCACCGCTCATTAATGACCGCGTCCAGTGTGTTACCAATCTTTAATTGATTCGCTTGAGCAAACACTTCACTCACCAAGACCTGCTTCCGCCGTCCCAGTTCGATATATTGGCCCTTGCGAATAAACAGATCATTCAACATCGGCATCTGCTGTTCAGGGATAGAAATAAGCCGTCCGGTCGCGGGTTCTTTTAACTCAGGTACGTCTAAGTTCACGTCTACCACCACCCGCGTCTGCACCCGCTGCACACCGGGAATTTCAGCAATCCTCGCTGCCAGGGAATCCGGTGCTCGCTTGAGCTGCACAAACACATCTGCAAATCGATAGCGATCATAGTAAGTTTGCTGCGAGAGCTGGAGGGAATCGTAGGCGCTGAGCATGGTGACCAAACAAGCAATCCCGCAAGCGACGATCAGTGAGATCGCAATCACCTGCCCTCGGAGGTGGAGGAGATCTCGCATCAATTTTTGGTCTAGAACAGACATGGGGAAAATTCATCACTCATCACTTTCTTACCTACCACTCCAACTCTCCCGGCGATACCTTGGTCTCATTCTGCTGCACTGTCACAATCTCTCCACTCCGCATCGTAATCACCCGATCCGCCATCGCCGCAATCCCCGCATTGTGGGTAATCACCGCTGTGGTTGTGCCTAAGTCCTGATTGACTTGGGCTAGGGCTTCGAGGACAAGTTTTCCAGTTTGAAAATCTAAGGCTCCAGTGGGCTCATCGCACAGTAAAACTTGGGGACGCTTGGCAATGGCTCGTGCGATCGCAACACGTTGCTGCTCTCCCCCTGACAATTGAGCGGGGAAATGATTGATGCGATTGCCAAGCTGAACTCGTTCTAGGGCTTCGCGAGGATGCATGGGCTGGGGCGCAATATCAGTGACGAGGGCAACGTTCTCGCGAGCGGTGAGGCTGGGAATCAGATTATAGAACTGAAAGACAAAGCCGACGCTTTGGCGGCGAAAGCGGGTGAGAGTGCGATCGTTGGCAGTGGTTAGGTCTTGTCTCTGAAAGATAACCTGACCACTGGAAGGGACATCCAGCCCCCCCAGAATATTTAGCAGGGTTGATTTGCCGCTGCCGGAGGGTCCTAGTAAAACAACAAATTCTCCTTCATATAGATCTAAATCGACTGATCTGAGGGCCTCAACGGTCACTTCACCCATGACATAGGTTTTGGTCACACCTCTCACCTGAAAAAGGCTGGCAGAAGAAACAAGGATTTCGGAAGAGTCTTGAGTCTGAGAGGTAGATGTCATTGGTTGTGCGCTTGAGAACAAAATGATGGCTGTTCAAAAACTGAGAGTGGCATCACAGCCTATATCTGAGCCTAAAGAGTCAGCTTGAGGAACTTGTGTGGTGACATGATAGCTAACTTGGATCAAAGGTTAGGCTGTTGTAAGGCTAATTTTTTGAGAGGCTCTGGTCATGATACTGATAGAGAGGAATGGTTCACTGATTGAAATAGAGCTTGGGCGTTGACGCCGCCATCAATTGTCAGGCTGGTTCCAGTGATGTAGGCCTCGTTCTTTCGGATTTTGTGGAGTGAACTGCTTAATCCCTTTTCCCAACAATGTTCTGTAGGATATAGAGTCCATGATGCCCTCACTCTTGGTCATCATGGAATTCAACAGTCTCGGACACAAAACCATTTGCCTTCCCTTTCAGTCTGAAGTGGAATACCGGAAACTGATCACCAAGGGAAGTACTTTCCGGGCAAAACTAGACGAACTCATTGCAA
>JANQPU010000053.1 GCA_028285315.1 Acaryochloris sp. IP29b_bin.176
CTGTGCCTGCAAGCGTAATTTTCAAATCTGTGAAATCCTCTCCTAGCCTACTTTAGTCACTAATCAAAATTACACTCTTGGAGACTTATTGGTATCAAACACTGTTTTCCTCAATAGTCAATATTTTGCTGTTATCATGCCCACTACAAACCGTTATTGGGCATGCAAGATGGGGTGAACCTGATTCAACCGAGCTATTTATCAACGTATCTGGCAAAGACTGATGCACACATCAAGAAACTGAATTTGGGATGCGCAAGACTCACTCAATCGTATTGAACGATCAGTTCTAATCCCCTCATGGCTGTCAGACGAAACGCATTGAGAACGATAGGATCTTGCAGCTCTAGATCTGCGGTTGGGTTGTAGTCTTCAAAATAGGCCGCAGCGGGAGCATCCCCATCTAAAAATTGAATGACTGCATCGGAACCGAATTTCTGCTTAGCGACAGCTAGACAATCCTTCATCAGTAAGGACGGGATAATCATCGATCCTAAATAGGCTTTGGTTTGATCATTAAACACTCGGAGCCCTCTCGCCACAGACTGAGTCTCATGCAGCAAGAACGGACCACCCCGTTTGTATTCCCCCCGTTCCACCACAGCGTCAATATCAGATGTTTTGCGAATCACAGCATGGGTGTCGATAGTGACAATCGCTACGTCGGGCTGGGCTTCGAGCTGCTCTAATTGCTTGCTGATTTGAGCTTTGATGTCATCTAGCTGCTCATTACTCGTTTTCCCCTCTCCTTCTAAATCGCTAAAGTCGAGATAGGCGGACCGGCCATCACTATAGGTAATTAGGCCAGACAAAAAGATATTGGGGGCAGATTGTCCAGGCACCTCGGAAGAACGATACACGGGCAGATCGGTGTTGCCAGCATTTTTCGGCAATCGATTGGGATTGAAATAGACATAGCTCAGAGGGATAGGTTCTTTTTGAGCAGTAAAGCCTGTGAAGGTGGTGCCAAAAATTCCGAGGACTTTGCCACCCGTTTTTTCGATGTCTGCTTTGACCGTCTTGTAGGTGTGATTGGGCAGGAGCGGAATCACCAGTGTGCCAGGTTTACGCTCAAACACAAGAGCCGGACCTTTGCCATACCAATTGAGGGGAGTATTCGCCAGGACCGATTTACCTTCAACATTGACGCGATCGGGGACAGGATAAGTCAAATATTCTCGGCCGTTGTTATCGAGGACCAAATGAGGTTCATTGCCTCGATATTGTAACGGTGCAACATCAATGGTTTTGACGACTTTCTTCCAATTCGGGTCATAGTCATAAAAGGAAAGCTGAAAGACTTTGCTTAAGGGGGTTGCAGGCTTAGAGGCTAAGGTTTGGTAGTCTATGGGCATTGCTTCTAGTCGAAACGCGTCCGGTTCAGCGGCTTTGGTTTTCAAGAAGGTGCAATTCACCAACAGCGTTGAGCAACTGATCAGCCCGATCAGTTTGACGGATTGAGCAATATTCACCATAGATGCAGATCAAAAACAATAACGTTAACGGCGGGGCCGATCGTCGTCAAAGAGTCCCATTAGGGGACCTAGTAGTGCCCCAAACACAAAGCCCCCAGCATGCGCCCAATAAGCTACACCCCCCATATTCATCGGTGCATTGAGGCTAGCGACGCTGTTAAAAGCCTGTTGAGCAAACCAGAACCCCAAAAAGAACACCGCCGGCAGATTGACGGTCCACCAGAAAAACCCTAATGGGATTAGGGTTAAGACCTCCGCTTTGGGAAAGCGAATAATATAAGCACCCATCACCCCTGCGATCGCACCACTAGCGCCCAAGGAAGGAATATCAGAATTGATATTGAAAAACCATTGGCTGAGCGCTGCTAGAGCCCCACAGCTGAGGTAAAACACAAGGTACTTCACATGGCCTAGCTGGTCCTCAATATTATTCCCAAAGACCCATAGAAACAGCATATTCCCGGCAATGTGCAAGAGACCACCATGCAAAAACTGAGAGGTAAAGAGGGTAATCCAAGCAGGATGAGGTAAGGCAGTCGGTTCACCGCGAAAACTTGCCGTTAAGTCTTGGGGGACCACTGCCCATAGGCGAAAGAATGCATCCAAGTCTGCACCTAAGCTCAATTCATGTATGAAAACGACAACATTCAGTGCAATGATGACGTAAGTAACAAAAGGCTTGATCTGAGTGGGGTTATTATCGCGTAGGGGTACCACAGGTCTTTTTTGATCGATTCCACTAAAAGTGCACTATCCTCTACATGAGGCCACGCAGCTGCCGCTCTCTTCAACAAGACGAAGGGTCTTGCAGGGGTCAACGGCGATGAACGAGTTCAGGAGCATAGACTCTAAAAACCAGAAAGGGCATGACAGAGCAGGCAACAGCGTCAACACCAGCACAACCCCTTCAGTTCATGTTAGCGGATACCGATCCGATCTTTCGTGCAGGGCTCAAAGCTTGCCTAGAGACCGTACCCGATATTCAGGTGGTTGCAGAGGCAGAAAGTCCGGCTCAAGTCTTAGCGCTGTTCTCCTCGCAGACTGAGGAGAACGCTAGCCAGAAGGTTGATCCGCAATCCCTCGATTTGCTGGTTTTAGATGTGAGTAGTGTGACGGATACAGCGGCTAATGCCCTGCTATGCCAGCAGCTCAAGGGTCGCTATCCCAATCTAGCCCTGTTTGTTTTGTCTGGGACAGTTGATCCTGATCAATTAACCAAACTCTGGCAAGTTGGCGTTGAAGGCTTCTGCTGTAAAGGCAGTGTGGGCACCGCCACATTAATTCAACAGTTGCGGCGGTCCAGTCAAGGTCAGCGAGTCTGGGATGCGGCTCAGAAAGCGCAGGTGCAGATGGTTCAGCAACCTTCTGCCATCCCAGGTATGGCGACCCAAGATGTGACGGCCTTTACTCTGTTGCGGCAGGTGTTTATGCAAACAGGGTTACAGCAGATTGAACAAACTCTTGAACAGTTGCAAGCCCGGCGACAGGGGGAAGCCTTAACACAATGGCAACGAGCTGTTAACGAGGGACGAGAGCGAGAGCTACAGACGGTGCGCTGGCTGGTTCGCCGTTATTTAGAGGGTCACAGTGACCTATCTACCGAAGAAATATCCTCAGACGTAGACGAGTCTACCTTTTCTTGGGCAGACGTGGACCCCTGGGAAACAGATGATTTAGTCGTACCTTCTCGGATCACCGAGATCAGTGATGCTGGTTCCTTAGCTTCTTCGCCGGAACTAGCTCCCGTACTTATGGATACCTTGCTAGCCAAACTGCCGACCAGCCTCCAAAACCGCACCCAAGATCCGTTAGAGATTGATATTCTCAAAGCCCAGAAGCGGCAGGATTTATTTTTGATCGTCTTAAAGCGATTTGAAGGGGTTGTAGAAGACTTGCGCTATTCACAGGTGACGCGATCGCAACTCGCTATCAAACGATCCAAACTCCTACAAGACTTGTGGTTGGAGGCAACTGCCGATTTTTTTGGCAAGTATTTGACCCTCCCCTTATCGTCTTCTACGCACATGCAAGGGCTAGAAGACATTGAAATGGTCAGTGTCCTTCAGCAAGATCAGGCGACCGTCGAAGCCGAAATTCTCGCCAAAATTCCCCTAGTGACGGAGCTGCTCGAACATCTCCTGTTTCAAGCCCCGTTGCTCGTCGATAATACCCTCTCAGCGGTAGGGTCTCCCGAAGCCATGCTCCAGGCTGAGGCACTCCTAAGTAACCTGGTTGTGAGTGTTGCCAATGCGGTCATTCAACCCTTGCTCAACCGATTTGCCACCAATGAAGTGATCAAACAAAGCTTCTACGATCGCACCTTAATCTCGACGCGTGACATTGAGCGATTTCGGAATGCCCTCTCTAATCACTACCGAAGTCGGCGGCTGTTTAAGGAGCCGAAAGATATTTTTGAAAGCCAGTTTGGATTGATTGTCTTCAGTGAAGCAGGACTCCAGAAAATTTCCGTCTATGCTTCCCGCGATCAAGAGCTACAACAGCTTCAGGGAATCCGTTTTTTGGTGACCTTGGCCTTAGAAGCTAGGGATGCGATCGCACCCCCACTACAAGCCACATTTACCTTCTTAGGGCGGGGAGTAGTCTATATCCTGACGCAGGTCATTGGTCGGGGCTTAGGTTTGATTGGGCGCGGTATCTTGCAAGGCGTGGGCGGCACCTGGCAAGACATTTTCGTTAACCGCAAAAGCCATCAAGAAAAATAATTTGTGGTCCGTAGATCCACGACCCTGATCAACTGCAATCCCCTCAGAATCGGTATATTCACCCTTCTCACTCTCAGAAGCCAGTGATTAAGATTGAAGCTCAGGAGTTGAATAGGGTGACCCATGATGCAAGTTGCTGAGCTGTTGGAGCGCTACGCCGCTGGAGAGCGAGATTTTTGTGATATAGAATTAAAAAATGCCGACTTAAGCCAGCAAAATTTATCTGGTGCTACCTTCACGAAGGCGAAGTTGAGCCATATGAATTTGGAAGGCGCATACTTATTTGGCGTCAACTTCAAACATAGCTACATAGAAGATACCAACTTGGCAGGTGCTCAGCTCTGCGGTGCGAATCTCTGGGGTGTCAATTTCCAGGGTAGCGTCCTAGCTGAGGCTAACTTAAGCGATGCCTATTTGCGCGGAACCTATCTACTTAAGGCCGATTTGAGTCGAGTTAATCTACAGCGGGCCAATTTGCAACGATCCTATTTATGGGGCACTACGCTCAATCATGCAGATCTGCGCGATGCCAATTTGACCGGGGCTAATTTGGATTCTGCAACCTTAATGTTTGCAGATCTGAGCGAAGCCAACTGCCAAGATAGTTCTATGAAAGGCGCAAATCTGAGCGGGGCATGTCTCATTGGGGCCTGTTTAGATCGGGTGAATCTGAGCCACGCCAATCTGAGCATGGCAGAATTAAGCGAAGCATGTATGAAGTTTGCCCAACTGACCGATGCCATTTTTCAGCAAGCTAACTTGAGTAGCACCAATTTGGCCTATGCCCAAGTAGACTTAGAGAAGTTGCAAACGGCGACCCTCTCCAAAACTATTCTGCCGGATCAACAGGTGGTCAATAATATGCCCCAAACAATGGCAGTCAGCATCCAGCACTAATCGCTCCTGTTTGGATTAACTGGCGGATCTCTTGGCGAACTCGCATTAAGATTTTTCCTAGTTGATTGTGGCCCTTGCCATCAGCACCACACCCCCAATAGGGATCGCAGGGAGAATTTTCCACAATGAGTTCATCTCCAGTGGATAAGAGTTCTGCTTGGATAGCGGAATGTGTCAGAAATTTGGTTCGCACGGCTGTGTACATAATCTCAGGCTTGATGATATCCCAGTTGGGTTGCACCGTATACGTAGGATTCCGGCCAAGGGCAGCAGCTGCTTCAGGGGTGGCTGCTTGGCGAATCTGCTCACATAAAGCCTGGTGAGGAGTACCTTTGTACTTTTGAGCTTGATAATAATGTTCTGAGGTAGGCCAGGTCTGTCCTTGCAAATCGATACTATGCAAGGAAAAATTGGAAAAACATCCGTATGGATCTTGGACTTTGTAGAAAAATATGGTCATCCTCAGCTAACTTGCCCTACTTGTATTTCTATGATGACAGCAAACCTGACCCTCCTGGTGTGAATTCCCTTCTTGCCATCAAAGAACTCACATTGAAAGTAGCCAGGAAAGCACTATGCTGAGTGAATAATCCCAGTTATTCCGACCAAACTTATGCTCACTACGACGACTGATACCATTCAAGGCGCTGTTGTAGAAAGCTATCTCGGCATTGTCACCGCTGAAGTCGTATATGGCAGTAATGCACTCCGAGATTTTTTTGCAGGCATTCGCGATATTATCGGAGGCCGCACAGCCAGCTATGAGCGAGTCTTTGAACGGGGGCAGCGAGATGCCATTTCTGAACTAGAGAAACGAGCAGACCGTTTAGGAGCCAATGCTGTCGTGGGTGTCCGAGTGAGTACCGACACCATTAATATTGATGAAACGGGTGTTTTGCTGTTAATCACAGCCACAGGGACAGCCGTGAAAATGGCTCGTTGAGATTCGTAGCATTTAACTCAATCTGTTACAGTACGTTTTGGACCTGTCGCGACGGAAGAAAGAAAAACGCATGAGATTTGGTGTTTTTGCGATCGCACTAGCCCTGGGAGTGACAGTGGGTACCACTGCGCTAGCCGCCGACCCCAAACATGTCGCTCAATTAAAACAGGTCAACTCCTGTGAAGGCTGTGATCTCAGTGGTGCTGATTTAAGTGGATTGATTCTGATCCATGCCAACCTCCGCAATGCCAACCTGCAAGGAGCCAACCTTCGCAATACCTCTTTGCTGCTGAGTAATCTGGAAAATGCCAATTTAGAAAATGCCAATTTAACAGCATCCTACCTATACGGCAGCAATTTGGAAAACACGAAGTTGACTAGCACTGACTTTACTCAAGCAGTGTTGCGGAGTGCCAAATTGCAAGGCGCTGATGTTTGTGCCGCCAATCTCGTGGGAGCAGACTTGACGGATGCCGACGTAAACTTGGACGATTGCCCTATTTCCACAGGACCTGGCAGTTCTTCTGACACAGCTGGTGATGACTCAGAAGAAGAATCTCTCATTAAGGATACGCTACCAGAAACCCCATAATCCGCATCTGAATCAGTGGCTATGCATCTGTTTACTTACGGAACCCTAACTATTCCAGAAGTGATGCAAGCTGTCACGGGCCAGACCTTTCAAGCGACAGATGCTCTCTTACGTGGATATGAACGTTTCTGCCTCGTTGATAAAACTTATCCAGGCATAATCAAGTCAGGCCAACATGCTACCGCTGGCAGGGTTTACCATGACATCGATGCGCTCTCTTTACAACGTCTAGACTATTTCGAAGATGACCTCTATGTTCGACAGGCTGTGACGGTAGTCCTTCCTGACAAGTCAACAATATGTGCAGATGTCTATATTGTGCCGCCCCACCAAATCCATTGGATATCTAATCAAGTCTGGAGTGAAGAATATTTTCGTACTTCACAGCTAGAAACGTTTCTGACACGAGTTAGCCATTGGATGAGTAAATACAATAACGGAATCCAGCCTTAAACAGCATGTTAGGCCCATCAGCCTTACTGTTTGTTTCGATCATGCAGAGGACTGAGCTGAAAATGAGGGTCTCCCAAACGCCACACTAGCGCTGTGGATGTGTAGCAATGACCTCTTGCTGGACATTTTGACCAACCGCTACAGACTGAGTTTCTTGAGCTTCTGGTGTAGAAGCTTTAAAGGTAAAGCCCAAGCGAGACTCTTCTACAGGATTGTCAGGTGAATGTTTGGGGGCAGAAGTTGCTGATAAGTGCCGACAACCTGCAGGAACTATTTTGACAATAGATGCAGCACCATTGGGGCCACAGGTTACCAATGTCCCTGCATGAGCGGTTTGTGCTAAGGCCGATGCGCTGGCTAAAGAGCCAACTATGAATGCAGTATGAAGCAAGGCTTTCTTATTCATTGTACTGACCTACTTAACACTCTTTTATTTTGTTCTAGGTGAATTATGGGGCCTACAACTGAGGTCAGGATGAAAAATGTATTAGATTATACTGATTTTTATTTTGTTTGATTACATATATGTTGAGCTGGCCCTCCTCAAATTTAAAGGCTGTCGGGGCTGTCAGCCGCTTCTGCCCTATGTCGCGCAGATTAGTGCTCTGGTTTGTTAGTGGGAGAGAATGCTCTTACTCTCTTGCAATTGGAGTATCAGAGGTTGGTTAGGTATGATGAGCCTGCCTTGAAGGATGTTGCTCTGAGATGTCATCGGTTGGGAAGCTAAATTTTCTGACCAGAGAAACCAGGAACTTCCGGTGGGTAAGCCTGTCATACTGCCAGAATCTGAGGTCAACCAAATAACAGGGTGCTGAGGGAAAGGTGCAACTGCTACTTCTTTGGATTGTACTTGAGCCAGCGTTTCTAGGATCGCTTGCCGACCCGTTTGCAACCCGATCTGTGCAGTCCATAGTTGCACCTGATCTTGATGCTGTTGACCATACACATAGAGAGAAGCAGCCGCAATCACCGCTTGTTCGAACTGATCGGGATGCCAGTCACCAGAGCTATCCAAGGCAATAATCAGCGTTTGTCCACCTGCCAACATTTCCAATTCACGGGTACGGAGTTCATTGTGGCGAGCACTGGTGCGCCAATGCACCAGCCGGAGGGGGTCACCCCAGCGATAGGGGCGAATGGACCGCGTCACCCCTTCATTGTTATTGTGAGGACCCATCTGTTGGGCTTGACGTTGCCGATCTTGCTCGTGACCTGAGTGATCAAGGAGTGGGCATTGCTGTAGCGGCAAAATTTGGGGATAGACAATTGCTTTAGCCTTCGCGAGGCGACGACGACGACACCAGAAGAGTCCTAAAGGAGCCGCGCTGCGTAACTGAACCGTTTGCCACCGATAGACCCCCCTTTGCTGCGGTGTGAGGGTATAGGTCCAGGTATGGGTCGATTGCGATGGGATGTCAGCAATACTGTGGGAGGTTGCTGCGCCTAAGCTTTTAGGAGGTTGGTCATAGACTTGTAACAACGCTTTAGCGGTCGTTGTCGTGTTAGCAAGCTTGAGCCCTAGATTGAGCGATTCTCCAGCACTAACGGGCAAGATTGGCAGTCGTTCAACCTGTATTCCTTGTAAAGACCGAATCGGTAAGACCGCTGACACAAACAATAGTCCTAAACCTAGCCCACCCAAAACGTACAGCCAGCCTACTAAGGTATTCGCGGCTGCCAGTAGAAAAAAGACGGTCAGGCCCAAAATGACCCAACCTGCGTAGGCAGGGGTGGCCCAATGGGTTTCTAACCAAGAGGTAAGTTTTTTTGCCAGATGCATAGGGCTAAAGGTGGGGCAGAGATTAGGCAAATTTGGAACTGCCTGTCTTGAGCATTCCCTATATCAGCCATTAACCAAGCAGTACCATGAATCGAGAAATCTAAGCGCTACACTGTGTACTTCAGTTCTATCACAGCAGAGAAACATATCCCCATGAGTCATCAACACGCGATCAGTTGCTAGAGTACCCTTAAATTCCACCAACGAACCGATCTGGATTCAAAATATTGTAGGGGTCAAATTGCTGTTTGAGCTTTTGCATACTGGCAAGGGTATTACCGGCATATCCCCATAGATCAAGTTTGCGCTTGAGAGTAGGTGGGGCCTCTAAAACAGTTAAAAATCCTTGCGCGTTTTGACAGTGCGATCGCAACTCCCTGACCCATTCAACCGCAGGTGTGGGGTCATTGCCGATGCCCTCATGCTCTAATCGCAACATCCCCGTGCCGCTACCAGCATGGATCCGGCCCAGGCAAGTGATCTGCTGTTGTCGACAATAGTCAGCAAACTGAGCGAGTAACCTTGGGGCTTGGGCTGGTAAAACCCCAAATTTACACATGAGAACTGACGGTTGGGGGGATTGCCAGAACTGATGGGTTAACTGCTGCCAAAAGTCTGTATCTTGGTCTGCTGTAACTGTGAAACTAGATAATCCAGGAGCAAATTGGCGAATGCGATCGCATTGGGCCACCACACTTTCCTCTAAACTTTGGAAGCGTACCGCTAAGCCCAATTCTCCCTCTATAGAGCAAGTCTGTAGCGCTGATGCAGACAACAAGTCAACTGCTGTAGGCGTCAAAGTGCTCCTCAGTAGGGTACGCGTCAGCTCCGTGATTTCTGCTTCAGATCCACTCAATAACACCGTTGTCGAGACTTCTGGTGTGGGATAGAGACGTAGGGTGACTTCAGCAATAACCCCCAACGTGCCAAAAGCGCCCGTCATCAGCTTCATTAAGTCATAGCCAGCGACATTTTTGACCACTCTGCCCCCGGCTTTCGTTGATTGGCCATCCGCTCGAATCAACGTAATGCCAAGACACATATCTCGTAGGCTGCCATAGCGATGCCGCAAGCTCCCCCCATCACGGGTTGCGATCAGTCCCCCTAGGGTAGCTGTCTCAGGATAAGCCGGATCAAGGGCGACATATTGCTTGAACTCAGCCAATTGGGACTGAAGTGTAGCGAGTGATAGACCTGCCTCCACCGTCACAGTCAAGTCTCCAGTCGCATGAGCAACCACGTGATTGAGAAATTGGGTACAGACTACCAAATCAATCTGCTGGGTTAAGCCACCCCAATGTAGTTTGCTGGCCTGACCACAGATCAGCAATCGCCATTGCTGTTGGTTCGCGGTAGCAATAACAGCGGCTAATTCCGCTTGAGTGCGGGGAAAAACAATATGAGAGGGAAGTTTGTCCGCATCAAAGATCTGCTCTGGCGCGGAAAGTAGGCAGGTCTCTGATAAAGGTAGAACCTGCTCGGGGCCAACGATGGGGATCAGTTGTTGGGAAATCACAGGAGTTGCATAAACCAGATTAAGCGGCTGGATAATTCAGTTAAGGCTGAGCAGTTTAATCAAACTGCTTACCCACCATAAACGGTATCCCCAATGGCAAACCAATCAATCCGTATCCTTAGCAATGCAAGAACAGGGAATTGCCCAAGCAAGTATCTCTAAGAGGGCATCAGGTGCCCTACGCCAAGGGGTAAGTACAACGGGATCACTTCAGCTAAAGACGAATCTACCCTCAAAGGGCTTATTCATATTGGAAATTACCCACAATGGGGAACTCGTATTGTAGATCACTACTTAATGAATACTCATAATTTGGATTGTAGACTTCCTCGCTGAGCAGATAGTAGTGATAAAACCCTGGGTAGGGATAAGCGTTTTTGAAGAAGCCCGCAGAGGGAATGAAGAAAGGAACTGGCACGACTTGATTCGTAGGAGTGCCAAACACAACCTGAGTTTGGGCGGTAGCAGCTATTGGAAGTAGCGCGAATGCTGCACTAGCCAGGGCAATCATCGTGAATTTCATGACAGGTCCCTCCTGAGTAGGAAGCAACAATAGGCAATGAGGCCAGAAACCTCAATCGAGATGATAAAGACTTCATAACCTTTAATTCGTTCTACGATCAAAAAATCAAAAATCTAGCTCCTGTTGGGTTTGATTGACTTGGGAGTAAAAAGGATCGATTACTTTTTGATCGTGCCTAAAGCTTATCGGTAATTTTGTCAGCCATGTAATCTAGGCAACAAATATCAGCATGGGCATGAAGGAATGTAAACCTGAAAAAATATATGTGAAGGTTTCCAGGCTAACCCTATCGGCTGATTCTGCCCCGATGTTCTAGCTCAACCCCCTACTAACGGAGTTAAGGAGAGTTAAATTCGACGTTGCTGATGGGCTCAGATCCTGTGTAATTGGGAATAGTTTGAGACACAGCAGCAAGATCGTCATCCTCTGCCGGCAAGCAAACCTTGGTAGCCCAAGTCCCTTCATATTGGGTGACTCGGAGCGTACGGCCCGGCTCAAGTTTCATCTGGGTAATTTTGTCTGTGGACAAGCTAGTCACCAGTCTTTCACCTGTGGGAGAGACCAGTCCAAGCTTATTTTCTTCAACCACAATGACGGTGCCTTCAAACACCCGGCGAACACGAGGAGGAGCCAATTTGGTGATCTGGTCATTACCATTAACGTCAAACCCAACCAAACTGCCTCTGCGAAAGGTTTGCGTAGCGCTGTTAGCAGCAACTTTATAGGTCCGAGCTGTCCCATCCATGAGTCTCACCGAAAGTTGATCGCCTTTCAAAGACCGAACCAATCCATACTGACTCAAAATTTCTGTGGGTTCCACAGAGGGAGACGTGGTTAACGCTACATCATTCTCAGGTGCAGCCTCTGGGGGATTCGTCGGGAGTGTTGCCGGAGCGAACGGCCCTAAGACTTCTGCATCTCGTATGAAATTGCTGCCAATCGACGCTGGCTCCTCTGTCGCCAAGTCACTAGCTTGCGCATGGCTGGCTAAGGTGGCACTCATTAGGGTAAGACAAATAATAGAAGATGAAACGCAGAATTTTACCAGCATTTCTTTTACGCCTTAATCAATTTAAATGTTTACTTAAAAATTGCGATAAAACTGAATTCTGCTAGAGAGATAGTGTTAATAATTTCTCAATATTTTCGAAATTTTAGCAATTTTTTCTACCCAAAGAATACCGTATTGAACTGAAAGACAGCAAGTCATCTACCCAATAGATAGCGTCTATGATCGGAACATGAACTCGTTTTTTACGGGTTTATGCCGAGATTTAGGGTGTATCCAGTCTTGGACCTTGCTGCACACTGATCACAAAAGCTTAAAGAATTGCGATCGCATTTTATGCGACCTTAATTAGAAACACTGCAGATAGAAAAATTCTCTCATCTGCACATTGATCCAGACGCTGGTTAACAAGGGCTATGTCACAACCCACGATTGAATCGATCCTGCAAGAACAACGGCTGTTCTCACCCCCTACCGATCTCGCAGCCCAGGCCGAAATCAAAAGTTTGGCAGAATATGAGCAACTCTATGCCCAAGCGGAAGCTGATCCACAAGCTTTCTGGGCTGAACTCGCAGAAAAGGAACTGGAATGGTTTGAGAAGTGGGATACGGTGCTGGATTGGCAACCCCCCTTCGCCAAATGGTTTGTGGGAGGCAAGCTTAATATCACCTATAACTGCCTCGATCGACATCTCAAGACCTGGCGACGCAATAAAGCCGCCCTGATTTGGGAAGGAGAGCCAGGTGATTCTCGCACTCTGACCTATGCCCAACTGCATCGGGAAGTCTGTCAGGCCGCTAATGTTCTCAAGCAGCTTGGGGTGAGTAAAGGGGACCGGGTCGGAATTTACATGCCGATGGTACCGGAAGCTGCGATCGCCATGCTAGCCTGTGCCCGCATTGGTGCTCCCCATACGGTAGTTTTTGGGGGGTTTAGTGCCGAAGCAGTGAAGGATCGACTCAATGATGCCGAAGCCAAACTGGTCATTACTGCCGATGGCGGCTTCCGTAAAGACAAAGCTGTTCCCTTGAAAGCAGCGGTCGATCAAGCCCTTGCCAATAACGGTGCGCCCAGCGTCCAAAATGTCTTGGTGGTGCAACGGACCCAAGCGGATATCACGATGGAAAACGGTCGTGATCATTGGTGGCATGAATTGATCGCCACAGCCTCAGCAGACTGTCCTCCCGAGCCGATGGACAGTGAAGATATGCTGTTTATTCTCTACACCAGCGGCACTACCGGACGCCCCAAGGGAGTGGTTCACACCACTGGTGGCTACAACCTCTATACCCATATGACTTGCAAGTGGGCCTTTGACCTCAAGGATACCGACGTCTACTGGTGTACGGCAGATGTGGGTTGGATTACCGGACATAGCTATATCGTCTACGGCCCCTTATCCAATGGCGCTACCTCACTGATGTACGAAGGAGCCCCTCGGACCTCCAATCCAGGCTGTTTCTGGGATGTGGTGGAAAAATATGGGGTCAACATCTTCTACACGGCTCCCACTGCCATCCGCGCCTTTATTAAACTGGGCAATCAGCATCCCCAGGCCCGAGACTTATCTTCTCTCAGAGTTTTGGGTACCGTGGGTGAGCCCATTAACCCCGAAGCCTGGATCTGGTACCAGCAGGTCATTGGTGGTGGTCAATGCCCGATCATTGATACCTGGTGGCAGACGGAAACCGGTGGTTTTATGATTACACCCCTACCCGGTGCCACCCCCACCAAACCTGGATCCGCAACTCGTCCCTTCCCCGGTATTTTGGCCGATGTTGTCGATCTAGACGGCAACCCCGTAGCCGACAATGACGGCGGCTATTTGGTCATTCGTCATCCCTGGCCCAGCATGATGCGCACCGTTTACGGCGATGACGATCGATTCCGCCGCACCTACTGGGAGCATATCCCGCCCAAAGACGGCAATTATGTCTATTTTGCAGGTGATGGTGTCCGTCGAGACGAAGACGGTTACTTCTGGATCATGGGCCGCGTCGATGATGTGATCAATGTGTCTGGGCATCGTTTGGGAACAATGGAGATTGAATCTGCCCTGGTGTCGCACCCCGCCGTGGCAGAAGCAGCCGTCGTTGGTCGTCCTGATGATCTCAAGGGGGAAGATGTATGTGCCTTTGTCACCTTAGAGCATACCCATAGTCCCAATGATGACCTCAAAACCGAACTCAAACAGCACGTTGTCAACGAAATTGGGGCCATTGCTCGTCCTGGCGAGATTCGCTTTGCCGATGCCTTACCGAAAACGCGCTCTGGCAAAATCATTCGGCGGTTCTTGCGAAACTTAGCAAGTGGTGAGGACATTGCCGGAGATGCCTCAACCATGGAAGATCAAAGTGTTTTAGAGAAGCTCCGGCAAGGATCCTAGCTTTTGCAAGAGGAAAACCGTATACGGTCGATTCGGTGTAGTTTTACTCCATCTTTGCGGGTAATCTGCACCAGATTTTTTTAGGCGGGTCTGTGAGAATGAAACCACTGAAGTACAGGATCTTTGATGAAACAGACCTCCCTCATCAATATGTTTCAAACCGCCTTTCGTAAAGGCATTCGTCATCCAAAATATCGTTGGGCTCTGATAGCTGGCACGCTTTTTTATCTGGTAAGCCCTTTAGATATTGCCCCTGATGCTTTACCTATCGTGGGTTGGATTGATGATGGTGTGCTGGCGACCTTGCTGATTTCTGAAGTCTGCCAACTGATGTTGGAAAACAAGAAAAACCGCACCTCAGAAGAAACATTTGAAACCGCAAACGTGATTGATATTGAAGCGAATCCCGTTGCTTAGTAGCCCCACGATTCCAGACTTGCAGCGCAGGAGATTTTACGGATGGACATGAATAACACCACCCCCATGATGCAGACCTTTGACCAAATCAAAACTGAAAGTGGTACCCGCAGCCAACGGATTGGCAAGATCCTCAAGGATGCCTTTTCTCAAACTTCAGCAGAATTAAAAGAAGGATATACCATTGTCCGCCCTTTGGCGGCTGAAATGTCTTCCACAGTAGTTGCAGATCTGAAGGAAAAGCGTAATCAAGCTGCTCATACGTTCAAAGAGGCGTGGGGAGAAGAGACAGACCCAAGATCTGCCTGGGAGCGTTGGCAAAGAGTCTTCAAAGCTATCGCCACAGCGATTAAAAATACCCTGACTCCTCCGCTCCAAAAGCAGGTAACGCGCGTTGACACCAAATTCACGGACCAGTATGGTGACTCTTACAAATCCATGAAGCGAGGTCTACAGTCTCTCAAGAACTGGTATGTCAATGCCACGGATGCTGAAAATACCTCAGATTTGCCCACCCAACCACTGGCGATTATTCCCGATGAGAGCGTGACTGTAGATGTGGTTGCCTCGTCGGTTGAGTCTACGGTTCAGTAAAGTCTTGGGCATGGATTCAGCCCCAAAGTCGCTCACTACACTTCCCCCTCTAGATCTTGAAAGCCTTGGCTCTGCCGCTAGGATAGAGTCGATACTCCTTTCAAGCCTGGAGGGATTTTCTTAGCCTTTGCATCACAGATCATGTCTACCCTTGTCCAGCCCCGTTCTTTAGAAGATTTGTTGATTACAGCGATTGCGATCGCAAGACAATGCCATGCCAGTCAAGTCGATAAAGCGGGCAACCCTTATATTGACCATCCCCTGCGGGTGATGCAGGCGGGGAATACGCTGACTGAAAAAATTGTGGGTGTCCTCCATGATGCAGTGGAAGACTCGGCCTTAACGCTGATGGAGCTAACTGAGGCAGGGTTTCCCGAGGAGATTGTGGCGGCGATTGAAGCAATTACCAAACGCGAGGATGAACCCTATGAAGTTTATCTGAGCAGAGTGATGACCAACCCAATCGCACTACGGGTCAAAATTGCCGATATGAAGGACAATATGAATCTCCATCGCATTGCTCACCCGACGGCTAAAGACTGGGCCAGATTGAGAAAGTATGAAGCCATTCTGCCGCGATTACAGCAGCGATTGCGCAAGATATCTAGGGCTGGGGATTAAGACGGCATAAAGATTGGCAAATCAGGTTGCTTGTCATCCAACAGAGAACAACAATGGAGTTGAATGCTGAATTGGGCTATGTCTTGGTGAAGTTACTCCGTTCCTCTATTGCCATTTGCCAAAAAGCAGGCTTATTGGTGGGTCTAATGGTGGTGTGGTTAGGGGTGAATATCTCTTCTGCCTGGGCTGCTCCACCTGAGATTACTGATGGAGCAGTGCTCTTTGAAAACTACTGTGCAGGCTGCCATCCCCAAGGGGGCAACATTGTTCGTCGCCGTAAAACTTTAAAGCTGAAATCTCTAGAACGGGATGGTTATGACACTCTGGAGCCGCTCACCCAATTAGTCTCAAAGGGGCAAAACAATATGCCGGGGTATGAAGAAAAGCTCAATGATATTCAAATTGAAACCCTATCACAGTTTGTCTTAGAGCAAGCGAACCAGGGCTGGAAGTAAGAAGATGACGTAGGAGCAGATCGTTGGCACCTCCCAATATCAAAACAGCCACCTTAGAAGAAGCAGCGGATTGTCTGGCAGTCCTGACCTTGGCCTTTTGCAATGATCCAGCCATTCGGTGGATATTTCCGCAGCCCTCTCAATATGCTCAAGGCTTACCACTATTTGCTCAAGCTTTTGGGGGAGCTGCTTTTCAGCAGTCGACTGCGTTCTATACAGAGGGGTTTGGTGCGGTTGCGCTCTGGCTACCTCCCACGGCTCAACCAGATGAATCATCACTGGTGAGTTTGATTCAGCAGGGCGTTGAAGCCAGCCATCAAGCGGCCATATTGTCCCTTCTGGAACAGCTCGGTGGGCACCATCCCCAAGAACCCCACTGGCATTTAGTCATCATCGGTACTGATCCCATTTGTCAAGGGCAAGGCTATGGTGCAGCGTTACTGGCTCACACCCTCGCCATCTGCGACCAGCAGCAAGAGCTGGTGTATTTAGAAGCCACGAATGCTCGCAATGTTGCACTTTACCAAAAGCATGGCTTTGAGGTATTAGGTACCGTTCAAGCTGGGAATTCACCGACGCTCTATCCCATGCTCCGTCGCCCGCAATAAACCCTATAATTAATTTTCCCCCTAGCCAGGAGTGTTATCGTGCCTACCCTTGGTGTCAATATCGATCATGTGGCCACTATTCGCCAAGCCCGTCGCACCGTTGAGCCCGATCCAGTGGCAGCAGCCGTTTTAGCGGAATTAGCGGGAGCGGATGGTATTACCGTTCATCTGCGGGAAGATCGGCGGCATATTCAGGATCGAGATGTCGAGGTATTGCGACAAACGGTTCGTACTCATTTGAATTTGGAAATGGCGGCAACGGAAGAAATGGTTGCGATCGCACTCAGTATCCAACCCGATTACATCACCCTCGTCCCGGAAAAACGGGAGGAAGTAACCACCGAAGGAGGCCTAGATATCGTGGGACAACAAGCCCATATGGCCGATGTGGTGAAGACCTTACAAGCTGCCAATATCCCCGTCAGTCTGTTTATCGATGCCGATGCTACCCAAATAGAAGCGGCAGCTCAAGTGCAGGCCAAGTTTATTGAACTGCATACGGGGACTTACGCTGAAGCTAAGGGTGAAGCCCAGCAGGCCCAAGAATTAGCGGTACTGAAACAGGGATGCGATCGCGCCCTTGCATTAGGACTTCGAGTCAATGCGGGCCATGGCTTGACCTATTGGAATACCTATCCCGTGGCCTGCCTACCGGGCATGGAAGAACTGAATATTGGCCATACGATTATTAGTCGGTCGGTGTTGGTGGGTTTGGAGCAGGCCGTGCGAGAAATGAAAGATGTCATCGCGGGTCGAGGCTAGGTTGACAGTGCCGTTACCTGCTGACATATCCAAGCACGCATAATTTAGGTCTAAATAGCAGATATATTCACTGTTAGAGGTCTTCTCATTCTATCTGGGAGAAGATTCAGTGGGAACCTGTCAGGGATGAAACTTAAACAACAAGCCAATGTAAAACTTCGGCAGAGTTTGTCTTTCGGATCGAATGTCCTTGTTGTCTTGGAATGCTCAGTCTTGTTAATAAGACCGAGCAACCTGAGAAGAATTTGTCTATTCTTGGCTTTCACCTGTGATGGATAAATCATTACCCTCCGATATTTTTGCAACGCTAGAAAGCCGGGTTTATACAACCGCAATTTCTCCTAATGGACAACAAGTCGTTGCAGGGTTAGAAAATGGTTCTCTTCATCTTTTCGATCTGGTGGAGGGCCAGCCCATCGGCCAACCCTTCTCGGGATATACTTCCTCTGTCAGGTCCGTCGCCTTCTCCCCCGATGGACAGACCATTGTCAGTGGCAGTTATGACAACACCCTGCGCTTGTGGAATCTTGACGGACAGCCCATCGGCCAACCCTTCTCGGGACATACTTCCTCTGTCAATTCTGTCGCCTTCTCCCCCGATGGACAGACCATTGTCAGTGGCAGTGATGACAACACCCTGCGCTTGTGGAATCTTGACGGACAGCCCATCGGCCAACCCTTCT
>JANQPU010000089.1 GCA_028285315.1 Acaryochloris sp. IP29b_bin.176
TTCCTGAAAGTACTGATACTACGTTGCTACTGATCACAACATTTAGCCAGAGGAAACGAGGAATCAACGGTTACAGGCATTTAGTCGCACATCGCCTAAGATACAAAATAAAAAACAGGGGAATATTTGTTGTCGATACCAAGAAAATGACTTGTGCTCAGAAGAACATCTGAAATTAGGGCATCAACCCAGTTTGATCAAGCCACATTCCTAACGAAACACTCCTCCATAAAGTATTAATTTCCGAAATCGATACCTGATCTAGCATCCATCGCTGGTATATATCCCTTAAAGCGAGGACATCGACATACCTATCGATAGTCTCCGAATGCTCAAACAATACCGACTTTATAGTGGATTGTTCATAGGTCTTGAAAGTGAACTCAAAGCTGGGTTGCAGGTTTGACTTGTCTGGACGCCATTGCAAGCTTCTGGGCACAACTCCACTGATAGCATTGCGCAGAACAAATCGTCCCCAGCCTTGATGTAATTTTTGGTAGGGAGGGAGAGACAGACAAAATTCAACAAGACGCTTATCAAAGAAGGGGTACCGTAGATCTACAGAAAAGGCCCCTCCTGCTGAATCTAAAAGATCAAACATGGATGAGTGAATATTTGCCATTATTAACCAGTAATGGCTTTCCCGTTCCGTTTGTGGGGGGGAAAGCTGAAGGTGTTGGAGCTTATAATCGAGCCCCGTACGACCAATAAATTTGGGTAAAAGAGGGAGATCCTTGAGCATGGCGTTGGGTTGAGGAGTATAAGCAAGAGGTGTGATGGCTTGAACTGGCTTGAATAATGAAACCAACGAAGGACGCAGTCCATACCGCCAAAACCACTTAAACAGGACTTGCTGCCATGGCAAATCGTATCGTTTGCCGTAGGCGTAGGTCTCTCTAGCGAGGGTTAACCAATGACCTGATCGAGCCAATTCTCGGAGATATTCATTGCCATGGGAAACAGTACTATCTCCATCCCAGCCATCTAAGATCACCCGAACGTTGTTTTGTTTTGCAATCTCATATAAGCCCCAATTCAAGCGAAAGTTCCCTGCCATGACTGCTGCATCGCGGTGCCACACGACCTTTTCGTAATTGGCTAAAGGTCCCAGTTGATCTCCCCTCAGAATATGTGATTTGTAGTTACCTGTAGCTAAAACTGCATCCTGGTAAGAGCGCTCATCAGAAGCAGAAACCTGATCGAATCTTGCAGAGAAGGTATGCAGTGTTTCTCGGGGACTGTCACTGTTATCCAAGATCTGCCGAGCTATACATGTAATAGAAGAGGAATCTAATCCCCCGCTCAACATTGAACCGATCGGGAAGGCGCTGCGCAAGCGGCATCGGACCGCTTCAGTAAAATGCTCTAAAAATTGGTGAGTATATTCTTCAGTGGAGCTAAGTTGAAGTTCTTGAATATTGGCATCCAATTGCCAATAGGGCTGCAGCGTTACTCCAGACGCATGAACGGTCAGTGAATGCCCTGGGGGCAATCGTAATATGTTTTGGTAAAAGGTGATCGTCGGGTCACTATCTAAATTCGCAAGATGTTCAGCAACTTTGGCTTCGTTGAGTCGGCTAGGAACTTGGGGAAGTGTGAGCAGAGCCTTGATCTCGGTCGCAAAAGCAAATCCCTCTCCAGCAGAGTAGTAATAAAAGGGCTTAACGCCAAAGTGATCTCGCGCACAAAATAGGTATTGGCGATACGCATCCCAAATTGCAAAAGCAAAATCACCTAGCAAATGGTTGGGGCATGCCTCACCCCACTTGCTATAGGCGGCCAAGATTAAATCACCGTCAGACAACTGGTTAGCAGAGTGTTGGGTTTGAGTAAGGCCAAGATTCGTGATCAGCTGATCACGATTATCGAGTCGGGCATCGGCAGTCAAAATCAGTGAGCCATCTGCACTCACTAAAGGACACTGCTCATGCAAAGATTCTGGTGTTGTCCATAGTAGTCGTCGACCTATCCCAATAAGCCCTTGACACCATGTACCAACACCATCAGAACCTCGGTGTGACAGAATATCCAACATTTTGCCCAGGTGTTCTGGATTGATTGGAGTTGTTCGGTGATAGATACCAAGGATTGCGCTCACGGTGTGAAGACTGTCAACAAGATAAATGTCTACTGAAGCAAGATCGGTGAGACTGCCCTAGTCGATTGAAGCAAACAATTGATAGTTCTGGGAGGTGATTACGCTTTATGTATACCAACTCACTAGGGTATACCGTTCTCCAGAGGTTACGGTTTGAACTTCGTGCCAAATGTTAGAGCGAAAGGCAACTAACATGCCGGATTGAGCCGGAAATGGGAAGCCATGGCTTTGCCATTGCGAGGGATCAATCAGCCCATAAAAGATCAGTGAGCCCCCACTATAGTAGCCAGGCTGAGGATCCCTTGCTGGGGAATTAAGGAAGACGATGATCGATACTTGACGTTCTTGCAAGAAAAGCGGCGCGTCCGATTGAGTACTGCTATCACAATGAGCCCGAAAGTAACTTCCTTGGGTGTAGCGATAGAGCAAGAGACGTTGGGTTCCACTTAACGGTAAGTTGAAGTGATTAACGAGGGTAGGCTGAAGCTGATGCAGTTTTTGGGTGATGACAGTGGTGGTTGCATCTGGGAGCTGCAATTGCTCAGTTTGGCGATGCTGGGGATCATCTTGTAGGGCAAGAATTTGATGTTCACTAGCGGGCAAAACAAGAGCTGGTTGTCCTTGCATGGTTTGGACAGTGCTCAGCAATTGATCACAGTATGCATCATCCAAAAAATTAGGTTGCACAAACAAGCCAAGCTTGATGAAAAAATCTAAACTGGGCATAGCTGGCATCAGTGAATGGCTGGCATAGGGGTAAATCGTGCCAGATCGTCTACTTGACCTATGACGACTTGGCCATTTAATTCCACCCAAGCATGGGCTTCTAATTGGCCGTGGGGGGTTTTAGTAACACCAATGCGGAGTTGAGAGTCATGATTGTGACGATGGAGTAAAACCTGAGTTGTCAAGGCTCGTGCTAGACATTTAACTTGACCTGGCACGTAGTAACTACAGGTATTAACCATCCAAATCACTCGATTCACATTCCTAGGATTAGGGGGCTGGTCTTGGGGCTGGGGAGACTGGCTGATGCTGTCAAGCAGTCTGCGTAAGGTTTGAAAAGGCAGCAACCATAGGCTAAGACGAATCAAGGTTAGCAGGATGAAGGTTTTAATGAGGGAGTTGCGATCGCGCCTTCGCAGCCGAAAGAACTTAAGCACTAGTGACATCTTTGATCTCAATTAACTCAGACTCAACCAGCTCGTGCAAAAGCTTCAGAACATCTTGTTCGCACTGTTCTGATTCCACTTCATACTGATCTAAAATTTGGTCACAGATTTCTTTGACGGAGCGGGGCTGCTGGAGTAAATTCCAAATACTGGCACCCACTTCATTTAAACCAAAGTACATCCCTGTTTTGAGATTGAGAATCACAGATTCCCCCGCCAAGTCGGATGAAACTTGCTCTGGAGTCGCAACAACCGTTGTGTCCGTGGAAATAGTGGTAGCCAAAGTCATAACCCTTTAAAACAATCGAATTATTCAAATTTGGTTTAAATTAGCACAGATACTTTGTATTTATCTGTAAGAATAAAATATTTAATTGTGAGTATTACAGCGATTGTAGACCAGTTTCTCGCTAGGCGGCATCGACCTGTTGAATGTTGAGGCGATTGTTTTGCTAGCAACTAGTATTGCCGCTGTTTACTGATTCTGACGGCAGAATTTCTCAACGCAGCGTACAAATATTTCCACTCCCATGGCCAATGCTGTTTCATCGAAATCGAATTGAGGATGATGATGAGGATAGGTGAATCCTCGCTCGTCATTCGCTGAGCCTAAGAAGAAATAGCAACCTGGAACTGCTTGTAAAAAGAAGGATATATCCTCACCCCCCATCGTTTGGCAGGTGGGCACAACACCTGTCGGCGTTTCAATGACGTCAGTGCTGACGGAGCGGATTAAATCTGCGATCGCAGCATCATTAATTACAGGTGGATAGAGTCGCCAGTAATTTAGGTCATAGGTGGCTCCCCAGCTTTGACAAATCCCCGTCAGGATTTCTTGCATTCGCGGCTCAATCAGATGAGCTAGTTCAGGGTCAAAGTAACGAACGGTGCCGCTCATAAAGCTGGAGTCAGCAATTACATTAGACGCCGTTCCCGCATGGAGCTGTCCGACGGTCACCACGGCTGAATCGAGGGGATTCACATGGCGAGCGACAATAGCTTGCAGGGCATTCACCACCTGGGCACTGATCACCACCGCATCCGTGGTTTGGTGGGGCATTGCTCCATGTCCCCCTTTGCCCTGAATCTTGCATTCAAATAAATCCACGGCAGCCATCAGCGGTCCCGATTTTACCCCAACCGTGCCTAGAGGGAGGTTATTCCATACATGCAGGCCAATCATGGCATCAACTTGAGGGTTTTGGAGGACGCCTGCTTCAATCATGGGCTTAGCCCCACCCGGAGATTCTTCGGCGGGTTGGAAAATTAGCTTGACCGTACCCGCAAAGTCTTGACGATGCTGAGATAAGTAGCGAGCTGTTCCTAGGGCAATCGCTGTATGCCCATCATGGCCGCAGGCATGCATGACCCCGTCATGGCGCGACCGATAAGAGACAGAATTCTCTTCCTGAATGGGTAAGGCATCCATATCGGCCCGAATCGCTAAAACTGGTCCCGGTTGCTCTCCTGTGATCGTAGCCACAATACCCGTTTCGGCAATGCCAGTTTGATGTTCAATCCCCCATGCTGTTAGGCGCTGGGCTACAAATGCAGCGGTGAGATGCTCTTTGAATCCGAGTTCTGGATATTGATGCAGATGTCGCCGCCAAAACACCAAGTCCAGGTGCTGGATATCAGGACGAATGGTGGTGGCAGCATGGGGAGGAGAAGAAACCATAGTGCTCTTCCCATCATGGGAAAATGATCAATTACCTTTTTAGAATACTATTCCTAGATTTTTCACAAGCGATGATCCAAGGTCCAAATTAGCTACAAACATCAGTTAATACATTAGACCTCTTGCATGAATCAAACTGAGCGTAGTGCCAACTCTGCGTTAATCAAACCACAGAGTAGATTCAGTCTCAGACTAAAGCGTCTGCGCCTGTTGCGATACGGATCCGAAACACCTTCAGCAGCCTGATTGGATGCTCGACTGATATGCTTACCCGTGCGAAGGCTCGGTTACACTGTTTTTCTTCTCCAGAGAGCTTGCCTTTAGGAGGTTTGCGCTTAGGGATACAACTGTTCTGATAGCTATTCGTTATGCTGCTAAAGTCCCCTAACAAACTACAGAACCAATGGGATTCCGATTGAATGTCGTTTGCTCCTCGCGTGTCAGCGAAGCACAACGTGGGGACATATTCGACTCCGCACAATCAATCTGGGACTTTATCCGTGGTCCACGAGGTATAGGCGACTTCGATGACCGTGTTGTCTTCGCACCACTAGAGATGACGTCTTATCTACTGAGAACAGATGAAGACGTTGAAACCATAATTGTTCAAAATGACGATCTTGAAGCACAACTAGTGGATTGGTCTCAGCAATTTCCAGATATCACCTTTGCTTATATTGAAGCAGACTGTTTTGGCGGCAAATGCGTCTATGCAGGATTTTGCTGCATAGACGCATAATTCTCCCACAAGAACCACATCTGGCAGGACATATCCCGCTATTACAACAGATTGATTTCGAAGTGAATTCATCGTATTTTGTGCCTTTTGAACGTGGATTCTTCGCAGGTTATGGATCCGGCGGATTTGAATAAGGCAAATATACAACAAACCTAGACGATATACGGGCACAGGCTATGTTTTCAGCTTGCTGTAGCATTCGCTTTGCTGGGTAGTAGAGCGAGATTGTCTCATAACCCCTTTGTAGTTCCCAGGAAATTTAGTGCTACAAACAAAATGTTTTGAATTATACAAAAAACTCAAAGTCCTGATTTTGAAACATTCGATCAAGGATAATCGCACCTTACCACCGTACTTTAGCTATCTTAAAGAATTCTGTGACTGTTCCCCACTAGAGAGTTGAGTTTGTATGGTAGACAGTGGGCATTTGCCCAGGTCCGATCAAACCATTCTGTTAACGGCCTATTCTTAAACCCACGAGATCGCTTGGTCATCTCTAGGGAAATCTTCAGTTAATGCTTGTGATTCACAGGCAGGGAGTCTTATTTTCTATGTCTATTGCTTATATCCCGGATTTGGTGGTCAGACCTGCCCCGCTTAGCTTACCGACTACCGATGATCTAGCTTCATTACCTCTACAGCGGCCTTTGCTGATGATCGGCCATGGCACTCGGAATGCTAACGGCAGACAATGTTTTTTGGATTTTGCCACCCTCTATCAAGAATTAGATCCGTCTCGACCCGTTTTTCCTTGCTTTTTAGAACTGACGGGTCCCAGCATTCAAGAAGTCGTTGATCATTGCGTCGAGAAAGGCTACACCGAACTATCGGCGCTACCCATTTTGTTGTTTGCCGCCCGCCACAATAAGTTTGATGTTACTAATGAACTAGATCTGGCTCGCAAACGCCATCCTCAACTCAAGTACCACTATGGCCGTCATTTTGGCATTACACCTGGGATTCTAGACCTGTGGAAACAGCGGTTAGAACTACTGGATACCCCCGAGCATAATCCCCAAGGCATCTCCCCCGAAGAAACGGTTCTCCTCTTTGTAGGCCGAGGCTCCAGCGACCCGGATGCCAATAGTGATGTCAGCAAAATGGCCCGGATGCTCTGGGAAGGCAGTCACTATCAGACGGTGGAGACCTGCTTTATTGGCATCACCCATCCCCGCTTAGAAGAAGGATTCCGACGGGCTCGGCTGTATCAGCCTAAACGAATTATTGTCCTACCCTATTTTCTATTTACAGGCACCTTGGTGGAAAAGATTTTTGATATCTCGGCTCAGCAACAAGCCAACCATCCAAACATCCAAGTCATCTGCTTACCGGAAATGGGATTGCATCCAGCCTTAGTTCAGGTTGTGCGCCAGCGGGAACTAGAAACCCAGTTGGGACAGGTACAAATGAATTGCGAACTATGTAAGTTCCGACTTGCAGCCCTCAATGGCAAAGAACCCCATAGCCATAGTCACGATCATGGGCATGGGCATCACCACCATCATGACCATCATCACGCCACCATCAATGTGGACAAGGAAGCAGATTACCACAACCGCATTTGGCAAGTTCCCTAAGCAGATCTTGTTTGGCAGAACAATGGTTTGGTGGTTGACTCATCTTGCAGGTGAGAACATATCCCTGTGGTCATTTGGTGAATCCAGCCTAGGTATTGGGTACGTACGTTGTCAAAACCCGCTTGAGTCATCCAGTCCTGCACACTCTCTCGGGCATAAGCCGTAGAGTAGGGCTCCTGGAAGAGGCGAATCAGCCAGTCTGCATGGCAGAGGCGGTTTTGATTGCCGTCCAAAATGATCAGTTGCCCATTGGGTTTAAGTAATCGGCGACATTCCTGCAAGACCAATCGAGATATGCGCGGGGGCATTTCATGGAACATCATGCAAATTGTGATCACATCGAAATGGTCAGCTTCTAAGCCCGTGTCTTCGGCCAAGCCATGCCGCCAGTGAATATTGAGTTGAGCCTTTTGGCTTTTATGCTGAGCCTGACACAACATATAGGGTGACAAATCCAAACCAATCACTTCAGCCTGAGGGTGGGCAGCTTTTAGCATTAACGTCATGGAACCCGTCCCACAGCCCAAATCAAGAATCTGTTGAGGCTTGCCGCGAATGGATGTCAGTACTTGCTGTCGGAGGTGAGTTTCATTGGGTGGGGAGGCAAAGGCGGTGACAGCATCGTAGGTGACAGCAGCCTCTTTGCAGAGATAACCGCTTTTTACACCATGAAAGTTGGGGATGCGATAGTACTGGGGATAGGTTAGATCTGGATTGCGGAGGGCACTGCATCCCGCGTCCCAATCGTAAGTATCGTATTGTTTCTGATTGTCAGCGCCAATGAGGATTCGTACAACTCCTTTCACACAGAGCTGCCATAGCGTTTGATGTACCGTTGTCTTCAAAACCCTAGAGTTGTCGTCTACAGTGCAGTGAGTCTTATAGGTAAAGAGAAGTTAAACCTTGTCCCAACCTTTGACTGAAAGCCGTTATACCTTGATTATGCTCTTGCCCACCATGATAAAACCAACTTACCTATCCAACTATTGTTGTTTTGGCTAACCGTAATGCTCTGGCGTCAGGGGACCGCTTAGACGATCCACTCTTTAGGAAAATGAAAAAGTTTTACCCGTTTATTAAAGTTCTTTCCCCCATCTTGATCTGTGGTGCTTTGGGAGTGGAAATATGGACCTTGTATACACTGCGGACAGGAAGTCCTTTGCCACCTCTACCAATAGGCTTATTTTGGTTTGAACGATTTGCCCTTACAGCCCATACTGTGGAAGGAGTTGTGGCTAGCATTTTTGCCCAGTCTCGCGAGCAATCTCCAATTCCTTACGGGCTATACACTTTTTTTGTCGGTACGGTGGGGTTACTTGAGCTGTTTGAACCATCCAATCGCTAAAAATACGACTCTGCTAGCCTCAAGTTTCGGGGATATTCGCTGTTTTTGGTTTCTCTAGGCTCGCTCTAATCTTTCTCAGGCAAAAACTCTGCATCCAGTGTTGCTTCTATTGTGTAGGGACACATCTCCGGGAAGATATTAGTGGACAGCCCAGTTTCATCGGCGGCTTGTAATCGTGCTCCTGATACCAAACTGTGCCTGCAAGCGTAATTCTCAAATCTGTGAAATCCTCTCCTATCCTACTTTAGTCACTAATCAAAATTACACTCTTGGAGACTTATTGGTATGAGTAGCAGTCCTCATATTCTTGCAGGAGATAAGCATTCAGACTAGGCGAGTCTTTTAGAATTCGGGAAATGTGTCGTCGGTGTTCACGGATAGACCCACGCCAACTGGTAGATCGCTGCTCTGGCTGAAATTGCCATTTAAGTAAGTGAAGCAGAACAATTTCCAAATTGCTACAGAGCGCACGCCGATCGCGTTTCCTCCAATCTTCTACCTCTTCAATCAAGTTCTCAATGTCTAGTTCGTCAAATTTTCTCTGCTTTAAGAGTACAGTGGCTTGATCGATCCATTTGGCGAAATCAGTGTTGTAGAGTCGTTGATGGGATGTAGTTGGTTTCTGTAGGCTAGTCATTCTGACTATTGTCGCTTTCTCTGCTCTGATACATTTACGCATGGCTCAATAGCTGTTTCAGGGAGGTTGTTCCATTCAAGTTGAAGAGGGTAATGTTAGGTAAAAATTTTCCTCCACTAGAATGATGCTAACGCTTTCTA
>JANQPU010000108.1 GCA_028285315.1 Acaryochloris sp. IP29b_bin.176
ATCAATAGATAGTGGGGCAGGCATGAGCAGTTATTCCCTGATCGTGCGAGACTCACTTAGGCTATCAAATTGTGGCTTACTCAAACAATAACCGCTGTAAGAGTAGGGATGGCATTTATCAGGCAAATGTCGATGGCTCTGGCGTCAAACGCTTGACTCATGACAGAGAGGATGGTTCTCCAGTCTGGCGACCTTCATATCCCAAATAGTGTTTGAATCCGTCGGCGAATCCAGATAAAGGGATCGGCCTCTGCTGGTTCTGAAGGATTAATCTGCGTCAAGCCTAGCTCTTCCAACACTTGTTGACGCTGGGAGAGGGACTTGGCAATTTCTTCAGCTAGAGTCTTGTAATTTTGCAGTAATTTTTGTAATGCTTGTCGGTCTACAACAAAAAGTGTTGTTGCTTCAAGAACTCGCATTGTTGCTGTTCGTGGGGCTCCAGTGAGCAAGGAAATCTCACCAAAAAAGTCGCCTACCGTTAGTATTGCAATTTGACGGTCTAATTTTTGGGAAAAGACTTCTACTTTGCCCGATAGGATGACATAGAAAGATTCTCCAGATTCATTTTCACGGAAAATAATTTGCTCAGGTGTATAGAACTGCCGATATCCTTGCTCAATTAAAACTCGCAGTTGCGCATTCGTACAGTTTTCAAAATAACTAACCTGGCGCAGTAAGAAGCGTAATGTACTATTCTTAGTAACCTTGATACCAGTCTTGGGTTTGACCGCTTCTCCACTGGTAGGCGGAGCGGTTGAGGGGAAGGGTGACTCGGGTTTAGAGTGTAAGGCTTGGGTTAAAGCTTCAGGATTCTTTAACCAAAGATCTCTTTGAGGAAAAGGAATTTGAATGTTCTTACGAGCCAACTCTTGTTCCATCAGAAAATTTAAGGAACTTTTGATGGGTTCAAAATCGCAAGGTTGGTTGATCCACACCAATAGTTCAAATTCATAAGCATTGTCGCCAAAGGATTTGAACCACACTTGTGGAGGAGGATAATTTAATACTCGTGATTCAGCACGAGCAGCAATCAATAAGGCTTCTGTGGCCAATACGGTATCGGTGCCATAGGCTACACTTACAGGAAGGTGCAATCGACTTTCAGGAGTTTGGTAGGTCCAGTTGATCACATTCTTGGCAAAAAAACGTTGATTCGGAACTACAACAAACAAGCGATCCTGCGTTCGGACAATTGTCGAGCGAATAGAAATGCGCTCAATGGTTCCCAGCAAACCATCAACTTCTACGAAATCTCCGACCCGTATTTGCTGCTCAAGTAGCAGTGTCAAACCACTGACAAAATTACTGGCGAGTTCTTGCAAACCAAAGCCTAAACCAAGACCCAAAACGCCAGCAATCACAGCCAGTGAACCCAGATCTATCCCTACAGATCTGAGAAGAATGATGAAACCGATTAGACCCAGGGTATAGCTGATGATTGTAGAGATTGCAGCTTGTGCTCCCTGTTCCATACGGGTCTGGGGCAGGATGCTTTTCTTGAGCCACTGACTACATAACCTGGCTCCCACAAAAACCAAAGCGGCTATGGAGAAAAAGATTAGGAGCGTTAACAAAGAAATCGGCTTTTTCTTTTCCCCTAGATCAAAGAAAGGGGTGTTCAACGTTTCCCATAACTTGTCAGGTAAAGCTTCTAAACCATTCAGAAACAAACGTCTGGCAGGTTGCAGTGCGGGTATGAGCGTCAGAATATTGTAAAAAGCGATTAGCCAAATCCCTAGCCTTGCGCAAAACAGCAAACAGCGTTGCAACAGGGGATAAATGGCTCGACCCGACTTTTGAGCATTGCTCAAGTGCCTCTGCATCCAGCGATCCATGAGCCAATCTGAGATCGTAGCTCCTCCCAAGATCCCCACAACAATTAATAGGTTCTTGAGGAAATGAACATCAAAAGTAATTAGCGTCATTTGCCTCAATATTTTTGACAACACAAAGGGGTGAGCTTAACTCACCCCTAATGAAGTTTTATGCGATTGAGCGGTGTTGTGGCTACTAAAGTAGGCTTAGTGTCAATCAGGACACCTGAGCAGTTTCAGGAAATTCAATCATATTAGAAGATTCAGCAACTCCACTGGCTTCATCATCCTGCAAAAATTGCTTAGAAGCACTCACGCTTTGGTTTAATCGAAGCCGGTAACAAGGGATGGTATCTGACAATATTGCACTTGCCATCATTCCCGTGTGAATTTCTAACTGAGCTTCCGGTAGAGACTCAAACATCAGTCGCTGTCCAGGGAAAACAACGCGCTCAAAATACCAATTGGGAATGTTAGTGATCCGAGCAACTTGAATTTTACTCGAGGCGTTGACATAGCAGCAGACGATTAGGTCTGGATCGTTAGGAGGGAGGGGATCGATGACTTGTGGCATGGTAACTCACGGAAAGGGTAAATTTATGGGGCTTTCTTATTGGGTGTTTAACGCAAACTTAAGCTAACATCCTTTGATCCCCGACCGCTGTAAATATGGTTACTTAATCGATTTACTTCGTCAAAAAAGCAAGTATTTTTACTTTTTCTTTAGGATTGATGACTGTTAGGTTTAAGTTGGAATCAAACTAAACCATTCTAATCTAACTAAGAACCTAGGGATCGGTTGGTTGAGCTATTGACAGGGCCCGTACCAAGACACACACTCCAGGGCAACTCAGTACTATGATTAAGATATACAACTCAGGTATCGCCCACCGTAAACCTTAACTGTCTCTCAAGGCGTGATGAACAATCCCCGCATCCTCTACATTCGCCTACCCTGTAACCCTATTTTCCCAATTGGGGTTGTTTACCTTGCTGATCATATCCACAAATGCTTGCCGCATATTGAGCAACGCATCTTTGACTTGGGCACAGTGCCACCACTGGACTTCAATCTAGCTTTAGATCGGTGTATTGATGAATTTCAGCCTGATCTCCTCGTTTTTTCTTGGCGGGATATTCAAATCTATGCTCCAGTAGGTGGAAGAGGAGGCAACCCTCTTCAGCATGCCTTTGAACTGTACTATGGCAAAAATCCCTGGACAAAACTCAAAGGAGCGTTCGGGGGATTAAGGGTTTTTCTGGCGTACTATGCGGAATTATGGAGAAATTCAAGTTTAATTAAGCGAGGACTAAAACGGGCGCGACGATATTGTTCTGAGGCACAGACTATCGTCGGCGGTGGTGCCGTTAGTGTGTTCTATGAGCAACTGGGGACTCAGCTCCCGAAGGGGAGCATTGTATCCGTTGGGGAGGGAGAGGCTCTATTAGAAAAACTACTGACGGGGCAAGAATTCCGAGACGAGCGTTGCTATGTGGTAGGGGAGAAACCACCCCGCGATCGCATGATCCATGAATGGCCGACTGAAATCGAAAAAACGGCCTGTGATTATCCCTACATTGAAAGTATTTGGCCTGACTTTGAATATTACTTTGAGTCCCAGGACTTCTACGTTGGGGTGCAGACCAAGCGAGGCTGTCCCCATAACTGTTGTTATTGCGTCTACACCGTCATTGAAGGCAAACGGGTGCGGGTCAATCCAGCGGATGAAGTGGTGGCTGAGATGCAACAGCTCTATGATCGCGGTATTCGCAACTTCTGGTTCACAGATGCTCAATTTATTCCGGCTCGACGCTACATCCCTGATGCGGTTGAACTTCTCCAGAAAATTGTGGATGCGGGTCTGACAGACATTCACTGGGCTGCCTACATTCGTGCGGATAATCTCACCCCTGAACTTTGTGATCTGATGGTGCAAACAGGGATGAACTATTTCGAAATTGGGATCACAAGTGGATCCCAAGAACTCGTCCGCAAGATGCGAATGGGATACAATCTGCGAACTGTTCTAGAAAATTGCCGAGATTTGAAAGCTGCAGGTTTTAATGATCTAGTGTCCGTCAATTACTCATTCAATGTGATTGATGAACGACCTGACACGATTCGCCAAACCATTGCTTATCATCGGGAGCTAGAAAAGATCTTTGGTGCAGATAAGGTTGAACCTGCTATTTTCTTTATTGGTCTCCAACCCCATACCCATCTAGAAGAATATGCTTTCGAGAATGACATTCTAAAGCCAGGCTATAATCCTATGAGCTTAATGCCGTGGACGGCCAAGAAGTTGCTCTGGAATCCCGAGCCGATGGGATCCGTGTTTGGGGAAGTCTGCCTGCAAGCTTGGAAGCAAAATCCCAATGATTTTGGGCGAGAGGTAATGGATATTTTAGAAGAACGCTTTGGCCGTGCTCCTTTAAGTTCAGCATTGACAGCCACGATTGACTCTAAGACTCGACCTCGACCCCTGGCAACGGCTAGTCGGATGGGTTCATAGATTCTCTCTTAATAGAACAGGTGTCTGAGTTCACCAAGAGTGTCCTTTTAAAGCCGAAAACCCTCACCTCTGCACAAGGTAAGGGTTGATTATTATAACCTGAGGCAGGACAAGCTGAAATCTTGATTCTGTCATGGGTTGAACCTTGCATTCCTTCGTAGAAGCAGTTCAAAAATGGGCTTAAACCGAAATGGGATTATCTTAGCCCAGGCTTCACAAGTTTAGAGCTGTTTTTACCACTTTTGGGCAACGTACTCAGCTAAGTCAAGCACACGCTGACTATAGCCCCACTCGTTGTCATACCAAGCAACAACCTTGATCATATGGCCACCCATTCCCATGGTGAGGGAGGCGTCCACAATCGATGAGCAATCATGACCTTTAAAGTCACCCGATACTAAGGGCTCTTCATTGAACGCAATAATGCCTTTCATGGTGCCTTCGGAGGCTTGCTTTAGCACTTCATTCACGGATTCAGCAATGGCTGGCTTCTCAGTCTGAGCTACAAAGTCACAAACAGAAACGTTGGGAGTTGGCACCCTCAGGGCAATGCCATTGAGCTTGCCTTGGAGTTCAGGAATAACAGTACCCACTGCTTTGGCTGCACCAGTTGATGTGGGAACGATGTTGACTGCAGCAGCACGGGCACGACGAAGATCACGGTGGCTGGCGTCCAAAATCCGCTGGTCTCCGGTATAACTATGGGTTGTAGTCATCAAGCCATACACAATCCCAAATTGCTCATGCAAGATTTTAACCACAGGAGCTAAACAGTTTGTGGTACAGCTGGCGTTGCTGAGAATCGGCTCATTGGGATTATAAGCTTCATGGTTAACCCCAACCACATACATCCCAACGCCACCCTTACCCGGTGCTGTAATCAAGACTTTCTTAGCTCCAGCCTCTAGATGTTTGGCAGCTCCTTCTTTGGTTACAAAAACACCCGTTGATTCAATCACCAGATCGATGTCCCAATCCTTCCAAGGTAAATTGGCAGGATTGCGATCAGAGACACATTTGATGACTTTGCCGTTCGCGACAAGGGTATTATCAACTGCTTTAACGTCTGCATCTAAACGACCCAGCATAGAGTCATAGGTCAACAGGTGGGCATTTGTCTTGGGATCAGAAGTATCATTCAATCCGACAATCTCGATGTTGCTGCTAGGCCGCAGAAGCCAGCATCGCATAAAATTCCGTCCAATTCTCCCGAACCCGTTGATCGCTACTCTAATCACTGCGTCTTATCCTTTGTTCAATTATTAGTCTTTATAGTCAAGCCAGTAGTGACCCTCAATCATCATATCGTACAAGGCATCCCTATTCCCTAAAGACTTAATGCCCTCAAAGCAGGGGGGAGAAAGTCCATCCTATATTGGTAATTGTGAACAAAACGGGAGTGCTACTCCGCTTGAGGACAGTCACTCCAAAGGGATGTCGTTTGGCGGAGGCTAGTAAACTCACCGTTACCCAGAATGAGATGATCCAGCAGCGGTAAGCCTAAGATTTGGGCTCCAGAGAGCAACTGCCGTGTGAGTTCGATATCTTCAGGACTGGGATCCGTCTGGCCAGACGGGTGGTTATGGGCCACAATCGCTCGGGTAGCCCCCTTTCGAATAATTTCCCGAAAGATGTCGCGGGGATGCGCGAGGGTTTCGGTGGCCGTGCCAATACTAACCACTTGAGTTCCGAGTAATCGATGCTTGACATCTAAGAGAAGAACAGCAAAACGTTCTTGGGCTTGCCACATTAGCTCACCTGCTAGGGCTGCTGCTGCAACCGCCGGATCGTCAATAACGGTCAATTCAGGAGGAAGGGCTTGGCAAATTCTTTTGCCCAATTCGATTGCCGCTAGGATGGTCGTTGCTTTCGCCGGACCGATACCCGCAATTTTGGTTAGTTCGGAGGCGTTCACATCTCGCAAAACTAGGAGTGGATCTTGCTGATGTTCGCTGAAATGTTGCAGAACATGTTGACCTAAACCGACAGCAGACAGCTTACCGGGGCCTTGACCTGTGCCCAGTAATATCGCTAGCAATTCTGCATGGGTTAAATATTTTGCTCCTTGGGTGATGAGGCGTTCACGAGGGCGATCACTTTCGGGTAAATCTAAAATTCTTAAACTGTAGGTCATCGTCGCGAAATCACGGGCTCCCTAAATCACCAGAAATGGTCATTGACACTCGCACTCATGTTTAGTACACCCATTTTGATCCTGAACTCAGACAGAATAGGCTTGCCCAGCTGACAGACCCTGCGACAAAAAGCGGTGACGATGCTGCTCTTACACGAACTGATGATACGGCAGGATTATTCCTCAGGGAGATACACTCGCTAGATCAGCACAGATCGTTTGAAAGGCTTGTTGCGGATCAGCAGCAGTAGTAATTGGACGGCCAATGACAAGATAGTTGGCACCTGCCTGGATCGCTGCAGTGGGTGTCATGGCTCGTTTTTGATCATCCGTCGCTGAGCCTTGAGGACGTATGCCTGGACAAACGATCAGGAACTCCTCCCCACACACTTGACGGACTTGTTCCGTTTCCTGGGGAGAACAGACAATCCCATCCAAACCTGCATCCTGGGCGAGGAGCCCCATTTGCAGAGCATATTCGGGAAGCTCTAAAGGAATCTTTAAATCTAAGGCTAGCTCTCGCATCGAGAGGCTAGTCAGAACGGTAATCGCGATTAGTTTGGGCGGGTGAGTTTGAGCTTGCTGGGCACCTGCTTGTAATGCTTGCTGGGCAGCAGATAGGGCAGGACGACCCGCCGTGGCATGAATGGTGAGTAGATCGACTCCATAGGTGGCAGCAGCTCGACAAGCACCTGCTACAGTATTGGGAATATCGTGAAATTTGAGGTCTAGAAAAATACATTTTTGGCGCTGTTTGAGTTGTTCTAGGATTCTAGGACCGCAACTGACAAAGAGTTCTAAACCCACTTTCCAAAACTGTACTTGAGGAATGCGATCAATTAATGCGATCGCATCCGCTTCTGATGGTACATCTAAAGGAACAATAATCTGTTGGGCAATAGTGGAGGTCACAACAACAGCCTGTGTAGCGGTCGTTTAATACTCTACCGTCTAGGGAGAGACTGTGGGCGACTCTCTGTTAGCAGAGAGTGGAGATTAACGACGTTCCCTATCACCGCCACTGCCGGAGCCTCAAATTGGGCCGCTGCCATTTGACTCAAAATGGTTGCCAAAGTCCCCACCAGCTCCTCTTGATCAGGGCGAGTCCCCCAACGAACTAATGCAATGGGTGTGTCTGGATCTTTCCCTGCTGCTGTGAGTTCTGACAAAATATGAGGTAGGTTGTGTACACCCATGTAGATCACGAGTGTTTCTGAGGCTTCAGCCATCGCTCTCCAATTGACGTGAGGCCGATATTTTTCAACTGGCTCATGCCCCGTTACAAAGGTAACGGAGGAACTATAGTGGCGATGGGTAACCGGAATGCCTGCATAGGCTGGGGCCGCAATTCCGGCGGTAATGCCGGGAATAATCTCTACTGAAATCCCTGCTCGAATCAGGTCTTCCATCTCTTCCCCACCCCGGCCAAAAATAAAGGGGTCACCGCCCTTTAATCGCACTACCACAGCATGGGTCTGGGCTTTATCAATCAGTAGCTGGGTAGTTTCTGCCTGTAACAGAGAATGTTGTCCGCGACGTTTGCCCGCATGGATCTTCTCCGCCTGGGCACTAATCATGGCCAAGATCTCTGGGCTAACGAGGGCATCGTAGATCACCACATCAGCACATTCTAAAAGGGTCTTACCTTTAAGCGTGAGTAACCCTGGGTCACCCGGACCAGCTCCCACTAGGTAAACTTTCCCGCAACAGTCAGTTTGTGCCTGGGAAGAATCAACTTTCATAGACAATCTGAAGAGGAAAGAAAAAACAATTAGGCAGTGATTAAATCTTGAATTAAATGAACGAGTTGAGCACTCGGCTCTAAGGGTGAAGAAAAAGTTAACTTTATGTGCTTAAAATCACATTTTAGCTGACTCACTTCCCGCGAAATGGTGTTTATGATACTGCCCGTAAACAAAAAATAGGGTTTGATACCGATCCTTAAACCTGGTTGAGTCGCTAACTGAGTCACCGCTTGTCGCAAACTGGGGGGAACCGACCAATAGGCTGGCGTAGCGTTTAGTTGATTCGCCAATCCCTCAATGGGCTGGTTGCCGCCAGGATAACGACTACCATGTGCGAGTAGAATCCAGCGGTCTATATCAATGGTGGGCATAGTTGCCTGTAAGATTCGGAAGATTTCTGGGTGGCTACCAAGGTGCGATCGCACTTCAATGCCCATTGACTCAGGCAAAAACTGTCGCACGGTAGACACAACATCAGGGATATCGACTTTGACATGGGTGCCTGGCAGCAGAAACAACGGCAAAATTACCAGTTGGTCAATCTGCTGCAATCGCTGTCCCCAGTCACAGATTTGCTGTTTCAACGGTACTGGCCCAAACTCTAAAGTGGCTGTTTTAACCCATTGGGGTTGACTGGACACAGCTTGTAAGGCTTGCTGTACCCCTTGACCGAGCTGATGCAGTGAAGTTTGAGATCGTGGATCACGACTCCCATGGGCCACTAACACGTAAGCAGAGCGAGGACTCAAAATCTGCAAGGCCGCCACAACATCAATTCATATCCCTAGGACAGGATGGGTAAGGGTGGCAATGGCTCTGGCAGAATGGGTTTCTTATCTACCGTTTGCCCATAATCTAGGACAATCTGCCGGAATTCTTCTCCTTCGAGCGTTTCTCGCTCTAAAAGTACCTCCACCAGCTTATCGACCAAACTGCGATTCTCTCGTAGCATTCGTCGGGCTTTTTCGTAACAGTACATGACGATGTCACGGACCTGTCGGTCGATCTGAACGGCCATTTCTTGAGAATACTCGGCTCGATTCCCCCAGTCGCCGCCTAAAAAGACATCTCCACCGTTACCGCTTTCTAGGGCCACATAGCCCAGATCAGACATGCCCAACTGAGTCACCATTTCTCGTGCCAGGCTAGCGACTTGCTTGATATCACTACTAGCACCAATGGTCACTTCGGCATCGCCAAACACTTCCACCTCAGCGGCACGACCGCCCAACAGAATCGTGATTTGATCGAGAATCCACGCCCGTGTATACAGGCCACTATCGACTCGTTCTTCGTTATAAATCGGTTGAGAAAAACCACCTACACCTCCAGATCGAGGCAAGATGGTTACTTTATTAAGCGGGTCGGCATTCTTCAAAAGGGTTTCCAGCAGCGCATGACCAACCTCATGATAGGCAATCAACCACTTCTTTTTACTGTCCAAGTGGGGAGCCATGGCCAACCCAATAGTGATGCGATCAATAGCATCATCCACTTCTAATTCAGTGATGGCATCTTTCCGACGACGAGCGGTTAAAATCGCCGCTTCATTCAGTAGATTCGCCAACGCTGCACCGGAAAAACCAGGTGTACGGCGGGCAATCGCTTCCAAGGAGACTTGAGGCGCAATTTTTTTCTCGCGACTGTGGACCTCCAGAATGCCGAGGCGACCTTTGAAAGCAGGTAAATCGACGGTGACTTGGCGATCGAAACGGCCTGGTCTAAGCAGTGCTGTGTCAAGGATATCTGGCCGGTTGGTGGCCGCAATGATAATAATGCCAGTGTTGCCTTCAAAACCATCCATTTCCGTGAGGAGCTGGTTGAGGGTTTGCTCCCGTTCATCATTACCGCCGCCAATCCCTGCGCCCCGCTGCCGTCCCACAGCATCGATTTCATCGATAAACACAAGGCAAGGGGCATTTTCCTTGGCCTTCTTGAACAGATCGCGAACCCGAGAGGCCCCCACACCCACAAACATTTCTACAAACTCTGAGCCTGAAATACTGAAGAACGGTACCCCTGCTTCTCCAGAAATCGCCTTGGCTAGAAGCGTTTTTCCAGTGCCAGGAGGTCCGATCAGCAAAACACCTCTGGGAATTCGAGCCCCAACAGCCGTAAATCGCTCTGGCTGCTTTAAGAAGGTCACCACTTCCTGTAGTTCTTCCTTGGCTTCTTCGATACCCGCTACATCCACAAAGGTAACGCCAGTTTCAGATTCCATCTGAAAGCGCGCCTTGGACTTGCCAAAGTTAAGGATCTGGCCTGGGCCGCTACTAGAGCCCGCTGTCCGTCGCAAGAAAACGAGAAACAGAAAGATAATGATAATGATGAAGAAAAACTGCGTCAAAATCCCGAGTAGCGGATTGTCACCCGGATCAGGAACTTGCTCGAAGTCAATCTTGTTCTCACGCAGGAGGCTATAGAGTTCTGGATCCTTTTCAAACAAGATCACTTTGGAAAACTCATCTTCTTCCGACTGATCTTTGAGTGTGAATTCGGCAATCCGCTGCTTTTCGTAAATCCTCGCGGTCTTGATCCTACGAGCTTCTATATGCTCAAGAAATTCGCTATAGGATACATTTTCCTCTTTAGACTCAGCCAAAACCGGCAGAGACTGGGATAGTAAAACACCAACCACTAATGCGGAGAGTTGTCTGACCCATCTGCGTTGGCCTAATTTTTGGTTCATGCTGGCGTATCTTTTGGCATTTCTGGGGGGTACGGTGTTTACCCTTCAGAGTGGGTAAATTCATTCCATCTCTTCAAGCCTAGTTTACAAATCATTTAGTCAGCAACTCTTCATCCTTTTACGAAAGATATTGATGGTCACTTTCGTTAATTCCAAGCTTGCGAATTACACTTTCAAGTCTCTACCCAGACTGACTTCCAGCGTTCAATATCTTAGTAATATCGGTTATAGGTTTTGAAATTTGAGATCAGGATGTTTCCTGGCCCCAAGAATGGGGAATTCTGAGTATACAACGCCTGATTGTGGGTGACGGGCCGATCTGTGTAGTGTACCCAACCCCTAACCCAACCCCAACAGAACTGAACGAGGAGTTCATAACAGATGAGCTATAAAGTTGTCCAACCCACAGAACTATTAGATGGGATCAGTGCTAATCAGTTACGCCGTGAAATCACTGATGTAATGGCAGAAGGTGTGAAAACGATCCTCGTAGATTTGCAAGATGTCACCTTCATGAATAGTTCAGCGATTGGTGCTTTAGTCGCAACTCTAAAGGCTGTTCGTGCTGGGGGAGGTGAAATGTGCCTATGCTCCCTCAATGAGCAGGTGCGGATCATCTTTGAATTGACCAAAATGGATCAGATCTTCAAGATTTATGCTGATCGCCAAGAATTCGGGCAAAAGTTTGCGTCTCCTACTAGCTAAGTCAGCTTAGCTGCGGGGAAACCCCATCCCCCCCAATCCTAATCAACAGATTTCCGTAACTATCCATCAGCGATCTCGTACTGCTACACATCGCTGATTTATGAACTTGCTTATCTAATGTGAACATCCGACAAGTCCTGCAAATTTTTACTCACCCCTGGAAGATTGGATCAGTTGCAGGCATTCCTCTGCATGCAGATTTCACCTGCTTGGTTTCTATCGCCATTTGGTCATTATATTTGGCTCGGATGAGTCAAGCCTTTCACCCAGATATAGGTCATGCCATCGGTATAATTGTGGGCTTTGCACTCCCTCTCTCCATCTTCATTCATGAGATGAGTCGCGCCCTGACAGCCAAGCATTATCAAATCCCAGTACAAGGTGTTTATATGCGGGGGTTGGGTTCGGTGGCTAAAACCTATCAGACCTTTACCCATCCCCTACAAATGTTAGAGGTTTACTTTGCTGGATCGCTAGTGAACTTTATTTTATTCGCGTCCCTCAATCTACTCAGCACCCTTTCCCTCAATTTTGGGGGCACGGCGATCATTTCCCTGCATCACATTAAGGAATTCAACTTCGTCCTCGCAATTTTTTCCCTTGTCCCCCTTGTCCCTCTAAATGGTGGCTATATTTTCAAAGGACTGCGGTGGGAGTGGACCAGAAAGCAACAAACCCTCGCCACCCATGATGTCTATGGGGCTTACATTGCAGGGGGTGCAGCGATTGCGTTAGGTCTAATCTGGTATGGTAAACAACCCTTTTTGGGGGTGTGGATGCTGTACTTGGGGCTGATGACCTGTCTGAGACACCTGCTCTTTGAGGGTGAATTTCTACCGCTGGCTATGGAGCGACGTTCTTCCAGACCTTTAGCAACTGCCACGGCTAGTGTTCAGACATCTACTACTCGCTCCCTGTCTGGCCTAGTGCGAACTACTTCTACGAAACCCGCGATCCGACCCGTTGATTTTAGTTATTTGGACGCAGAATTCTTGTCTGTCACTAACCCTGACCATCAGTTCCAAGAAGGGTTGGAGGCAACGCAAGAAATGCGGCTACAAGCTGCGATCGCGGCTTTCAATACTATTCTGGAAAGTGACCCTCAGAATGCCTCTGCGCTCCACAATCGGGGCAATGCTTATTTACAGCTCGGCAAAAAGCAAGATGCCCTCAGTGATTTTCAGGCGGCCCTTCGTCTCAAAACGGATATTCTTGAAATTTACTTGGGGAAAGGCAATGCTCACTTTGCCCTCGGTGATTTTCAGGGGGCCATCATGGAATACTCCGAAATTCTTAACCAAGATCCTGACCATGCTCGGGCCTATTTTAACCGGGCCAGTGCTCAAGTATTGAACGGGAATCGTCAGGCTGCGATCGCAGATTACAAAAAAGCCCATGCCTTGTTTGCCGCCCATGCCGATCAAACCCATACCTGTAAAATTGATCGACGTCTGAAGATTTTGACAACATAAGCTCTGGCCCTTGATGAACCCGCTTGCTTAAAGCCCCAGCTCCAGTCAACAATAGGAGAGGGAAGTGAGATGCTCCTGCATCTCGCCCATCGCCCTGATTGAATCCTGAGCTGGAGAGCAACGTGACCCAACAATTTGACTATGACCTGGTAATTATCGGTGCTGGTGTGGGCGGTCATGGTGCGGCTTTACATGCAGTTGACTGTGGTCTGAAAACTGCGATTATTGAAGCTGAAGATATGGGAGGCACCTGCGTGAATCGCGGCTGTATTCCCTCCAAAGCATTGTTGGCCGCTTCCGGGCGCGTGCGTGAACTGCGCGATCAGCATCATCTGCAATCGCTAGGCATTCAACTCGGTCAGGTCAACTTTGATCGCGGCCAAATTGCTGCCCATGCCGATAATTTGGTCGATACGATTCGGGGCAACTTGACCAACAGCCTGACTCGCCTCAAGGTTGAGATTATCCCAGGCTGGGGCAAAGTGGTGGGCAACCAAAAAGTGGTCGTTAAGTCAGATGCGGGCGAACAGACCATTACAGCCCGCGACATTATTATTGCCAGTGGCTCTGTGCCTTGGGTTCCCCCAGGGATTGAAGTGGATGGCAGGACTGTGTTTACCAGCGATGATGCTATTCGCTTATCCTGGCTCCCAGATTGGGTCGCCATTATTGGCAGCGGCTATATCGGCTTAGAGTTCTCGGATGTTTACACGGCCTTGGGCAGTGAAGTGACGATTATCGAAGCCCTCGACACCTTAATGCCCACCTTTGACCCCGATATTGCCAAGATTGCCAAACGCGTCTTAATCGATCCCCGCGATATCGAAACCCATGCGGGTCGCTTGGCCAAGAAAGTGACGCCGGGTTCCCCTGTGGTGATTGAACTAGCAGATGTGAAGACCAAAGAAGTTGTAGATGTCTTAGAAGTGGATGCTTGCCTGGTCGCCACCGGACGGATTCCAGCCACCGATAATCTAGGTTTAGAGTCCATCAGTATCGAAACAGATCGGCGAGGCTTTATCCCCGTCAATGATCGCATGCAGGTATTGAGTCAAGGGGAAGTGGTTCCCCATGTCTATGCCATTGGGGATGCAACGGGCAAGATGATGCTAGCCCATGCCGCCTCGGCCCAGGGGATTGTGGTCGTGGAAAACATTTGCGATCGCCCTCGGGAGATCAATTACCGCAGTATTCCGGCGGCTGCGTTTACGCACCCAGAAATTAGTTTTGTGGGTTTAACGGAACCTCAAGCCAAGGAACTCGCCAAAACAGAAGGTTTCAAAATTAAAACCGTACGATCCTACTTCAAGGCCAATTCTAAAGCGCTCGCCGAAAGTGAGGCAGATGGCTTAGCAAAACTAATCTACCGAGAAGATACGGGCGAGATTTTGGGTGGGCACATCATTGGCCTCCATGCCGCCGATCTGATTCATGAGGTCTCTAATGCCGTTGCCCAAGGGCAACCGGTTCAAAATTTGACCCATTTGGTGCATACGCATCCGACTATTTCTGAAGTTCTGGACGAAGCCTTCAAGCGAGCAGCCGTCGGATTTTCCCATTGATAGAAATACGGTCAGATTAAGGTTTGGGAACAGTAATGGGGGAGCTTAAATCGCTATAATTATTGCACTCTAGCTGTTTTTGGTCTCCATGCAAATTCGCCGTCGCCCCCCTAGTGTGGCCGTTAATGTTCAAGAGCTGCAATATCAGGTTCAAACTCCTGAAAATGAACCGCGCAATATTTTAGAAAAGATTGTTTGGTTCAAAGAAGCAGAAGTGGAGCAGATGCGGGAATCCCTCTCGCTCCTAGATCTGCGTAAACAGGTTGCCAACTGTGATCCGCCGCTGTCATTTATGGCAGCCTTAAGGCATGGCAAGACCCAGCCTGCCCTGATTGCTGAAGTTAAAAAAGCTTCACCAAGCAAGGGCGTTCTGCGAGAAGCGTTCGATCCTGTTGCGATCGCGCTGGCCTACGAATCCGCAGGTGCCTCGTGCTTGTCTGTATTGACAGATTCTGAGTTTTTCCAAGGCAGCTTTGACTATTTGCAGCAAATTCGTGCCGCCGTCAGCATTCCCTTGTTATGCAAGGAGTTTGTGATTTATCCCTACCAAATTTATTGGGCTCGTGCTCACGGTGCCGATGCAGTGTTGCTGATTGCTGCCATTTTGAGTGATCAAGACCTCACTTATTTTCTTAAGATCATTAAATCTCTAGGGATGACTGCCTTGGTTGAGGTGCATACGATGGCAGAGCTAGAGCGAGTTATGCGCCTTCCTGGCATTGAACTCATTGGCATGAATAATCGAGATTTAGAAACGTTTACGGTGGATGTACAGGTGACCTGTCAATTACTGGCCCAGCAGGGAGGGGCACTGCGGGATCAAAATATTTTGGTTGTGAGTGAGTCAGGGCTACATACTCCAGCAGACCTTGCCCAGGTCAAACAAGCAGGTGCAGGAGCGGTCTTAATTGGGGAATCCTTAGTAAGAGATCCGGGCGATTTACCTACCCATAGTGAAACAGAACGAATGCAAGCTAAAATTTCCGCTCTTTTTTCCTAAGCCTATTCAGACTATTCAGTCCGTTGATAGTGCTTTAGCCAACATAGGTTGTTGCTGCTGGCTAGTATCACTCTTTGAAAGTTACCCGTTATACCCAATCAATAGTACAGGTCGGTTATGGGGATAGTTCCACTGCCTTCGCATATCCATTATGAGCTTTTGCTCCAGATTCTAGAGCGGCAAACGTTGCCGTCCTTAAACCCTACGTCTAGTGAATATAATCAGGCGAAACAAGTGGTTGTCTCCCTACGCAAAGCTTTGGCCTATCAAAAAACGCTAGAAGATCGATGTAGTCGTTCTGACCGGACCGTGGAACATCGCTGGTCTCTCAATGAACAGCACACTCTCCAGCGTTAAGGGAGCTAGCTTGGCTTTTTTAAAGAAAGACTGAGCTTATCCAAGGCTTTACGAGTTCGCCTGTTAAACTGAATCACATCGGATTGCGCCAAGCAATGGACAACGCATGGGAGCCTTACGTTGGCAGAGCAACTGGAAATCAATTGGGTTAATCAAGGTGAAACTGAAGCAACCCCACCACAATATGGGGCTGTAGGGTTGGAAGAATCTACAGCGATATCGCAGGAGTTGTCAGAGATGCCCCTAGAGGTTTCCCCTGCCGAATTGGAAAATAAGACTGCTCGGGATGATTCATCCCACCCTTTGGAAAACTCTAAAGCCCTGCCAGATAGCCCTAAACAAAGAATTCAGCTCCTGGAGCAAGCTTTGGAACAATGTCAACGCTATATTGATGAATTGAAGTCTAAATTGGTTGATCAGGCTTTTTTAGAAGAGCAGCTAGCAACTACTGAAGAGTTTTCCCATATTCAAAAGCAGGCGGTGTTGACGCTCCAGAATCAGCTGACCAACCGCGAACAAATCCAACAAGAGTTAGAAACCTTAAGACAGTCGAAGATTGACTTGACCCACCGTTTAGCTGAGAAAGATACGAGCCTCCGCTTTCAGAAAGTAGAAAGTTCAAAGCTGCGGGATCAGCTTGCCGAAGACCGTATTGCTCTGGAAAGGTTGCAAGATCAAGCTGAGCGGCTGTCGCTGCAAATACAATCGTCACAAAAAACAGCGGTGCATGAAACTCAGCAGCGCATCATTGCTCAAACCACAGCGGAGCGCCTGCGAACGCAGTTACGGGAATGCGAAGCGGACATCCAAACCTTAGAAGTGCAGTTGCAGCAAGCTCGAGAAAGCCATACCAACCAGCAAGATATTATTGCTTCTCTACAAAATGTGGGTAAGTCTGACTCTCATAAAAATCAGGCGATTCAAAGCTTAAGTTCTAGTCTCTTGAAAGCACAGAACAAAATTGTTGAATTAGAGACACAGCTCTCTAACCAATCGATTGTGCAAGCTCAGTTCCAACATTCCACTCAGGAATTTGCGGAGCAAGCCCAATCCCTCCAAAAGCGCTCAGAAGAATTAGAGCGACAAGTGGCAGAGATGCAAGAACAAATCCTGCACCAGGCGCAGCAGGCGAGTGAATATGAGACAGCCGTCCAGCATTGGAAAGATCGATCCTTTACGGCTGAACAAACGGTTGCCCAAATGAAACAAGTCTTGGAGCATTTATTAGCGGATCGCAAAGGCCCTGATCTGCCGTTGCCAAAGAAATTAGATGATGCGATCGCAGCCTTGTCTCAAACCTGTTTGTCAGAGGATACAGATACGACGACGACTCGCAAAAATATCAAGCTTGATTTGCCTGCCTTATTGCACCGCTGGCGTAATACCAAGACTTGACCCTGTTCCTCTTTTGTCGCTGGATATTGTAGATGTGGGGATACTACAGCACCCTAGACTGGCGCTTATCGTGGTAATGCAATCCTATGAGTTTTTCCGCTTCAGACTCTGATTCTCCTGCTCTCATATCGCCTGTAGAGGTATCACTGGAGGATGCAGATTTAACTCAGCACCCACCCTTGAAACTGGGAATTATGGCCTCAGGGACGGGCAGTAACTTTGTTGCGATCGCAGATGCCATTGCTAAACATCACCTCGCAGCCCAAATCCAGGTATTAATCTACAATAACCCGGATGCATCGGTTGCCGAGCGAGCGCGGGAACGTCAGATCCCCGCTCATCTGATCAATCATCGCCACTTCTCCAAACGGGAAGTGTTCGATCAGCATATTGTTGAGTGCCTCCAGACTGCAGGTGTAGAATGGGTCGTCATGGTGGGGTGGATGCGTCGTGTCACCCAAGTTCTCATTAACGCATTCCCAGACCACATTATTAATATTCACCCTAGCCTCCTACCCAGTTTTCCAGGAATACGGGCCATTGAGCAGGCGCTTGAACATCAAGTCAAAATTTCGGGTTGTACCGTGCATATTGTGCACTTAGAAGTCGATAGTGGCCCCATTCTGATCCAAGCAGCAGTTCCTGTCTATCCAGACGATACTCCCTCCCGTTTACACCGTCGCATTCAGATTCAAGAGCATCGCATTATTGTCCAAGCTATTGCTCAGATCATTCAGAAAAGTCGCCCTCATCGCATTCTGATGGAGAAAAAATAAGTATAAATGTAATTTATATTGCTTTTTAGCATTATTCCTGTCATTAAAAACCATAGGCAGGAACATCATTCTATCTTTATGTCTCACAATATGGCTACCTGCTGTTCCAATCGTTAGAATTGGGGAGTGCATCCACAACAATTTATGGAAGTCCGGCTACAGAAATTGTTATCCCAATGGGGCATTGCCTCTCGCCGTCAGGCAGAACAATTAATCTTAGCGGGTCAAGTTCAGCTAAATGGACAAACGGCTGAATTGGGTCAGAAGGCGGATCCTAACCATGACCAAATTACGCTCAACGGACAACTCCTCCAACCCCTTGATTGCCCTCAACGTCTCTATTTACTGGTGAATAAACCCAAAGGTGTCGTTTCCACCTGTAAAGATCCACAAAATAGGCCAACTGTGCTGGACCTTTTGCCTTCTGCTTATCAGCAGGGACAAGGTCTGCATCCAGTGGGTCGATTGGATGCCGCTTCCACAGGAGCATTGCTGTTAACCAATGATGGACAACTCACCTTTGCCCTCACTCACCCGCGATTCCATATAGCTAAAACGTACCGAGTTTGGTTAGAAGGATGCCCTCCACCCACAGTATTGGCCCAATGGCGGCAGGGCATTTGGTTAGACGATCAAAAAACCTTGCCCGCACAAGTTCGGATTCTAAAACCTTACCAAAATCACACGAATTCCATTTGTCTAGAGGTTATTCTACAGGAAGGAAGGAATCGCCAAATTCGTCGAATTGCTGAACAACTGGGCTATCCGGTTCGCAGCCTACATCGAGCCCAAATTGGTTCAATATCCTTGCGCTCGCCATCAGGTAAACTATTACCCCAAGGACGCTATCGGTCGCTAACAGCTTCAGAAATGAAGAATCTGCGGCGTTTGATCAATATTAGGAGCAGTATAAGCCCAAGAAGGAGTTCTCCCTATGAATCCGCTCGAAGTTGAGCCCGATTTGACGCAAAAGCTGACAGAAATAGGTACTCGCTTGCGTGAAGCTCGTCAGGCCCAAGGCACCTCATTAGAAGAGATTTCTGGGAAAACGATGATTCCGACACGCTTGTTGTCAGCGATTGAAGAGGGCCGGGTCGATAGTTTACCCGAAGCAATCTATACCCGAGGGTTTATTCGTCGCTTTGGCGATAGTGTGGGCTTAAATGGGACCAATCTGGCAGACGTTTACTCTGGCAACTTAAGTCAAGACCAACTTGAAACGGAAACCAAGAGTAAAAAGCGTAAGCGACGGATTGGTGGTCTCAGAGGAGGCTTACGCCCCGTTCATTTATATGTTCTGTACATTGTGCTGATTATGTCTGCAGGCGTGGGGTTATCCTATCTCACTAACCCTTCTGCACTGACTTCTGCTGGTGATTCACCTGCGAGTTCAGGGGCAATTGATTCCCAATCTGAACCAGCGCCACCCCAGAAAGCCCCCCACTCTCCCAAAGATACTTCTACCAAACCCGTTGATGCTCCAGCGGCCACTAAGCCGGAAACGGTTCGGGTTGACCTCACCATTAAAGAAGCCTCTTGGATGGAGATTGTTGTTGATGGCGAAGTGAGCTACGAAGGAATCCTGTCTCCGGGAACCAACAAAACAGTTGTCGCTAAAAAGCAGCTTGTCATTACGGCAGGGAATGCTGGGGGCGTGATGTTAGCGGTCAATAAGCAACCGGCAAAACTGATGGGAGAGCCAGGTGCTATTGAAGAAGTGAAATTGGAACCTGAAACATTAACAGGTCAATCCACTTAGGCACAAACTATTGACCTCTTAAAAGCTGCCACTGCATAGGCGATAGCGGTAACCCTAAAAAGAGCGGCAGACAGAGGATAAAGCTGAGCAGACTGGCCAATAGCAGGGTCACCGCTATGGCTCGTAGACTTTTATTAGGGGTTTGCAGCCAACCCTCTATGAACCATGCCAGGGCTAGGCCGCTGAACATGGATGCGGGCATGTAGTGGTACAAAAAAGTGCAGCGACTGACCCCTACCCAGGGTAAAAAGTTTGCCAAGTAATTGACTCCAATATAGGCCGGAACCCAGACTTGTTCTACGGATAGACAGGTAGATGGGCAATGGCGATCCCCTTGGAGACGTTGAGTCATGTTGTACCAGATTTGTTGTCCTCCCCATGCCAGTAGGAAGAGGATGGCCATAGTACTGGCCCACCACAGGATTGGATTGCCGGTAGCATAGACACTATAAATCCATTGCACCGCGTCCTGAGGTAAGGGTGGGCCAGTGACGGGCAAGGGCTCAACGGTACTCTGGGTCACTTGATAAAAGTAGCTAATGGGCTTGAGCAACAAGGGCCAGGTATACCAAGCCGAACAAAATGGATGAACTTCTGCACCTCCTACCTGCCGATGGTAGCTGAAAATTTCTTGATGAACTTGCCAAAAGGTAAATTCAGGATTTTGGACCAGATGGGGAATCCACAAAGTGCTATAGATGAAGAATGAGATCGCAGGCAAATACACAAACAATTGCAGCCAAGATAGCTCTGACAGTCTTTGAATAGGCAAGCATCGCGGCTGAAGAGCCTGAGAGCCAAACCATGCTCGACCAACTTTGACTACAAACCACAGTAAATACAGGCCCAATAGAAACCCTAAGCCATTCCATTTGACGGCTATTGTTGCCCCAAAACTAGCACCAGCCCCCGCTAACCACCAATTGCGCTGATGGTCTTTATGGTTGAGGGCCACCAACACCAGCCAGTGGGCCAATAATCCAAAAAACAAAATATGGACATTGAGCAGCGCATACCGAGATTCCACCAATAGTAGACCATCTAAACTCGCCAGCACCGCAGTCAGCAAGGCAACACTAGGGCGTTTGCAGAGTTGATAGGCAATACCGGCTAAAATCAATGGAATTGCAGCCCCAAGCAGGGCGTTCATCCACCGGAATCCCCAGGTATTAAACCCCTTAAGGGCAATGCCCAATGCAATTAAATATTTACCTAAGGGAGGATGAGCGTCAAAAAACTTAGTTTGCGTGAGGTAGTTGTGACCAAACTTAGCAAAATAGACCTCATCAAAGACCAGGGTATTAAAGCGTGCTAATCCCCAAAACCGAAAGGCTAAGGCAAAGACCCAAACGCAGCCCAGCCCTATCCAAAACCATAGGGGAGTCCGAGAGGGAGAGATCCTCATCTAGGCGGCATTTTCCAGGGCTGCTGTGCGGACGGCAATCTGTTGGGTCCGTTCGCCTCGCTTTAATGTGAGCTGTAGATTTTGTCCGACTTTTGTATTTTCGACAAACGACTGCATGTCGTTGGCACTCTTGATAGGTTGGCCATCCACGGATACAATCACATCGCCCCAACGGATTCCGGCCTTTGCCGCTGGTGTATTGGGGAAGACCTTCATGACTAACGCACCATCAATTTCAGGCAGGATGAAGGGAGAGTTGGGATCTTTGTTATTGTCCTGAGCTTGTTGAGGCGTAAGGGTTGTCATTTGCACACCCACATAGGGATAGGCAATCTTTTCACCCCGAACGAGTTGATCCTTAAGGCTTTTAGCTTTGTTAATCGGGATAGCAAATCCAATCCCCATCGCATCAGCACGAATGGCCGTATTAATACCAATGACTTCACCCGTATCGCTCAGCAAGGGACCACCCGAGTTGCCGGGATTAATCGCAGCATCCGTTTGAATAAAGTCGAGCCGTTTCCCAGGGATGCCCACTTCAGCGCTGGTGCGGTGTAAGGTACTGATAATCCCGAGGGTAACGGTGTTGTCTAAACCAACGGGATTCCCCACGGCAATGGCCCAATCGCCCACTTGAGCTTGATCTGAATTCCCCAAAGGAGCCATGGGTAAGGGATCTTTAACCCCCTTCAGCTTGACAACCGCTAAGTCAGAGACTTCATCAACGCCTCGGACGTCTCCTTCGAAGATTCGGCCATCTTTGAGGGTGACGGAAACAGTATCTGCTTTGCTGACCACATGGGCATTAGTGAGGATAATGCCAGAACTGTCGATAATAAATCCTGATCCCTGTCCTCGTAAGCGATCTTCTCGAGGACCTCTGGGGTAGCCTTCTGGGCCAAAGAAATCTCGTAGAAAGGGATCATCAAAAAATGGATCGGCTGCGGGACGGACCACCGTCCGCTCCGTATCAATTCGGACCACTGTGTCTCCCACCTTTTGCACCACGTCCGAGATGAAGTTATGGGGGGCTCCATTGGTTGAGGTCGATAGAATCTTGGCGGCAGGGCTGGAGGGAGCGATTTCTGCCTGCACGGGCAGCACGAGCCCTAACGTTAAGCCCACAACTAATCCAGTCGCTAGCCCTCTTTTGAACCAGTGAGGCCGCTGTGTGAACCCAGCGAGGGAGAATAATACTTGGGAGAACTTTGAGAAAAGCCTATTCATAGGTTTCTTGCTGCTTTGCTGCGACAGTCTACGCTATAACAAGTTTAGTCGTTTCTAACTGCAACCTTCTGAAATAGCGGTGGGGTGACCCACACTTGCTACCGAACCTCATGAGCCAATTTCCACCTCAACCCCCCACTACTGAACCGATACTGTCTGCGCAAGAGGCTCCAGAGCCTAAATACGGAGAACGCCAAATTGCCTCAGGAGAGCTGATTACCTTTCCTAATCCTCGTGTCGGTCGTCGTTACGATATTCACATTACGCTGCCGGAATTTACCTGTAAATGTCCATTTTCGGGATATCCTGATTTCGCTACCATTCACCTCACCTACGTTCCTGATCAACGGGTTGTGGAGCTAAAAGCTTTAAAGTTGTATATCAATAGCTATCGCGATCGCTATATTTCTCACGAAGAATCCGTCAACCAAATCTTGGATGATCTTGTTGCTGCTTGCGATCCGTTAGAGATAACTGTGAAGGGAGATTTCTTGCCTAGGGGGAATGTCCACACTGTGATTGAGGTACGGCATCAAAAGTAGCGAACTGGGTTCTGAGGGCAATTGCTAGTTCAATGCCATGCTTCAGTAGGATAAGAGCATATCTTTGACTTGAACGTATAACGATGGCAAAGCAGTTTATCCCCATCAATATTGCTGTGATGACGGTGTCTGATACGCGTACGGAAGCAACGGATACTTCGGGACAGTTGTTGTGCGATCGCATCCAGGAAACCGGACATACCCTAGCTGAAAAAGTTATTGTTCCTGACGACATCTACCAAATCCGTGCTGTGGTCTCTCGCTGGATTGCCGATGAATCTGTACAGGCCATCATCACGACTGGAGGCACGGGAGTGACAGGACGAGATGGAACACCTGAGGCCATTCAACCTTTGCTGGATAAGGAAATTCAAGGGTTTGGCGAAATCTTTCGCATGATCTCTTACGAAGACATTAAGACTTCAACGATTCAGTCTCGGGCATTATCGGGAGTGGCCAATGGTACCTATCTGTTTTGTCTACCTGGTTCGTCGGGCGCTTGCCGCACGGGTTGGGATGCTTTGATCAACGATCAATTAGATGTTCGCCATTCCCCCTGTAATTTGGCAGAGCTAATGCCTCGATTGCGGGAATAGGAGCTGAGCCTAGTGAAATACTCCAATCCGATTTGAACGTTAGACCTTCGTTATGACCGTACTTCCTAACTGCTTGAGAATGGTCAACACGCTATAGAGATCATTCTCAGGGTTAACGAGGGAGAATAATTTGGAGTTGGCATACTCAGTTGTGGGATGTCTCTGAGCTTTCAAGAATAAAAATTCATTGCCATTGGTAATCATGCCAAAAGCAGGTTGCACAGTTGCTGGCTGACTCAGCATATAGGCCAACGCTTGGGGAATCGCTCGGGTAACAGCAAAATCACTCCGCTTGGACTCAATCACCAACAGCCACAGTCGATGCTTTAAAACCAAAACATCAATGCGTCCTCGAATCACGGTGCCTTCGTCCTGCATCGCCAGTTCAATACTGCTTTCCGTTTCTATCCGAAACGGTTTATGGTAAAAGCCTGCTAGATCTAGCAAGGGCGCAAGTACCACCATTTTGACGCTGTTCTCCAGCATCGGTGGATCTTCTATCAATCCCACAAAATTGGCTCTGACCCGATCTAAGAGATGTTTGTCTGTTGTACTTAAATCGACATTCGTTGCCAACCATTCCGGGAAAAAGGTGGGGTCTTGAACGTGTCGTAACCCAAATGCCTGTTTTAGGTCACGCAAAGTTGCGTCATTTGCAGCAATGGTTTGCACCATTTTCAGAAAATCTCCGTACAATCCTGAATCGAGTCTACTGTTTGTCCCAGCTTTCTACGCACTAGCAGTGACTCCAGCTAACTATTATCAGAGTAGTCGATCCAAGGGTCAATTCGCTGTACCGAAGGCATGTGCTTGTCTGGGCAAGACCTATCTTTACTCTAACCGTAATGATATCGGCAGGTTAAAAAGTCAATTTTCGCATTTCTAACCCGATAAACGAGTCGATCGACTAAGGTGACTCTTCGACTCCAAACATCGGCCCTAAGTTTTTTCAGGGTTCGGGTTTCCCCATTCCAGTAAGAGGATGGGCTAAGCATTCATCCACCAATTTCCAAACCTTGTCATAGATATAGCGATATCCATACCTTTGGCTTTACTTGGGTATGATCAGGGCAGTTCTGCTTATCCAATCCGTATCTGTAGTATGGCTGCAAACGACCGATATGACCGCTTTATGCAAGCCTATCGCAACCTGGGGTTATTTCCCTTATTAGAACCACAGGAAATTGAAGACTTTCGGGTAAGTTATGGACGCCGAACGTTGGCTCGCTTAAAGCAAGAAGTACAAGCTTCTGAAGCCAACGGTAAGGTCATCTTTACGGGACATCGGGGTTGTGGCAAATCAACGCTGCTGCACGAGCTGAATATCTTGATGCAAAAACAGCAGCACTTTGTCGTACTTTTTTCTATTGCCGACATGGTGGAAATGTCGGATGTTAACCACGTTAATATTCTTTATGCCATCGCATTGACGCTGCTGAGTAAGGCATCTCAACGCGGCGTTGCTATTCCTGACGCCACAAAAGAGCAGCTACTGAACTGGTTTACAACAACAAAAAGCACCACTTATACCGATCAACTCAAGCAGGAATTGGGTGCGGGGGCAGATCTCTGGAGCTTTTTATCGGCAAAGCTCAAAAAGGAAGATACGTTTCGCAATGAAATCAAGGTGACCTATGAGCGTCGAGTATCGGAACTATCCGATATGATTGACCGAATTGCTGCGGCTATTCAAACAGCCACGAAGAAAGAAGTTTTGGTGATTATTGATGATCTAGACAAGCTGGATTTGTCGGTCGTGGAATCCATTTATCGCGACAATATCAACGCCTTATTTTCACCGAATATTCGCATTGTTTTTACCATTCCTATTTCCGTGGTGAGAGAACCCAAGCTGCTGGCAACCTTGCAGTCTTTTTGTCAGATTATTCTGCTATCAGTGACTAAGTTCTTTCCCCAGGATCAAGCTCATCAAGCTAATGGAGAAGCCATTGCAGAGAACGTGGAAATCTTGCAAGAAATCCTAGACAAACGAATTTCGAGTGATTTGATTGACCCCAATGTCAGGCGACAACTGGTGTTGTTGAGTGGTGGGGTGTTGCGAGAACTCATCCGCTTAGGCCAAGAATGTTGCCGTGAATGTATGTTGGAATTGGAGCTAGAACCCGATCAGCCTGATCTAGTAATTAATGTCGATATTTTAGCGGCAGCCGTCAAAACTTTACGGAATCAGTTTGCTCGCAGTCTAGGTAGCCAACTCTATGATTTGCTGGTCAAAATTTATGCAGACTTTACCCCTCCCGATGCTCGGAGTTCAGAGTTTCTAGAATTACTGCATGGTCTCTATGTGTTGGAATATGAGAATGATGATTTGTGGTATGACCTGCATCCGCTAGTAACGGATTTATTGCAGCGTAAACAGTTATTGACCTCTCCCACTTAAGTAGCATCATGGTGATGCAGGCAAACCTCAGCCCTCATAATCAACGCGAGTTGAGTAAACTTATCATCTCGATTCGGGCCAATGCTCATCATCTCGATTTATTTTTGGCCGTTTGTGATGATCGCGAGCTTCGAGATCTGCTGATCCAGCAGTATGAAACAACTCTTGCGAATGAAGGATTTACCCCTTATCGAGTTGGCCTGAATCCAAAAGCCCCCAGCCTCAAAGCGACTCTAGATGAGTTTGTCAAATATAACCCTGGGTTGCAATCAGATTCCAATTGTGTGGTCACAGTTTTGGGTAGTTCAAGTTTGTTTGGGGTTCGTCTGACAGAGGATAAATCTGAACGGGAAAAGTTCTTTTTTTCTTTGCAATGGACTCGGGAAGCCTTACGGAAGTTTAAATTTCCAGTAGTGATCTGGTTGTCGAATGCTGTGGCGACAGGCTTATCACAACAAGCTCCGGATTTTTGGAGTTGGCGCAGTGGCGTATTTGAGTTTGAATCCCAACCAGACGGAGTTGAACTATCCTCCTCTCCTTTCCAAACGGACAATCACATCCCCAGTGAGCAGGAATCAGCCAATTTGGAAACCTCAGCTTGTAAGATCGCAGATTTAAAGCAGCAGATTGCTGAGCTACATCACCAAAATCAGAAATCTCCCCTTTTAACCACGCTCTATAGCGATCTAGGAGATACCTATAGTCAGCAAGCTGCTCACGAGTCTGCTCTTCATGCCTATAAGCAAGCACTTGAACAGACTAAAATCAGTAATCATCAGTCAAAACAGGCTGAGATTTTTTTCAAACTGGGAGACACGCTCCTAAGTTGCCGACGCTATGAGCAGGCACGAGGATATTATCAACAGGCGCTCAAGATCGCGATTGAAATCAATAATCGCAATGGTCAAGCGGGTATCTACCACCAGCTTGGAATGGTTGCCGAAGAGCTACGAGACTATGAACAGGCACGAAGATATTATCAGCAAGCACTCGATATCGCGATTGAAACTAATGATCGCAATGGTCAAGCGGGTACCTACCATCAGCTTGGTACAATTGCCCAACAACTACAAGAATTTGAGCAAGCACGAACTTATTGTCAGCAGGCGCTCAAGATCGAGATTGAAACCAATGATCGCAATGGTCAAGCACTTACCTACCATCAGCTTGGTATAGTTGCCCAACAGCTACGAGACTATGAGCAAGCACGAGCTTATTATCAGCAAGCACTCGATATCGCGATTGAAACTAATGATCGCAATGGTCAAGCAAGAACTTACTTTCAGCTTGGTCAAGTTGCTGAAGCTATAAAAGATATAGCCGCTGCAAAAACTTTCTATCTTCAAGATTTGAAAATCACAGTTGAGATTAATGATCAAGCTGAGTTGAACGTTTCGTGTAAAAATTTAGCTCGCTTCTATCAGGAATATCCTGATGATCAATTGCTAGCAAGTGCTGCTCAGCTCTTGAACATTTCACTGGGCGAGTTGAAAGCCATGATTGCTAACTAGAATACTGGAAGTAGCGGCATCATGTAAGCCTCAACAAACTAAAGATCTCAACAACATATCACCGCCATAAACTATCCCGTCGTTTTTTCAATGCTGGGTTTCATCGCCACCAAAACTCCCATTAAGCCTCCAGCAATTAGGTAGTGGGTCACCTCAATCAATCCAGCTTCCTTTGCTAGCCTTTCCTGCTCCGGTCCAGGGGGAAATCGCTTTAGGCTGGGCGTGATATAGGCATATTCATCTGTAAGACCGTAGCGCTGAGCCACAGGCACTACCACCGACTGCAAATACCAATTTTGAAACTGTTGTACCCAAGCCTGTTGGGGTTGATGAAAATCTAGAATGGCAACACGGGCACCAGGCTTGAGAACCCGATAAATTTCGCCCAGACACCGGGGGATATCAGTGACATTGCGTAGACCATATCCCATCGTGATGCAGTCAAACTGGTTGGTGGCAAAGGGTAACTCCAGGGCGTCCCCTTCTACCCATTCCAGGGATAAATGGGGGTATTGAGCCTTGCTGCGCTGCTCGGCAACGGCCAATTGCTCTGAGGAAAAATCCACCCCGACCACTTTACCTGGGGATACCTTCTGAGCCAAGAGTCTGGCTAAGTCCCCACTGCCACAGCAAATGTCTAACCCTAAATCGCCCGGTTTTGGATTGGCCCATTTGACTGCCATCATTTTCCAGATACGGTGCTGGCCCAGGCTAAGCCATTGGTTAAGGTCGTCATAAACAGGGGCAATGCGGTTAAAGATGGCTTGAATATCAGAGGATAGAGGAGTTGGGCTCATGGGGTGCAACAGTTAACCGATGGAGAAGGCAGGAACGATGACGATCTGGCAAGTGGACTTTGATCGCCGTCCTCTTAAGAATACTGAGGACTATCCCCTCTGGGAACTCACCGTTTATGATCCGCAAACCCA
>JANQPU010000289.1 GCA_028285315.1 Acaryochloris sp. IP29b_bin.176
TTTGAATTTGTGCATAATGCTAGAAAAAGGGGGAAAGCCTTGATGAGTAGCCTATTAGGCACCTTGCTGGGCTAGCTCCCTGAAACACCGATTGAGCCATTTAATTCAAAGGACTCTAAACAGAACTGAGCTGTTCGGGGTCTAGCAGAAATAAAGGCTCAGTCCCTCCATCATCCACAATCATGGAACTGACACAGTGGATATTGCCCCGATCAAGGTAAGAGCTAGGCAAGGGGGCAACCTGGGATTTTCCAGCCCGACGGATAACGGGTTGGGAATCAATGGGGACACCCACAACACCATCTTCAGCAGTTTTGATCAGAACTAAACATCGTTGTGAGACTTGATTAGCCTCCTCCTTCATGCTAGATTGTGCTCCTCCTAGCTTTTTATTAGCCAAAGACTGGGCGACCTCATTAAAGATTCGATACCCCACATCCACAACCGTAATTTCTTGACCTTGGTGAAGGGTCAAGCTGATACCAGTATGGTTCGGATCACCATACACTTTACCCAAAGGAATCACCTTTTGCACTGCCGCAACCGGTAATGCAAACCATTCTCTACGCAGTTTGAAGGCGATGAGCTGTTCCGTTGCTTCGGCATTGCGGTTGGCACCTCGCTGCGATCGCACCGATGAAAAAATAGCCATAGCGTTCAATCACTCACAATTAATTTGTTTGGGTAAACTGTTCCAGCGTTTGCAGCAGCTCTTTCTCCCTAAAGGGCTTGGAGAAATAAGCAGACGCACCCAACGTCATCGCTAACTTGCGATGCTTATCCCCACTGCGAGACGTCAGCATCGCCACTGGAATCGACTTAAAGTCGGGCTTAGCCTTCACATGGGCCAGGAAGCCATATCCATCCATCCGAGGCATTTCAATATCACAAACCACCGCCTGAATAAGCAGACCAGATTCTAGCTTTTCCAGTGCCTGTTGACCATCTTTGGCTTGTTCAACTCGATACCCAGCCTTCTCTAGGGTCAGAGCTAAGAATCGACGAACATTAACCGAATCATCAACTACCATAACCAAGGGTTGTTGATTTGCTGTGTCAACTACTGGAGTATCAGAGTTAGATAAAGCGCTTGCTAAAGCATTTGAGCTACCTGTGAAATCATTATTATGATTATTCATCCAGTTGAGTAGGCTTAAAGCATCGATTAACGGAATAACTCGACCATCCCCCAAAATCGTGCAGCCAGCAAAACCTTCAGGCATGGCTATATTTCCCTCAGCTTGACGAATCGTGACTTCCTGTTCACCCCAATAGCGATCCACCTGTAGACCAACCAACTCATTGCCATCTGCCACCATCAATATAGTTGGTGCGTTAATACTGGGTGTCTCCTCTGTATCCGGCAACTTAGCAAGCCGGGGTAGTTGCAACCACTGGCTGAGCCTAACCAGGGGTACCATTTCACCGTCCCAATTCAGGACTTCAGCACCTGCGCTGTTTAATACATCTTCAGACCGCAACAACATCATTTCTTCTACTACATCTGTCGGGAAGGCCAACATCATATTGGCGACTTCCACCAGTAGTACTCGAATGACTGATAACGTAAATGGCACTGAAATTGTGAAGGTGGTCCCCACACCTTCTTCCGTATCCACCGCAATTGAACCGCGAATTTTCTGCAAATTCGTACGCACTACGTCCATACCAACCCCACGGCCCGACAGGTCGGTCACTTCTGAAGCAGTACTAAATCCAGGCTCAAAAATTAAATCCAGTAAATCGCTGCTGCCTGCATTCCGCAGATCTTCTGCATCCAACCCCATTCCCATGGCTCGATTCTTGATTTTATCGAGGTTAATGCCACCCCCATCATCTTTAATCGTGATTTGGGTTTGGTTCCCTCGATAAGCTGCCCGAATCTCGATTACGCCCTTGGGTGATTTGCCTGCTGCGACTCGTGCTTCTGGCTTTTCAATCCCATGATCAAAAGAATTGCGGATTAAATGAATGAGAGGATCATTCAGCGCTTCTAAAATTGATCGGTCTACCAGCGTCGAGCCGCCGATAATCTTCAGCTCAACCTGCTTGCCAAACCGCAAGCTCAAATCTCGTAATACCCGAGGGAATCGATTCAACAACTCAGAGACCGGACGCATTCTCACCTGTGTCATGCTGGTTTGGATGAGCTTGGAGGTCCGCGTTAGTCCCCGTGTTGTTTGTTCTGCATCCCCTAAGCTGGTATTGATATCCCCCGTAACTTCTTGGATTTGGACCGCTGCTTCCATCAACTCCTGCGACAGCAAATGCATCTCGCTGTAGCGGTCCATTTCCAACAAATCGAAATCATTATCGAGATGAGGATTAGTAAAGTTGGTCAGGGGATTAGAACCATGAGTTTGGCTTCCCACACCCGCAGGAGCAGCCACCATTGGGGTAGTTTGGGCAGACACCTCCTGAACTGAAATTTTGTCGTAGGCTGCCCGCAATTGAGTATTGGATTTATCAAGAGTGTGCACCCGGTCTCGCAAAAGTTCAGTCAGGTCTCGTAATTGCTTTAACTGCATTTGCAAACCATTTCGTTCAATAATCAGCTCTCCAAATAACTCATTGAGCTGATTCAGCTTACTGATGGGAACTCGAATGGTCGTATCGGCTGTCTCTGGAGCAGCTGCTCCATTAGATATTGGTTTGGCAACAGTCCTAGTAGATGTGCGATTTCGAGTAGGTTTACGCTCAGTGACAGCAGGTTTCGGCGTTTCTGCAGATGGACTAACAGACTGTTCAGGTACGGCTGAGTCGAGCGAAGTAATGAGATCCGCAGCTTCTACCGTAAAGGATTCAGACCATTCCACATCCTCGGCTAGCACCTCATGGGGCGCAGGACTCTCAACTCCTGCTGAAGAGAGGGTAATTTCTTCAGGAGCAAAGGCTTCAATTTCCTCAGCAATACCCGCTAAATCTACCTCTGCAAAAGTATCTAAATCCACAGCAGGAGCCAACTGTGGATCTGTCTCTAGCTCTGATGTAGACTCCATTCCTTCAAGAGCAACCGCTTCTAAAGGTTGGACTGCTTCTAGATCAAGCGGTTCTAAGTCCAATTCAGCACCAGCAAATAAATCAGATTCTGCTGACTCTGCCACTTCCAGATCGAGCGGTTCTAGAGATAACTCAACTCCTGCGAATAAATCAGCCTCTTCAGCCATCAGATCAGGTGAAACATCAGCAGGTAGCTGAATGGCACCTGCGACCTCTCCTAGAGTACTAATATCAAGAGAATCAGGGATAGCCTCTTTCTGTCCCACCATGACCATGGCTTGCGATCGCCGCAGTTCCTGCAAACCCACTTCAGCAATTTTCATTTGCTGATTCGGATCATTTGTGGCCTTTAAATATTGCACCGTAGATTGGCACAAACCATAAAATGCTGGCATATCCAGCATCTCTCCTAATCCACCCAACTCTTCTAGGGTGGTGTCAAATTCAGCTACAACGACGGCAGCGTCTTGACTAGAAAGCTGCTCTTCCAGACGTTGTAAGCATTCTTCCACTTCCGATTCAAACAGAACAATACTCATGTCTTCACCCACCTCGGATGAGAGCAACGACGCTTCATCCTCTGGTTGCGGATCCCCCAGCAAATCATGGAGTTGATCCATAACTGGGTTGGCTTGGGTTTCTAACCAGTGCTCATCAACATCGTCCCCCTGTTGATTGAGGGTTGCTACCTGACGCATAAAATCCATGCCTGTCAGTAGCAGGCTTTCGATTTCGCCATCTACATCAACTTTGCCGATTTTAAGGACCTTAAAAAAATCCTCAAGACGGTGAGCAAGCTGACTCAGGCTATGGAAGCCCATTAAGGCGGCTCCTCCCTTAACGGAGTGGGCAGCCCGCAAGACACCATCTATTTGTTGTCGATCAACACCACTGGTGCCTATCCCTAGAATGCCTGACTCAATTTGGTGGCAATGCTCAAAGGCTTCTTCCAGAAACTGAAGGCGAACTTCCTGTTCACTATCGTGGGACATGGTTTATCTCTCAGTACCAATTATT
>JANQPU010000130.1 GCA_028285315.1 Acaryochloris sp. IP29b_bin.176
GCAATCTCTATTTTCAAAACACTGGGCATAGGGGAATTCAAGTATCGACTATTGATTTCCCCTAACATAGGTCAAAATTATGCCGAATTGGTATAAGTCGGGCTATCAGCTATGAGGTTGGAATTTCAATGAACTATCGAAATACTGCCAAGCTTGCATAATTCACACGCCAAAAACTGACAGTTAGTACATAAGGATGTGATTTACATTACATCCTGTGTTGTTGGAATACTCAGCTTGTGCAAACAATCTCGATGACTTTTGAGGACGCCTTAGCTCTAATTGATACAACTCTAGATCCCACGCACTTCAAGAACCTCCACCAGGATATCTTTCGCTTATCCTGGCAGGGCAAATCCTACCAAGAAATAGCTGAAACCTGCGGCTACGATACCGATTACGTTAGACATGTTGGCTATCAACTCTGGCAAAAGTTATCTCAAGCATTGGAACAAAAAGTGACAAAAAGGAACCTACATGTTGTGTTCCGTCGCCTAGAACAGCAAAGCCAAATCTCAGGTAATGAGGCAGAAGAGATGGCTAGTCTTTTCCCCATATCTCAACAAGCCAAGAGCAATATCAACGTATACCCCACTAAAGTTGAACTCATCTCAGATCAAACAAACTGTCTACTCCCTTGGTCTGATACCCCCAGACATCTCTATCCCAATCATGGTCAACTCTTTGTCGGTCGCCAACAGGAACAGAAAAACTTGATCCAGTGGCTAACTCACACAGAACAAAGTATTGAACGCACACACCCAACACAACTCATTAATCTTCTAGGCATGGCAGGGATTGGCAAAACCTCCCTAGTGCAACAAGTTATTCGCCAGGTACAAGATCGATTTCAAAGGGTTATTTGGCGTTCCCTTCGCAATGCGCCAACCTTCACTGAAACCTTTGCCAACGTAATCAATACCGATGAGCAAGAAACCTCAAAATGGCCTACTCATATTGATGCCCAAATTGAACTTCTGATGCACTATTTCCGTCAGCATCGATGTTTATTGGTTTTGGATAACTTTGAAACCATCTTGCAACCCCGTCAAATGGGAGGATGCTATCGACCCAAACATCAAGCCTATGGTCAACTCCTCCGCTACATGATGGATTCCCCTCACCAAAGCTGTGTTCTCCTCACCAGTCGAGAACAACCCATTGGCATCAACTTACGCAATCAACCCACCGTTCAAACCTTTTATTTACAGGGACTGTCCTCATCAGAAACCCATACCCTTTTGAATCAGCAGGAAGTAGAAGCAACCCAAACAGATGCGGAAACGTTACATGCCTACTATGGAGGCAATCCCTACGCCCTAAAAGTGGCCGCTACCAACGTCACGTCTCTATTTCATCGCCAAGTCTCTGAGTGGATAGACCAAGGTAACTTTGTGTTTGGACCCATTCAGCAACTTCTGAATCAACAACTCCAACGGCTAGCCCCTCCTGAGCAGCAGATTATTCAATGCATTGTTGCAGAGACAGGGAACGCCACCCTAGATCAACTTCACGAAGCGTTAGTACTAAACAATCTAGTCTCCACAGCCGATCTCTTACCTGCCTTGCAATCCCTTCAGAATCGTTCCTTACTCTATAACCAGGAAGAGGGTTTGCGACTATTGCCTTATCTCCGCGAGTACTACCTGCGATGCCATCATCACCCTCTCAGCAGAGTGAAACAGTCAACACTGGCCGAGTTAACCTCCTCCCAACCTAAAATGTATCCTATGCAGAGCTGTGCCAGTCTGAATTTTTTATCAAGTGCAACGCCTGCTCAGTATCATTGACCAAAGCACAAGATTGAGTTTTCAGATTGTTCATCGGTATGGCGAGACAGACACTTCCCTTACTGCTTGAGAGCAGCTAGATAGTGTTCAAGCCCGCGCCGACCTTTACTGTTCTCGCTTCTACACTCTTTTGAAACGGATTGCAGAAGCTCAACCCATAGCTCCGGTTGCTATGCTGGAGTTATTGGGGGATGCAATAGAAGAGGCTCGAACATCACCCCTGCACCAGTATCGTTTGCAAAAGGCAGGCAAAGTATTAGAAGCAAAGGTGCAATCGTAAGGAAGATGGCTAAAAGCTGTGACTTGATTGGATGCCCCCAATCAGAACTCAATCGTAGCCGTTAGCTCATCGCTAAACTCCACCGCTGAATCCACGTCACCAATTCTTCCGGTAGCGGTTGGCGTTGGCGATTAATGGGATTAATGCACACATGCCGAATCGTCGCTTTGGCGATTAGCCGTTCCCCCTTATTTACCGCCGTAATGTTGTAGCGGACCTCAAACTCATCCTCTGCCAGTTGATGAGTACTGAGTTGAAGCGTTAACTGATCACCGCAGAAGCTAGGTTTAAGGAAATCAATATCAGCATGGATAATCGGCGTTGCTATATCTGGGTTGCTAAAAAAGGTCCGAATATCAATTCCTGCCCCCATCAGTGAATCTTCAAAGGCTTCATGACAGATATTAAGCGCACTGGTGAAATAGATCACCCCCGCAGCATCGGTATCTTGGAGGCGAACGGTACGTGTATACATGGGAGATTGCATAAAACTGAATATTAAGAGGATAGACATAGATGGTCCCCTCTCGATCAACCCATATTTTCTTGCTTGAGAAGAGAAAACCTGGCCTTATCCTTCCTTAAGGATGTAAGCACAACCTGCCCCTATCATTTCAGCCCCAATATTGACAAAGCGATAAATGGCGACTGCCGCGATCAGCAATCCAGGGGATAAATAAGGATGCAAGATATCAATGGCTGAGGCTTCAAACACACCCATGCCTGCTGGCGTGGGAATAACCAGACTCAGCAGCCAAGCCATACTAAAGCCACTCATCAGGGGACTGAGGGCAGACCAATTGATCGGTGTAAAGGCCAAGACAATAAGGATAAAAATTAACCCCCGCAACACCATGAACAGGATGGCTCCCAGCAAAACCCGCAGCGGATAGTATTGCATCTGCACCCTACTCACCTGCTTGCCTTTGAGCTTACGAATATGTTGCCACAAAAAGTTGAGAACACGGGGATGGAGGACCAGCAAAATGACGCCCAGTAGTGCCCCCAGCCAGAAGGCATAGGGAGTATTCCATAAAGCCAGACCTATCGCACCCGCAATCACAAACAGCGGCTCTAACAAGACGCTCAGGGTTGCTAACTCTAGTCCTAAGCCTTTCTTCTGTGCAGCTTTGACCTGACCATATAAATGCCACACACTACCGGGAATATATTTAGCGGGGGTATGTCTCAAGAAAGTGATGATGGCCCAGCGTTTGGGGAGTGGATGCTTAAAGGCGGCCAAAATCCAGCACCACAATATTCCTAACCAGAGTTGGGCGATGAGTGCGATCGCAAATGCAGCCCCCCCATATAACCAAGCTTGATGTTGCAACTCCAGTGCTTTCACATCTTGCCAGTGATTCAGCAGAGTTTTAATTAAAAAAATTAGGGTTGCCCCTAATATTCCCCAGCGAATCAAAAATTTGAGATACCGATGCATAAACCTATTCCTAACTGTCCCCAGCTCTGTCCGTAAGGTACCCAGATAGGGCATGGGCCCGTAATGCAGACAAAAGACTTAACCCTTTGAATGTGCCTATCTTGCGCGATCTGCCCCAGTTGATGTTGTATGGTGGGTCACATAAGCATCTCAATGGATGGGTTGTAGGTCACTCAACCTTCTTGAAGCAACCCTGTTGGAACTATGTGTCTTCAAACATCATGAGCGACATTGGACTGACCCATATTGCCCTCCCGGTTGCAGACATGGATCGCAGTGTTGAATTTTACGCCACCTATGCCCAGATGCAGGTTGTCCACAAACGTATGGACGAAATGTCTGGCATCCCAGTAGTGTGGTTGTCGGATGGCACCCGGCCTTTTGTAATTGTGCTAATTCAAAAAGAAAATGTGCAACCCATATTATCGCCACTGGCTCACCTGGGGGTGGGCTGCCAAAGTCGAGAAGAATTAGAGCAACTCTGTGACCAAGCAGAGCAAGAGGGAATCTTGTTAGAGGGTCCGCAAGATTCAGGGTATCCCGTTGGCTACTGGGCCTTTTTGCGTGATCCAGATGGCCATACCTTAGAGTTGTCTTATGGTCAAGAAGTTGGGTTAGCTGTAAAGCAAGCTATTCAACCAAAATAGTGTCCCTACCTTCTTATTACATCGTAAATTAAATACTAAGGCATTCATCTGTGGGCCTCCTTGCCTGTAAGCTATGGTTTTAGCGAGGAGCTTTCCCATGCCCAAAGAACC
>JANQPU010000142.1 GCA_028285315.1 Acaryochloris sp. IP29b_bin.176
CTGCAATCTCTATTTTCAAAACACTGGGCATAGGGGAATTCAAGTATCGACTATTGATTTCCCCTAACATAGGTCAAAATTATGCCGAATTGGTATTAGGGGTGATTGGTGAGCGCCTCCCTTGTCCGTGAAAGCAAATCAAACGATGACTGGTTAGGGTTTGTCGTGATGTTTCACAGTGATGACAACATTGCCAGTTTTATATCCTTTTTCAACATACTTATAGGCTTCGATGACTTGTTCAAGCGGATATTCTCTATCGATCACCGCTTTAAATTGATCATGTTCCATGAGTTTTTGGAGAAGTCGTAGTGTTTTGCCAATGTCTTTAGGGGCCGGAAATATAGTTTTTTTGCTCCCCACCATTGGTGTGATCAGAGGTAAGAAAAGATTTTGAGCCAGATAGCCTAAATCCGAAGAAATGTATACGCCTCCCGGCTGCAGCAGATGTTTACACTTAAAAAATGAGCTTTTACCGACGGTATCAAAGACAAAGTCATACTTTTGATTATCTTTGGTGAAATCTTCTTGCGTATAATCGATGACTTGATCAGCACCCAGTGATTTTACGAGTTCAATATTTTTTGTGGCACATATCGCAGTCACATGAGCGCCGAAGTGTTTTAAAAGTTGAACAGCCGCCGAACCAATCGCACCTGTGGCACCATTGACGAGGACATGTTGCCCTTGTTTGAGATCCACTTTATTAATGAAATTGTAAGCATAGTGCACCCCTTCAGGGCTTGCGGCTGCTTGCTCATAGGGTATTTTGTTTGGGATTGTGACGACTTTATCCGCTTCGATGGTCATATATTGAGCGTGAGCCCCTGCGCCCTGGTCATCAAATCCAAAAACTTTATCGCCGACTTGTAGAGATGATACGCTGTTACCCACCGCTGTGACTTCCCCTGCAAAAGCAGTGCCGGGGATCTGCTTTTTAGGTTTGAGGAGTCCGGTTACGATTCTCATGAAAAATGGTTTTGCTCGGATGGTGGCACAGTCGGTTCTATTCACAGTCGTTGCATGGACTCTGATTAGAGCTTCATCCTCCTCAGACAGAGGCTTCTCCACCTCTTTTAGCTGGAGAACGTCCGGTGGCCCATATTCTGTATAGACGAGTGCTTTCATGTCTATGGCTTCGAAATCACAACGTTATGACAACTTTTCCTCGGGCATGCCCTGTTTCAAGATATGAGATCGCATCTGCGACCTCACCTAAGGGGTAAATCTTATCAATCACAGAGATGACCTTGTCGGCTTCAATCAGAGCTTTCAGATATTCCAGATCAGCTTGATTCGGTTTCATAACATTCGTGTTGCGCATGGTTTGCCCGCCCGTCTTGGACTGCCCCGATCGAAGCATCAATTGCAGCATCAAAGCCGGAGTATACGCGTTCAAAAGATACATCCCATTGGGGGCCAATATCCGCTTAATCTCTGCCACCGAACGATTGCCCACATTGTCAAAAATCAGATCATAAAGCTGCCCGGTTTGGGTGAAATCTTCACGGGTGTAATCAATCACCTGGTCTGCACCAATCGAGCACACCATATCCGCATTCTGGGTGCTGCACACACCGGTCACGACCGCCTCGAAAACCTTAGCAAGCTGTACCGCAAAGGTGCCTACACCCCCGGACGCCCCATTGATCAAAACCTGTTGCCCTGGTTGGATTTGCCCCTGATCGCGAAGACACTGGAGGGCGGTAAGTCCGGCAACGGGGACAGCGGCGGCTTGCTCAAACGACAGATTGATCGGTTTCAGGACTAGTTTATCTTCAGTCTCACACACATACTCAGCGAAGCCGCCCCTAGATATCCCTCCATAGACCTCATCGCCCACCTTGAATTGCTCAACGTTGCCCCCAACCGCTTCAATCTCCCCTGCAATATCTACGCCAAGGATTTGATGTTTGGGTTTTAGCAGCCCAGAGATGAAACGGATGATAAACGGGGCAGCTCTCATGAAATGCCAGTCCAGTGGATTAGCAGCGGCTGCATGGATTTTTACCAGGACTTCATTGTCTCCAGGTATCGGTTTCTGAACACTTAGAAGCTGAAGAACATCCGGAGGGCCATATTTTGTGTATACAATGGCTTTCATATCTATGGTTCCGAAATCATTAAGTTGTGACACTTTTTTCTCGTGCATGACCTTCCTCCAGATGCCTGATTGCATCTGCGAGGCACTGGTCAGCTAATGCAAGTTATAGTCCCATAACCTAATTTTGATCCATCTTATCCATCAATTCTTCGATCTTTTTCTTCTCCCATCCTGAACCCAGCCATACCTCTTTCCCAAATACATTAAACGCATGGGCCGCAACCCCAATTCCCCACCCGAATAATGGCCAGAAAAACCACCAAACTCCACCTGTTAGTAAATCAATGAGGAACAACAGCCCTATAACGCCCCCATAAGTGGCGAGATGGCTGTAGAAACCTTTAAGTTCACCAACTCGATGTTTGGTAAGGCGGTATCTTTCATCGCTCTCCATTTTATATACCTCTTATATACCTCTTTGAAATTGATACGAAAATGATGTTTTAGATGATCAAGATTTTTGAAGTTTTATCGCACCCTGAAGGCTGACCTATAGACGAATCACATCTTTAAGCGCTTCCTACAATTGACTGAGAAGGCCAAAGTAATAGAGGGCTTTACTCGTCATTCAGGCAATCTCGAAATTAAGGTGGGTAGGGTGATCTGGCGTTGAATTGAATCCGAGCAGGTTTGCGCTCAATCCAATTTTGGTAATGGAATCGGGGATGGCCGATCGCTAAACCGGCATAGATTTTATGATTTGGCGGGAGTTTCAGCAGTCTGGCCAGTCGAGGATTAAAGTTGCTGCCAGCGACCATGTAGCCTGCATAGAAAGCGCCTAGTTTCAAGGTTTCACACACTAAACTGGCATTTTGCAGGGCAAGGTTGGCGTTGACCCCAGCGAAACCCACATGGCGATCGTCATGGAAGATCAGCAGGGTAGGAGCCTCTCGCAGGATGGGGTCGCTGCCTTGACGGTACCGATCAATTAGGTTTGTAAAGTCTTCGAGCATTTCGTCTAACGCGGCTTGCCCTGCTGCGCCTCTCACCAGCCGTGTCAGAATCCGTGCGATTGGATTGCCGAGTAGGTTGCGCCACTGTCGGTATTGAGCGATGGTCAGTTCAACAATTTGCTGGAGCACGGCGGGGTCTTGGACAACGATGTACTCTGTACTTTGGACATTGTGGGAACTTGGCGCAAAGCAGGCTGCCTCAATAATTTGTTCAATCAGTGCCCGATCAACTTGCTTCTTCCTGAATTCTCGAATGGAGCGGCGCGATCTCAACAGTTCCATCAATTGTGCTGTATCGGGCAGTTGCTCTGACTGGATTGGAGCGATGGTGCCAGACGGAAAACTCGAATGAGAAATCGCCTCGCTTGGACAAATGGCGACGCAATGCCCACACTCAATACATTGAGTAGTGTCTAGCAAGTGAGGGATTGCCCCTTTGGCATCTTGTGCAAAGATCGTTGGACAAATCTGCACACATTTTCCACATTTCTGACAGCGTTCGGCATCAATCTGGATAGTTGCCATAATGCTGACTCCTTAGCCTTTGCTCATGCTGGCTGATGTTTCGCTTCTAACACCAGGATGTCCTCAGATCACAGATGAAATCCACGCCCTGCTGTAGGGCTAACTTGGGCTGATATTGCCATCTCTATCTTTGAGCCTAGGCATACTAAATGAGCAATTTGTGAGGGTGCCAATTGTCCATCCCCATAACCTCTCGCCTAATCGATGAGCGTTGACAAAGCCTCTCCGCTGGAGACAAGAAGAAAGCCATATTTCCATTGGTTGCCAGCTCTGCGGCAAGATCTTTTATCGCTGCTTGTGGGAAGGAATACCGTCTATCGCTGTTTCCAGATGCCTCATGGCAGCATCCTGCAAGCGAGTAGCATCACCTACTACAGGCTCACGGCTTGCATGGAGAAACGACAGTCGTCCCCCAACCGTGATTACGCCGACCATCTTCTCTTCGACGTCTGAGTAGAACAGGGGACCGTATACCCCTTCGAGTTTGAGTGGTCCGTAGCTGGTCGGGATATCGAATCGACCCACATTGGTCAGTGCATATCCATAGGTAATCTGGTGCCAGCCCATTTTGCGCAAGAACATGCTCGGCAGGGTGCCATCCAGCAGTCCATACTTTCGGAAGTAGAGCGAATCGAGCAACGTCGGGTGGATCTGTTCTGAAGAGAGCATGCGAAAGAGATTGGTCCTCGCGAGTTCTTTCACAATCTTGGAATGCACTTTCCTCGCGTTATCCCAGAATGACCGCCGGGGAGAGTATGGCAATTTCACAGTCAAAGAAGAAGCATAGAACCCGAACGATTCTCCTGCAG
>JANQPU010000151.1 GCA_028285315.1 Acaryochloris sp. IP29b_bin.176
AATGCTCTTTCCCAAAAGGTAGTGGCTTCACTCACGGGATATTCTTATATCTTGGATGCTTTAGCTATGCAGGTCACCTAATAGGTGAATTGGTATTACAGTAGAAGCACTGATGCTAAACCTGCTGTTGTGCCCCGCTTATTTTCTGCTCGCCCTCATCCCTTCCCCAAATTGCTGATGTTGGAACGAGGCTTGTTGGGGTTAGCAGTGATAGGGACAGTCTTACCCGCTCCTTTCTATCAGGGACAACGGTATCCAGGCTTAGCAATCCTAATGATGCTTCTGTTTGCAGCGCTAGGTTTACGGTTGCCGCTGGATCAATCTCGTCGTGTTCGCGTGGGATTCACACTCATCAGTTTGGGCTTAATCCTGCTTGCCACGGTTTGGGCTGGGAATCGGAGTTTTATCCTGTTGCATGTAGTTCTGCTATTGCGCGGTGGTTTGTTGTTTCGGTGGCCGGGGCAAGTTGCGATCGCAACCCTTACTTTCACGCTCCTACTCGCTGCACTCCATCGGCAATTGACAATCCTACCGATGGGGCAATTCACGGTCATCAACCAAATGGGTTTGGGGTCGTTACTGGTTTTGGTGGCCCTGGTTTATCTTCTCTGCCTCAGCTTCGTTCTGATTATGATGAATGCCCTACTCGCAGAACGGCGCAGTCGCGATCAATTGGCCCTTGCCCATCAACAACTGCAAGGCTATGCCTTACGGATTGAAGATCAGGCCATGCTGGAAGAGCGCAACCGGATTGCCCGTGATATCCATGATTCCTTAGGCCATGCTTTGACAGGGATGAACCTTCAGATGGAAGCAGTGCTCAAACTCTGGGATCCAGATCCGACCCAAGCCAAGGCGTTACTGCAAGAGGCCAAGCAGTTGGGGTCCACCGCCCTCCAAGAGGTGCGTCAATCGGTGGCAACGTTGCGATCGCCTATGGTTTCCCATTCTCTAGAAACCGATATTCATCACTTGGTCTCAGGCATTCAACGCCGAACTGGCCTAACGATTACGACCCATCTCCAACTCCAGCACCCTCTGCCCCCTGAAATCCACACTGGACTGTATCGAATTATCCAAGAAGCCCTTACCAATATTTGTAAACATGCCGCTGCCACTCAGGTCACTCTTCATCTCCACATCCAAACAAGCCAGATTGTTCTCGACTTACAGGATGATGGGCAAGGCTTTGACGTCACTCAAAATACTACTGGCTTTGGCTTGCAAAGTATGCGAGAACGCGCCCAGTCGTTGGGAGGAGTCGCTCAGATTCAGAGTCAACCCGGTGCTGGCTGCCATCTCCAGGTCACTTTACCCTTACCCCTCTTGACGCCATGATTCGTATCCTTATCGTTGATGATCAGGCAATTATTCGCCAAGGGTTGAAGCTTCTACTCAATTTAGAAGCCGAATTTGAGGTTGTGGGAGAAGCTGAGAATGGGCAACAGGCCCTCACCCAAGTGGAAACCCTTCAGCCCCATATCGTGCTGATGGATCTGCGGATGCCCATCATGGATGGTATTGCCGCTACTGCCCATATTAGCCAGCATTTTCCCGAAATAAAGACCATTGTTTTGACGACCTTCGATGCGGATGACTTAGTGGTCGAATCCTTGCGAGTAGGGGCGCAGGGCTATCTCCTCAAAGATACCCCGTCTGAAGAAGTGGCTAGTGTTATCCGCTCGGTCCATAAAGGCTATAGCCAGTTTGCGCCGGGTATTGTCCAAAAGGCGATGGCTCACTTGTCATCTCCTTCTTCTCCCTCAGATGCGATTGAGCTTCCCCTAGGCTTTGATGACCTTACGCCTCGCGAAAAGCAAATTCTTCGACTGCTTGCGCAAGGGGTTAACAATCGCGAAATTGCCCAAATTCTCTACATTACAGAAGGCACGGTACGCAATCATGTCACAAATATTTTGGGGCGTCTTAATTTTCGCGATCGCACCCAGGCTGCCCTGTTTGCTCAGACTGTTTTACCCCTACTCGAATCCTAAGGATTGAGCTGGGCTTGCCGTCGTTCAATCCGCCATTCCGCAATCAACCTCCACACGGTAATCAAACAGAGGAGTAAGCCTCCTAGTAAAAAGACAATCATCAGGAGCACAAGCACATAGTCTGTTCCTGTCAAGGAATTAGCTTTACCATCACCGCTCAGACCTTGGAGTAGATTCTCTGACCCCAGTCGCATTAGTAGCAGTGGAGTTATGGCGCAGGAATTATGAAAGCCATGAGTAAAGACAGCCCACCAAAACCCGTACCGCAGCCGAATGAACCCCAGAAATACCCCGATCACCGTCTGAGGTAAAACCAAGATGGGGGTTAAGAGCCAGGCTTGACCACTCAAACTTGTGAAGTTACCAATATGAATCAGGCCAAAGGCAAGGGCCAAGCCATAAAATAACCAACCCATCCATTTCTCATAGATGGTGTGGATTGTTTTGGCGTTTCTTTGCTTGAGCCAAAATCGCAGAAGCATACCCAGGACAATAATTCCGACCAACAAGGGTAACGCAGCCTCTGCAGGTAAGACTTGATGGTCAATCAGAGACAAGAACACCAACATCATTCCGAGGCTGAAGGGAATGGCTAAATTGATCGGGGTGTAGCGCAAGGGCAAGCGAAAGGCGGCTTCTTCCCACAGAGGAGCTAACACCACGGCCAACATAATAATTTGCCAGATGGGAACCGTTCTAGCCAAATCTTCAATCGCATTGCTAGATTGAAGATTAGTGGCGATTCTGGCACTGAGTATTCCTAGCGGTAGTACGATCAGTAACGTTAAAGCATAAAGTCTGAGGACATCGATAATGCCTTGATGATCCGTCGCAACGTTCACTGTGTATTGGGGATGTCTCAAAAACTTGAGAAACTGTCCCAACAGACTTTTGGGCATGGCGGATGGTTGAGAGGAAGATAAGCTGTGATTCATAACTTCAATAGGCGTTGATTGCAAGGCAACAGATTGTCACCTCGCGGTAAAAAGAGACTATTATGGGCAACCGCACTGACAATCAGATCAATGCATTGGGACAGCGATGATAGGGCTTACCTTCACTGTAATGGCAAACGTTGAGTGATATGGCTGCATCTAGGATGCCCATCTTTCAACTTAAGCTAAGGCTACGGGGAGCAGGGGGTTGTGGTGAGCTGAGTTGTTAGGGGTTGTGTCAGCTAACCGCAGGAGTGAGGGTATCGCGGCCAAATTGACGATTGATCCACTTGACTCCTTGTATGAGATACAAGAGTCGTGGCCAGCGATTTTGATGAATATTGCAGCCGTAGGAACTGCGATCGCATTTACCAAATTCATCTTTTTACCGTTCACTTAAGTATCTGTAGAGCCAAGCAAGATTCAGCCTGGATTCTGGCTTGCTATTATGCTGCTGCTCGGTGGGCTAGTGGGTTGCCAATGGTATAGACATCAATGTTTATACCATGATGAATCTGGGTCAAGCTGTGTTAACGATTAGTGTGGGCTGGCTTATCGGTTAGCTGGTGTCTCAAAAAATCACCTTCCAACTCCCACGAGGACTTGAACAACTTGAGCATTTAATTGGAGTTATGAGTAATTGGAGTCATGAGGCTAGGGTTAGCGCTGCTGTTCTGGTTGGTGCTGGCATGATACGCAGCGCTGCAGTGAACTGATTGAGGGCGATGCCCCTTGTGCATGCATCGCTTAAAAACCAATAAAGTCGCTAGCTGCTAGGTAAACCTCGCTCCAAGAAGGGGGTCTATAATCTCGATTCAAACCACGATCCACATAGCCCACGACACGGGGTAATTCTTCCCCCTTCATTTCCCCTTTGAGAAACAATCTCAATTTGGTTTCCCAGTCTTGGGGATAGTCTCTAATGATGGGATGTTTGATCACCAGCGGTTGAGTTCCTTCCTGGGTGAGATCGACAATCACGTCCAGGCTGATAATGCCTAACGATCGTACGAAAATGCCCGTGGCTGCGATCGCAAACCCTCCATTGACTTCCTTCTGTTTGAGCACGACCACAAAATGTCCACCTTCAGGGATGTCATAAACTAACTCACTACGGTCTTTAACAGGTTCAACTTCAACGTTATAGCCCTGAGTCAGCCCTGCCTCTAAGGTGATATCTTCATAGGTTTGGTCAGGATGGGGCACATAGATCGTAAATTGATGAATATCGAGCCAAGGATTGCTGACGGCTTCGTTCGTTAATTGCTTCCAATCATTATAGTGACGGCGCATTTCTTGCCCTACATAGCCTTCGCTATCGCAGATATTAATCAGAGCCATATTGAGCACGCACTGCTCGAATTTGTTGAATAATGCACCTACAATTTGCATGATTTTTCCTTTGAAGCATTAATCTTCATCTAGCGTGGGGAAAGACTCTTCAATTTGCCAAAGAACGCTTTTGTGAGCGATAAACCAACTGCGCGTTTCAGGTGTGAGTTGATCCCAAACAAGGTCAAGGTCTACGTGAGGTGATTCATACTGGTAAGCCTTACCCAGCGATCGCAAATTTCTAGCCACAGCTTCAGGGATGCCAAAATCTAACCAGTTCACCTGAATCACTTTGCCTGACACACCACCGCCAGGGTCGTAAATAAGCTGTGCGACCCGAATGAGATCGGCAAAGTGGGTGGGGCCAAGTCCAGCGATCTGTTGAATTTCTCGAATTCGTTGTCGATTTTTTTTAATGTTCATGATGGGTTCTCCCTTGATGATCGGTATTGAGACAACTACATTTGCTGTTAAGAGCTGCTTTTAAAGCGATCATCTGCAACTTGGGTCTGTTTCCTCGCCAAGTCCAGCCACCCGAACCGCGCCTCAGCTTGCTCGTCAAACTCACTCACGTAGGGCTTAATATCCAAAATCGGGGTGCCATCTAAGAAATCAATGCCCTCAATTTGCAACCTATTCTTTTCGATACTGCACAGCTTTACAATAGATAGCCCAATCGGATTGGGACGTAGCGGGGCACGAGTGGCAAAGACCCCTCGATGCTCGGTATCGAGAAACGGAACCACTTGCAGTCGGTAGCCTTTGGATTGGTGCAGGTGACCCAGCAGAATAATGTGCGAGAATCCCTCTAGATCCTTGAGGCCGTCAATGTACTCCACAAATACCTCCACCGTTCCCTCTACATTCTGGGCACGGGACGGTTGAATGGGGGTCCCTTCAGCGTTTTTGAAAGGGCTATGAACTACACCAATGGGATGGTACTCAATGGGCATCGGAGTGCTCTGTCACAGGATAAAGTCCGTGGATAGGAAATTCGATTTTCGCTCTCTAACGATTTCCGAGATGATGGCCTTGTTCAAGGGCTGTTCTTTAGCCGCCACTAATGTACGGATGGAAAAAGATCGCAGGGCGTCTGAGACCGATAGAGTGCCGACTGCGGAGTCTTTACGACCTGCAAAGGGGAAAGTATCAGGACCCCGCTGACACTGACTATTGAGATTGACTCGACACACTTGGCTCACCAGCGGATCAATCAGTTCTGCGATCGCATCGGTATCTTGACCAAAGATACTGACCTGCTGGCCGTAGTTGGCATTGACGATGTAGTCAATGGGGGTTTCGATATCATCGTAGGGCACCACCGGAATCACCGGGCCAAACTGTTCTTCGGTGTACAGCCGCATCTCAGGGGTCACCGGATAGACGACGGCGGGGTAGAAGATCGTCGCATTGACGGTGCCACCGCCCGCATTGACGATAGATGCACCGTGTTGCGTTGCATCTGCCACCAAGTCCGTGAAATACTGTGTCTTTTCTACTTCGGGCAAGGGGGTGATCATCACCCCTTCATCCCAGGGCATCCCGACCTTAAGGTCTGCGATCGCTGCCGAGAATTTCTCCAGGAACACATCGACAATCTGACGGTGGACAAACAGAATCTTGAGGGCCGTACATCGCTGCCCGTTATAGGAAAGCGTTCCTAAAATGCACTCCTGCACTGTCAGATCAAGATCGGCATTGGGCAAAATGATACCCGGATTTTTGGCTTCCAATCCGTAAATTGTGCGGAGGCGATTGAACTTAGGGTGTTGCTTTTTCAGCTCATTGGCCGCCCGGCTAGACCCGATGAAGGCAAAAGCGCTGATCTGTCCTGATGCCATCAGCGGTGGCGTGACCACGCGGCCCCTACCATACACGGTATTCACCACACCTGGGGGGAACGCCTTCTGAAAGGCGTCCAGTAGCGGTGTGCAGGGCAGCACCCCAGGCCGGGGCATTTTCATCACCACTGTATTGCCCATAATCAAGGCGGGAATCAACAGCGTAAAGGTTTCGTTCAGGGGATAGTTGGACGGTCCCATACACAGGACCACGCCTAGGGGTGCCCGCCGGATTTGGCCAATCACCCCTTCTGCAATTTCAAACCGTGATGACAGTCGATCCAAGTTTTTGAGGGCATCAATGGTGTCTTCGATGTAGGTGACAGTGCGGTCAAACTCCTTTTGCGAGTCTTTAAAGGACTTGCCAATTTCCCACATCAGCAGCTTCACCACCTCATCCCGTTTTTCCTGCATGCGGTAGGCAAAGTCTTGCATATGTTCAATGCGTTGGGCCACCGACATCGTCGGCCATAGCCCCCGCCCGCGATCGTAGGCCGCAACGGCTGCATCCAAGGCCGCTAAAGATTCCTGTGCCGTCAGCAACGGGAAATGCCCTACAGGGGCAGGGGCCAATCCTGTTTCAGTCTGAAGATGGATGGGAGACCAAACGGTTTCCAGGTCCCCCTCCCAGTGGCGCAATTCTCCATTAATCAGATATTCATTCTGGGTGATCAGGGTTGGGAGCCTAAATGCCTCTGGAACATTGTCAGCCGCCGGGAAAAGCAACTTAAGCTGATCTTGAGTCTTTCCCGTGGGATTGGTTGGAGATGAGATGAGATTAATCATGGGTGGTATGAGCAATAACTTCAATTTTTGGAAGATGATTGGCCGCCAATTGCTTCAATTTCTTGGAGCAATACATCTATTCGCATCAGTCGTTTGGCAACATCAGGATTAACCAGCAATTCTGGTTGTTTGCTAATCGATTTGAACCGCTCATGGATTTGATCAGACATGAGTCTCTTCTTTGCGGGTTGCATCCCTAAATTGGCGGTAGCCCTAATTAAATCAGCTAACTCTTTTTTAGTTTTTCCCTCGGCTTGAGACATGAGAAACTCGTGGGATTCCTGGGGTTGGCGATTAATGAGCACTGCATTGGTAGGTGAGAGTCTACCTTCTCGAACTGCACTTAAAATGTTTGGCCTTAAATTGAGTAAGGGCAGACGATTGGACACAAAGCTAGAGAGTTTTAGTCCAAACTCGCTTAATATTCCATGAATGGTTTCAATCTGCTCCTCGCTGAAAGTGTTGGGCGTATCCATACCCCGCGTCCGCGAATTCTTGAGTTGATACAGTGACGTTTTCACCGCTTCAGTTGATAAATGAAATCGCAGAGAAAGCAAGCCCAGGATGCTCTCGGTTTGCTCAATAGTAGAAATCTCTTCATTGAGAAGGTGGGCAATGAGTGCCGCTTCTAGCGCATCCCCATCTGACATGTTGCGAACGATAGCGGGAATGGAGGGAATACCTAGTGCTTGACAACATCGCCATCGTCTTTCACCGCTAATGATTTCAAAGATGTCAGCTTGCCCTCGCCTGAGAAAAATAGGTTCAAGTACGCCATGTTTTTGAATCGATTTTCTCAGTAACTCCATTTTGCGTGGATCATAATAGAGCCTCGGTTGCTTCATCTCCCCCGGTAACTGCAGCGGAATAATCCGGTCAATGGGAATCTCAAGAGAGGTCTGATCATGGCATCTTAAATTCTCTATTTCCGCTTTGAGTTGGGGAATCGTCTCCCTTGATGGGGCGGCCCTCGATCTATTGAGAGATGTGCTATGGCGTTTATGGGTGCTGTTCATGGCTCTCTCCATCTCCCCAGGGAGCATAGATTAGGCGCAGGCGAGTTGGAGTCTACGCATATGGTGAAAAAGCTGCCAGCGATAGGGATCTGGCAGGTGGGAAGTGGCAGCTCCTCGCATTACCACCTGGAAGTACCAGGCATTGGGAGGCACTTCCGCCGAGGTTTTGTGGACGACAACATAGGTGCGAACGCCAATGTAGATTTGACTGCTGTGCTCAACGGTGATCTGTTTATGGCGGTAGCCCCCCTGCTTAACGCCCTCCCGTTGATCGAGGCGATCGCTCAGCCGCCAAGGCAAGCGGTAGAGTACTCCTTGCACTTCACTGGCTGCCTCAGGCAGGATATCAAGTGCTCCACATTGCCGTTGGGAGGAGTAATAGTGGAAGCCTAACCGATACCCCCGCAAGCGAGCAGAACCCACAATGAAGCGATGGGTGTTTTCCCCCAACGATCGCTGGAGATCGACTGGACACATACAGGAGCCATAGGCAAAATAGTAGAAATAAGGCTCTTCCTCGGAAGAGGTAGACAACGTCGTTGGCAGGGACTTGGCCTTTAAATGGATGGGGTTGACTAACATGATTGGCAGGCTAAACGTGGCTAGGGAACGCAAAAATGCTCTTCGATGATGGCAGGTAAACTTTGGAGGGTAAGCCGTTCATAACGATGCTTCCCCGGCATAATCGTCAGGCTGGGGGCTTTGGAGCAGCACTTTTGACAGCCAGAGTATTGAATTTCCACTTGATCTTGGAGCTGATGTGCTTGCAAAATCTGTGTCAGGGCTGCAACTAGCTGACGTCCGCCTCGTTTTTTGCACCCTGATTTTTTGCAAAGCAGGATTTTGGCCCCCTTTAGGTTTGGAGATCTAGGTGAGTCTTTGGGTTGAGGGGATTGATGTGGCGCTGGAGTATTGAGAGTAGTCGCGACGGCAGGAACAGGGTGAGGGGCCTTCTGACGCTCGGAAGGTAGGGAAAAGAGCCTGTAAGCCTCAAGTTTAATCACTCCCGTGGCCCAATCGATCTGGCTGCGACCAATACAATTGACGCGATCGCCGAGTTGTAACTGCTGGCGCAGAGACGTGCGCAAAAATTTAGGGAGCTGAATGGGAACCTGTTCCTGCTCAACCTCCAGGAGAAAAGACTTGGGTCTCTCTGGATCTTTTCCACAGAATCTCAGAACTGTTCCTTCTAGATTGAAAATCCAGGGTGGCGTGGACTGAGTGGTTAACATGGAACTTCTCCTAAGACAATCAATGGACAATGGTGAATCTGGGAGACCGTGGCTAGGGCTTCAATTCAAGCGTTTAGCCTGGACAGTTTGTGGCGTTTTGATCGGATCGCCGAGCCCTGCTACCGATAGCTCCCAACCATTGGCTAGGGTAAAGATGTGGGAATCGTTGGTCTGGGTCTGGTTGATCACCTCTTCTTCCAAATCTTTTTTGGCAACATAGACCATCAATTGGCCGGAGCGGTCGGTATGAAGGATAACTTTCATGGTGAGTACCTGAGGAAGGATGAAAAAGAGAGGAGGAAAAGGAACATTTTGAAGTTTGAGGGTTGCGTTAGGGGTTGAGTTGGAAGCTGATATTGTTTGTTTCTCCAAGGGCTGTTCTAGTGCCCTCTGGGGTCACTAAGGCCAGCAGCTCATCCACGGTGAGGCTACGCTTGAGCTGAGTTGAGCGATCGCGAACAGCATTCAGCAATGACTGGCTGTCAATGGCATCCAACTGCAATCCGTAGTCCTGTAAGACTTGATTAAGCAGGCGACGACCGGAATGTTTCCCCACCACAAAACGGCGTTGCCGACCCACTTCCTGAGGGTCAAAGGCTTCGTAGGTTCTGGGATCTTGCAGTATTCCGTGGGCATGAATCCCAGACTCATGGGCAAAGGTATTTTTGCCAACGATGGCTTTCCAAGGCGGCACTGGGCAATGGACGGTTTGAGCGATCAAGCGGGATAGCTCTGACAGATGCTGGGTTTGAATACTGGGCTTGAGGCCATAGATTTGCTTGAGAGCCATCACCACTTCTTCTAAAGCAGCGTTGCCTGCTCGTTCTCCTAGACCGTTGACTGTGGTGTTGACAGAGGTGGCCCCAGCCCGCAGTCCGGCTAGAGCGTTGGCCGTCGCTAGCCCTAAGTCATTGTGGGTGTGCATTTCCACCGGAATCTCTAGAGCCGCGACAAGGGCTTGCACCTGTTGGTAGGTCGTAAACGGATCGAGAATCCCCACGGTATCGCAGAAGCGGAAGCGGAATGCCCCCCATTCCTGGGCATATTGGGCAACATCGATCAAAAAGGTGGGGTCAGCGCGAGAGCTATCTTCCCCCCCGACGCTCACGTCTAGGCCGTGATCACGGGCAAAGGTAATGGTATCCCGCAGTTGCTCCAACATACGGAGCCAGCGACCTTGAAACTTGACTTGAATCTGCATATCGGAGACGGGGATGGAAATGTGAATCCGCTTGAGGCCACAGTGAATCGAGGCTTGAATATCAGAAAAGACGGCGCGGTTCCAGCCGAGAATATGAGCATTCAAGCCCAGGTCAGCGATCGCCCGTATGGCTTTGGCCTCCTCTTGGCCGATGGCTGGAATACCGACTTCCAGTTCTTGCACACCAATGGCATCTAGAAACTTTGCGATCGCAACTTTTTCTTCCAAGTTAAAAACAACGCCTGCAGCCTGTTCCCCATCGCGCAGGGTGGTGTCATTGATAGAAATTTGGGGTGGAATCATCAGGGCATCCTCTAACGAAAATAAGGAGATAGGGATGAATCGAGCGTCTAGCCATCAAAAACCTGTCACTTCAAGAAGGTAACTGTCAGACTGTCTTCGGCCAGGAAGTGATCCAGATGAAAGGCTCGGTCTTCAGTTTTCAGCAGAATTTCCTCATAGAGGTAGCGAGTCGCACGATCTCCCAGACTTTCAGCTTCAGTCGCCAAACGGCGCAGCAGATCGATCAGGGCCTGTTCTGCAGCTAAATCATTCTCCAGCATCTGGCGGCAGGGATAGGTTCCCTCTGGTTCAGGGGTGAAGCAACAATGCTTTGCCAGCGTCTCAAAGGTGCCGATGGGAACACCCCCGAGGCCATTCAAACGCTCCGCTACGTCATGTCCATGTTCTTGAGTCGCACCGTAGCCTTCTTGAAAGAATTGGTGGATTGAGTAGAATTCGGCACCGTCAACGACAAAATGGTGTTTTTGATATTGCAAATAGAGGGCTTGAAAGCTGGCGAAAACAAGATTAAGACCTTCGCAGACGGTCCTTGTTAAGTCTTTCTCAAGACCAATGGGGTTGTCACCCACTTCACCAAAAGCCCGGACAAGGGTTTGATCGAGTTGAGTCGTCATGTCATTGCTCCAGTAGATTTAATATGGATCGAATAGATGAGCTTTAAGAGCTAGGGGTAACCCCCTCAAACCCATCCCTTCAGGAATGAGGGGTACAGGGAACTTGGGTCTCCCAGCAGCGTTCTAGCCAGTCCACACCCACTTGCCGGGATGCGGTGAACCGTCGGACAACGCTATGGACCAGAACTAAGGCGATGGCGTGGTTCACACTAACGCGCAGGGTGCCATCGGCAGGACAGGTACAGGGAATCTTGAGGTCCTGCAAACGGCGGTTGATCGACCAGCGATCGCCTCGATGCACGGACACAACCTGTCCTCTATCCGGGATAGGAGAACTGGACTTATTCATGGGATTGATCCTCTAGGGGTGGAACAGATGAGTGGGTCAGGTATTGCAATTGGGCTTCTAACGCTTCAATGCGGTTGAAGAGTCGCCGTAGGGTAGCGGCTTCTGCATCGGGAAGCTGACCATGTTCTAGGGGCGCGACGGTCGTGTTGCATTTGCAAACGTTACGGCTGGGGATACCGACGGCCGTGCAGTCAGTGGGGACATCTCGCAAGACAACGGAGTTCGCTCCAATACGGGCATGGTTGCCAATCCGAATGTTGCCGAGGACTTTAGCACCAGCCCCCACAACGACTCGACGACCGATTGTGGGATGGCGCTTACCCGTCTCTTTACCCGTTCCGCCTAGGGTGACTCCTTGATAAATGAGCGTATAGTCCCCGATGGTAGTGGTTTCGCCAATCACGACTCCCATGCCGTGATCAATAAAGACCCCCCTGCCCAGCTGGGCACCGGGATGAATGTCAATCCCGGTGAAGAAGCGGGCGAGGTGAGAAATGAAGCGGGGGATGAACAAGATGCCACGACGATGCAATCCGTGGGCCAAGCGGTGGGCTGCGATCGCATGCAGACCTGGATAGCAACACAGCACTTCCAACCAGCTCCGAGCCGCTGGATCTCGCTCAAAGATAATGGCGAAGTCGGCGAAGAGCGGGAACTGCTGGTGCAGTGTGCCTGGCAAGAGAGACTGCAGGGAAAAGCGGGACAAGGACGAAGACATGGCTTTGGTGGGTCGGTCTTTTCCTGCTTATAGCAATCGCGGTTTGAGGCGTGCGATCGCAAGACCCTTATCCAGATTTACTAAGACAATTACCCCTGTACTCAGCGTCTGAAGCCTTTACAGATCAAGGATCAGGAATTTCTTTGGGAATGGGGGACAGGTATTTTAGGGCCAAGGGACAGGTATTTTAGGACCAAGGGACAGGTATTTTGTACTCAGGGAGTAACCCTTACAGACGGAGGTTTTGACCCTGATTTTTTAGGTGAATAAAATGCAGCTATTTATGTACTCAAAGAGGAGTTTCTTAGGACCTAAAACACGATTTTACAAAAAAACTGTAACAGATGATGCCAAAATATTCTAATTGAATTCAGTAACCCTTGATAACTCTCAAAAACCTTTAGAAACTAAGAGCTGATTTCTAAACAGAAACTAAAGTTGCTAATCGATGTGTGAGCAGTCGAATAAAACAGCCATAAATCATGGCTTCACTCGTTTCTGGATA
>JANQPU010000158.1 GCA_028285315.1 Acaryochloris sp. IP29b_bin.176
GCCATTTCAGAAGCATTTGACGCTGTCTCGCTCACAGATATTCGGCACTGGTTTGCGCACTGCTGTTACTGTACCTCACTCGATTGAGAATCGCTATAATTGTGAGCTGGGTAAGATTTCCAAGGAGCAGCGGGCTGGGGAATGGGATGTTTGGCAAACCAGTTTGCATAATCCTGATTTCTCCCAATACGCCCAAATCTGTGATGGGCATGGGGTACGGGTGACGGACAAGCAGGAGCTAGACTCCGCCTTGCAGCAAGCCTTGGAGTATAAGGGGCCAGCGCTCGTTGAAATTATGACGGATGCCGAGCTGATTTAGGGGTAGTGGCTATATCAGCAGTGCATTCGTATCTTATTCAGACAGGATAACTACATTCGTGCTGTCGACTGTTTTGGCTCCTTCGGTATTTTGAACTAGTTCGATCACTTTGTCTAACACATCTTGATTAGGAACTTCACCGCTCAGAAATACTGTTTCCCCCTTTTGCCGGATATCTAACGTTGCTATTAAAGGCTTCAAGTCTGGATCGGCAACCATGCCTAAGATCACCCGCTTTGCCAGTCCTTGGCGATCATATTTACCCTCTGGTCCGATATATTCGGGCGCAATATAGGAACGCCGACTCGGGGAAAAAGATCGATGCAGATAAAGGCTCCGTGAGAAAGGATAGTAGTAAGGATAATAGCGAGGATATCGTCTCCGAATGTAGGGATAGTGCCGGAAACGAGGGTAAAACCGTCGATTAAACCGACGAGGGCGAAAGGGGTGATGGCGATAAAAGGGCCTATGCCGGAACCGACCTGGGAAGCGTCGAAACTTGCGATGCCGAAAGTTGTGATGGGGAAATCTTCTAAAACGGCGCGGATAAAACCGTCGCCGATGTCTAAAACCACGACGAAAGCCTTTGTGCCTGCCTGCTAATAAAACTGGTTTGTCAGCTTGGGATTGAGAAAGGTTTTCTGCTTTAACGCCTGCTACATCTACTGTGAAGGCAGCTAGTAGGGTTGCTAATGCAAGGGTTGAGTACTTCATACGGTCACCTCCATTTGAGGACAGCCGTGGGGACCGCACCAATCATTCCCCCATACATTACCCCATGACTGATCACAGAAAATCATATATGGCTAAGTCTTGAATCGCTTAGCCGCTGGTAATGAACCTCACCCAAGCTCAGTACTTATACGGTACTGCAGAAATCTGAGAGTAGACTGAGCAACCCGCCAATGACTGATTTTTAACTTGGACAACCCATACTGTGTTTGCCTCTGAAGACAACCGTGGCTGTTACATTTATTTCCTCGCTACTCATACGGGTGCATATTAGCTTTAGACTGCTTAGTAATTCAGCGCTTCCGCATGAATCAATCCCTGACAGAAACTGATCTCCAAGGGCTAGAACAAACTCTCACCGAAATTGGTGCTGACGAAGGCAAAACCCTACTCTCCAATTTACTCGCTTGCAGCAGCATCCCGTCTCTAGACCACTTTGTCCGTAACCTGGTAGGCATGGATCGGGCCACTGCCCAGAAAGCCTTTGCCAAATTTCTCAATGACCGCAGCCTTACCCCCCAACCCAACAAATTCGCTTCGTCGAAATGGTGATCGATCAGCTCACAGCCCACGGCATCGTCGAAGCCTCTGCCCTCTGTGAACCACCCTTCAGCAACCTCCATGCTGGTGGTCCTGATGAGCTATTTCAAGGCAAAGAAACAATCATTGATGATATATTCCAGACCTTAACGTTGGTCCATAGTGGGTTAACCGATCAAGCAAGCTGATATTGAAGGAATAGCATGCTCTACCATACTGAGAACCTAACAAATTACTGTTATACTCTAGTTTCCGCTAAAGGTTGAGGTGTAATCGGAAGAGTTGGCTAACCCATAATGGCAGATACCCAAGCCAGTTAAGAGAGAGGGGTACATGCCAA
>JANQPU010000160.1 GCA_028285315.1 Acaryochloris sp. IP29b_bin.176
AAAAGGCATGCCCGTTACGATCATTACGGGGTTTCTAGGAAGTGGCAAAACCACACTCCTCAACCATATTCTCAATACCAGCCAAGACCTGAAGGTCGCCGTACTGGTCAATGAGTTTGGCGATATTGATATTGACAGTCAGCTGTTGACCACCATTGATCAAGATATGGTTCAGCTGACCAATGGCTGCATCTGCTGCACGATCAATGATGATCTGGTGGAGGCGGTCTATTCCGTCCTAGAGCGAGAGGAAAAAATTGATCACATGGTCATCGAAACTACGGGGGTGGCTGATCCGCTACCGATTATTCTCACCTTCGTTGGTTCTCAACTGAAAGACTTAACGACTTTAGATTCCGTTATTACCTTGGTGGATTCAGAAACCTTTACTCCAGAATGTTTTCAGAGCGAAGCGGCCCTAAATCAAATTACCTTTGGCGATATTGTCGTTCTCAATAAAACCGACCTGGCCGCTGATCAGAAGGTGGAAGAGCTAGAGGAATGGATTCGTGAGCAAAAATGGGGTGCGAGGCTGTTGCGATCTCAACAGGGCCAAGTCCCTCTACCCCTGATTCTGGATACTACCCTCTTTGATCCCAAGGCGTATGAAGCGGAAGTCAAAGCCTTTGTGGAGCAAGAGACTCATCATGATCATGACCATCATCACCACGGCGAACATGACCACCACCACGGCGAACATGACCATCATCACCATGGCGATCACGATCATCACCACCATCATTCGGAGCACCTCACCATAGATGGATTTTCGTCAATGGCCTTTGAAAGTGATCGACCCTTTGTCCTAGAAAAAATGCAGGCTTTCATTACCGATCATCTACCCGAAGAAGTCTTTCGAGCCAAGGGTTTTATGTGGTTTGAGAAAAATACATCCCGCTATATTTTTCAGCTCAGTGGTAAGCGCTATACGATGGACAACGATCAGTGGCCCGATGCCCCTAAAAATCAGTTGGTCTTTATAGGTCGCAATATTGACACTGCACAGCTAAAAGAATTGCTAACGGATTGTTTAGCCCCCTAAGCCTGTATTTCGCCATGACTTATCCCAATTTCATAGCGCGGTAAATATGGCAATTCGGCTTGTTGCATCTATCGCCAGGATTGCAACAACACTTTTTTCAGAGTCAGATTGGAAGTTTCGCTGGGACAGGAATCAATAGCCTTATACCTCTGAAATTAACCACTTGCCTTCTAATAAACAGCTAAGTAGCATCGCTTATTCAATTTAACTTCACTGAGGATACACAGAAGAATGGTTACACTCAAAGACGCACGCCGGATCATTGCAGCTATGGAAAAAGGTGGAGGAAATCGGCCAACCGATGAATAGTAGCCATCGAACCGGGAACACAAAATAGTGCAATTATACTAAAAAAGGGTTGTCAGCTTGTCAGATTAATCTCCACCGACCCTACTTTAGCTACCTTGCTCCCGTTTTTGATTCGTCCATCCTCATTGTTTTTTAAGCCGCTATTCTGCCACGTAATGGTTGACTACTCCCCTGGCTGAAGCCTAGGGGATTCCCCTGCTTCTAATAGGGGTTTCGAGCACTTCTCGCTGAAACTCCTGTCACTTTCAAGCGTGACGTGTAGGGACCGTCAATCGCCCCTCTACATTGTCCAGCTTTGCAGCTATTCAGCTTACTTTGTTGTTTTGTTGTTTAAGGTTTGATTCTCTCGCTGATGGAACCACTTTGCTACCGACAGGTATGTTTGCTCTCACGGGATATTAAGCCCCAACCAATCAGGTCTTTGAGTCTTGCAACTACCTTAAATCTGCCCGAGTCGCTTTTCCACCCCTGACTGAAGTCACGGGGCTACCAAGCGACCGTATTCTTTCCCGTGTTAAATTGCGCTCTCAACTTGGATGACTACCCCCCGCCTCCACCCCGATACGATTGAGCAGGTTCGTCAAGCCACTGACAT
>JANQPU010000176.1 GCA_028285315.1 Acaryochloris sp. IP29b_bin.176
TTGAATTTGTGCATAATGCTAGAAAAAGGGGGAAAGCCTTGATGAGTAGCCTATTAGGCACCTTGCTTAGCTAACTCCCTGAAACACCGATTGAGCCAAAGAAATTAACCCGCTTCGTTGAGGGAGGGAACGAATACCAGTAGGATCTCTCTCAATGTATATATCCTGACCCTACTGTGAGACCTTCCAGGCCATCTGTAGGGAGGCAAGATGATCTATGACCTATTCCTATTCCTCGCAACGCTTTAATTCCCTAGACGTGTTTCGAGGGATCGCCATTGCTGGCATGCTCTTGGTCAATAAATCAGGTTTGGTCAAAGAAGCCTATCCTCAACTCCAACATGCAGACTGGCATGGGTGGACCTTCGCAGATTTGGTTTTTCCTTTTTTCTTGTTTGTTCTGGGGGCCGCGATGGCCTTTTCTCTGGCTAGACATACTGCCTCTTTGACACAGCCGAAACGGGCAGTGTACCTGAAAATCCTGCGTCGCAGTATTGTGTTGTTTGGCTTAGGGTTATTTCTGAATGGGTTTTGGTCTTACAACTTTAGTACGCTGCGGGTGATGGGTATCTTACAGCGGATTAGTTTGACCTATTTAGCCTCTGCATTGGTGATCCTGAAATTATCTCGTAAGGGCCAATGGGGGGTTACGGGATGCTTATTGATTGGCTATTGGCTAGCACTATCCTTTATCCCAGTACCAGAATTCGGAGCGGGCAATCTCACCCGCACCGGTAACTTTGGGGCTTATGTGGATCGCCTTATTATTGGGACTTCTCATCTATATGCAGGGGATCAGTTTAATTACATGGGAGATCCAGAAGGATTGTTCAGTACCTTGCCTGCGATCGCAACCGTGCTATTTGGCTACTTCGCTGGAGATTGGATCCGCAAACGGGGCAGTGGCCTCAAGATTAAAACTAGTCGCCAAAGCCTAACTCTCGCCTTGTATGGCTTGATCAGTACGGACTTAGGACTGTTCTGGAGTCTCTGGTTTCCCATTAATAAAAAGCTGTGGACGAGTTCCTATGTCCTATTTACTGTCGGCATTTCCCTCATTCTCCTAGCCGCTTGCTATGAATTAATCGAGGTGCGACGGATTCGCCTCTGGAGTAAGCCTTTTGAGGTTTTAGGGCTCAATTCCATTGCCATATTCATCGCATCCGTGTTGGTGATTAAAGTCTTAGTCCTTACCAAACTGGGGTCTGGAGAGGATGCAATCAATGCCTTTACTTGGTTGTTTAAAACCCTATTTTTGACGTGGACCAGTCCAGCCTTTGGGTCTTTCTTATTTGCTTTTCTAACCCTCTGTTTTTGGTGGATCGTGGCCTATGGGCTTTATCGACAGCAATGGTTCTTCAAGATCTAAATAGAGAATCCCTTGGTCCTAGGAGCCAAGCTAGGAGAAAACTAAATCTTTTGTTACTCAGCTTTCATATTCCCTTCGCTACTAGGGGACATGACAAAGACTTGAACGCCAAAACCGTGAATGGTGGCTCCTGGTAAAGCCCTCAGAGGACCATAAAATTGCTATCGTAGATATTCACAACATTTCATCTCTACGCTCATGAGCTTCAACTTTGCATATCTTGCAGGTGGTAAATTACACCTCAAATTAGGCGACAATCCTATCCGCACGATTGATAGCCAATTTGGACAAGACGTCCAGGACAGGACGCTTAAAAGTCAGCAGCGAAATGCTTGGAAGGATAAGAGTCCCATGGCTGGAGTGATCCCTCAAGCCTTTCTGCAACAAATGGAAGCAATGGGAGAAGCTAAACTTCCGATAGCGATTCGTTCGGTAAGTCCCTGCAGTCCTGGCCAGTTGCTGTATACTCTGGCTGTGGGCGAAGTGACAGGTGTGTTTACGCTAGATGCAGCTCTAGAAAAGGAGCAGCGCCTGTTTCATAATTCCGATTTTGCGGTTCAGCACCTGCATGTTCATCCGCAGCAAAATGAGTTTGCCTGTACCGTCATGCATAAAGATGGTTCTGCCAATATTGCGGTTATGCCCATTGACGGAGCAAGACCCAGAGAAATTACTGCAGGGGATTCAATAGACTTAGCACCGCAGTGGATTCCTGGATCTGCAAAAGCACTGGTCTTTCAGTCTGCAGGTATTGCTCGCAATCAAGAGGGGTTTGTACTAGAGCAAAGCCCCTTTACCATCGAGAAGCTGGACTTTCAGTCTGGCGAAATGACCACGATTGCTGACAGTTCAAAATTTGATCTGTTAGCCCCTAAAATGACTGCTGATGGATCGCTGTATTACATTCGACGTCCTTATCAGTCTCGTCAACGTCAATTGAATATCTTGACACTGATTAAGGATATTCTGCTGATTCCATTTCGGCTAATTCAAGCAATCTATGAATGGCTGAATGTGTTTACTCAATCCTATACGGGTAAACCATTAGTGAAATCGGGACAGCCCCAAGTCCAAGCTAAGCAAGACCTTTTAATTTGGGGTAATGTCATCAATACTGAAGCAGAAGCAGAGAAGAACCGACGGTTTGGAGATGAAGACTCTCCAGCTCTAGTGCCCCGATCTTGGCAACTGATTTGTCAGCGTCCTGATGGTGAGATTCAGATGATTGGAGATGGAGTCATCTCCTACGATGTCGATACAGATGGTGGCGTTGTGTATACGAATGGCAGCGCTATTTACGCAACCCATCCTGGTGGTATGCCTAAACGGTTACTTCGAGATCGTCCAATTGAACAAGTGGTGATTGTTGCAGATCAATAGGGGCTTACAACAGCTGAAATTCTTGTAGGGCTGGCAAAAAGTTTTTGTTTTCATGGCTGGGGCGACTAAGCTTGATTAAGGCAAATCGCTGGAGTGGACTCAAACCTTTCCACTGCTTGAGACTAATTTTGGCCTCACAAGACTTTGCTTTTTCCACTAATGCAGGTGGGATCTTAGAATCATCTAACCAAGGTGGATTCTCCTCGACTGGAATCTCGGCAGCTTCCGTTTCTGAATACATAAAGATCAAATCCTTGAGGAATTCTCGATAGTCCTCAATCTCATCTTCAGAAGAGCAAGGTTGGAAGATGAATTGCTCACGTTCATCTTCGCTAAACTGGTTCCACTGTGCTAGCTTCAGCTTGATCCCGCAGGTATCGAGTTTGAAACGAACCACCATCGGAATACAGCGTAAATCTCCCACAAACTCATGTTCAAATTGGAAGAATAGGCTGTCTTCAATTGGACTATTGGATGAATTGGACATGGTATTAAACCTCAGGTGGGATTAAATCTTGGGGAGAATTGCAATTCCATAACATCGCTGTGGATGTGACATCTAAGGTGATCTTCTGGGTAGGAATTGTCGATAACCAATGTTGAAAGGACTGCCCGCCTTGATGGATAAAAGATTGCAGGGAAGAACGACTTTGATGATGGTAGAAGCCACAAAGGGGTTCCCATTGTTCAGCATGGTGAGGGACCACTGCTAATGCCTTGTTATCTGACAATATAGTCAACCATTGGCTGAGAACATCTGACCTGAGCAGAGGTAGGTCACAGGCTAACAACAATATCCAAGTTGTTTTAAGCTGACTCAATCCTTGTGCTAAGGCAACTAAGGGACCTCGTCCAGGAAGTGTTTCCTTCAGCATCAGACAGTTCTTCGGCAACACATGCTCATAGCGTTCAGGCCAAGGGGTGAGCACACAAACTGGGTCGCAACATTGTACAGCGATCTGGCATACTCTTTGGAGCATTGGTATTCCTTGCCAACAGAGCAGGGCTTTATCAGTACCCATGCGTCTGCTTTGTCCCCCTGCCAGCACTAACGCAGCGATAGAAAATTCCAAGTCATGGGGATCGAGCGAGGTAGACTGATGCATTCGTCCTTGAAGTCAGATCTAAGAGACTAAACTAATTATGGGAAGAGGATCTCCCCAACCAGATGTTAGGAGCAAACTTACAGGACTGATAGGATCTGCTGGACCTGGCAAAGGGTTTGTTTTGCAATGCCAGTGCGTAATAGACGTTCTGCTTCTTGGATACCATTTTCTAAATCAGCACTGATACCCACATGCCAGAGATAGAAGCCTGCATTCCACAATACAGCGGGCATCAGTTCACTGGCTTGTCCATTGAGGACTGCATGCAGTTGCTTTAGCAACACTTCTGTAGAGTGATAGGGAACCTCAGAGCCGCCTAGATCATAATCTCGGGCAGATAGGATTAAACGTTGCCAGGTAGGATCTTGTTGAGGGTTATTAATGCCGATTATGGCTTTGCGATCGCGCGGCAAATCACAACTTCCTTCCAACCCCTTCACCGTTGTGAAACAATGGGTTCCCCGCAACGCTAACGCCTCTCGCATCATATTTTCCGTAGGCGGATGGACAAATCCTGAAATCAGGTGATGCTTACCCTCATAGGGATGCCAGAGTAACTCAGTGGTCGCTAGCGGCGGACGCTTCCCCACCTGATCCCTAAACTCCACCAACCCTTGAGCCAATGGGAATTGATCCGGTAAATACACAAACCCTAGTCCACACTTAGATAGCACTTGATGAATTTGCGATAGGGATCGGTGGGACCAGTCCACCCCTAGCCCTTGCCAAAGATCAACCAAAGGGACGCCATATTTCGTGGGCATCCGATCGCCCCCATGAAGGAGTACTGGACAACCAGAAGCAGCCAGAATCAACGCTGTAATCGGCAATACAGGAGCCGTACGTGATCGCCCGTCATAGGGCACACTAAACACCACCACTCGGGATAAATGAGACAGCGAAGGCAAGGTTGGCCCCAAATTCTCATAGGCATCCAGAAAGCCAGCCAACTCGGTCCCCGTCGGTCGCTTAATCCGGTGAGCAATTAAAAAAGCTCCAATTTGAGCCGGGGTTGCTTCTTGCTGCAACATCAATTCCAGAGCGGTTTGAGCTTCTATTCGGCTTAAATCTTTACTCGTATGCCTCCCACTACCAACCTTCTTCAAAAGTTCGCGAAACGTCTGACTCATGGCTGTTTACTTTGCCAATTCTAGAATCAAGGTTCCCCTTGATGCTGTGCAGCAATAAACCCATCGCTCCTTTAGTGGGCATTAAGGAATATTGGAGATGAATGAATCATGAACCAAACGTCGGAAATTAGCAATAGGTGGAATTAACAAGCGGTCTTGAGTCGTCACCATCACCACCTCTCGGGTTAGGTTAAATTGAGAATCCATATCTTTAGCTTCCGGTGCTGCTAGGTCCCGAATCGCCAAGGAGGGATCGTTAAGGGAGTCCACCAATGCCCCTCTGGGCAACAGAGAAATCATTTCTCCTTGGCGAATCACGCCCCGGAACGCATCCAAGGTATTGAGTTCGAGGACCGCTTTTAAATCTAATCCTTGTTTTTTGAACTGCTCCTGCACTAACCGCTGCATCCCATAGCCATCCTTAAACATCACTTGGGGAAACTTTGCTAACTTTGGCCAAGGCACCACGGTAAATTCAGCCAACGGATGTTCCGCCGACATCAGCACTTGGATCGGTTCGTTATAGAGCCAGTCCACAACATTTTCTGAGCGACTGGTAAGTAAGGGATTGTTCATCACAATCGCCAAATCCACCAGACCATCTTGAAGCACCTTCAAGGAGCGATCGCTGCCCAAAGATGTGACCCGTAATTGTACTTCGGGATAGAGCTGACAAAACTTCTGAAGGACAGGGGGTAAATAATGGGCGCAGACGGAATGAATGGCAGCAACACATAATTCAGGCTGTTTACCCGCCCGCAGATCATGGATCTCTTGCGTGGCATCTTGCCATTCGGTCAATATTTTACGGACATGAGGTAACAACTGATCCCCAGCTAAGGTGAGTTTACTTTGAGCACCTCGATGCAAGAGGGGCAGTCCCAGTTCAGATTCTAGTCCTTGAATTTGCCGACTAACGGTCGATTGGGTTACCCCACATTTTTTGGCCGCTTGTTGGAAACTCCCGGTTTGGGCTACCGATAAAAATGCTTGCAGTTGCTCGAGCCGCATGAAGTGTAGTCTAGGTTACAGTCATGAGAGAACAGTAACGAATTTAGCCCTGGTATTCGGTAAGAAGCGATACAACTTCGCTATGTGTTTGCAGCAAAAGCGAATTCCTAATCTACCAAGACTTCAGTTGAGAGGTTACAAAACCACCCCTGGTGGGATATCCGCTGGACTGTTATCCCAGTCTAAAAATATATTAGGAGTCTAATAATAGTTTACGCATTGCAGTCCTAGTAATGAGTCACCCAAGCCCTTACACTTAATAAGGCATTAACTTTAATCGAAACTTAGATAAAACTACCGTGCGAAAAATTGCGATCGCAGGCAACTGGAAAATGTATAAAACCCAGGCAGAAGCCCTGGAATTTTTGCAAGCCTTTCTTCCCCTGCTAGAAAACACCCCTGAAGATCGAGATGTGATTCTCTGTGCGCCCTTCACTACATTAACCGCACTCTCTAAAAACTTGCACGGTAGCCGGGTGCAAGTCGGGGCGCAAAATATTCATTGGGAAGACTCAGGCGCTTTTACTGGCGAGATCTCGGGCCCCATGCTGTTGGAAACAGGAGTACGATATGTTGTCATCGGTCATAGTGAGCGCCGTCAATATTTTGGTGAAACGGATGCCACCGTTAATCAGAGGTTGAAGGCAGCCCAAAGTCATCGCTTAACCCCCATTTTGTGTGTCGGTGAATCTAAAGCCCAGCGTGATGCCAATCAGACAGAATCTGTCATCTTTGAGCAGTTGGAGAAAGGTCTAGTTGGAGTAGATCAAAACAACTTGATGATTGCTTACGAACCGATCTGGGCGATTGGGACTGGCGATACCTGCGCCAGCAGTGAAGCCAATCGGGTGATTGGCTTAATTCGCTCTCGCCTCACGAATTCCAAGGTCACGATTCAATATGGGGGTTCAGTGAAGCCTGACAATGTGGATGACATCATGGCCCAACCTGAGATTGATGGTGCCCTTGTCGGTGGCGCTAGTTTGGCTGGAGAGGATTTCGCCCGTATCGTTAATTACCAATGATCCTCAAATATAGATCTCTTGTTCTAACCAGCCGTACCTCAGCGAATAGACGCATCAAAAGCTGACTGTTAGAGCATCTGGAATACCAACACTTTGGAACTGAGTCGCTAGACTAAGGGGTATGGCTAAAAAATCCATCCGCACGACTCTTCTCAAGTTGGGAGCAGGGCTGACAGTGATCACGGTTCTGACCACTGTTGTCTTGGGACCTTCTCTAACGATTCAGGGAGTTCCAGTCTCGATTATTCTCAAATTCTTACAGGATGGGCAAGCCCGAGAGGCTTATTTTTCTGGAAATAAGCAGGGCTTACATACTCGTCTGCAAGAGCTGGATGTCGAAGAAGAAATTAAGGATTTCTATCGACCTCAAATTCCAGATGAGATCCAGCTAGATCAACATATCCACCAAATCTTCTATAACACCACAGGCTATGTCGGGAAAGCTTATCGGGTCAACGCTCAAGATACACTTGTCCTCATTGACCGTCATTTTGAACAGTGGTATCGCTTGGCTTACCAAGCGGGTGTAGTGATTGATAGTGTTCATGAAAATGATACCCACTATGTGGTAGGTCCTGATGGCACCATTGCCCCCTATAAGCAGATTGCTCAATTATTTCCGATTCAGACCTTGAAACAACTCATCAAATTGAAATCGGAGGAGTCTCTTCCACGCGAGCAAGAATTAAAGAACTAGAGAGAAGATGGGGCGATGTCGTCTGGGGCTTAGGACTGGAATCAGCAGATTGCTTGTAAACCGCGAATTATTGCAACTGCTCTTCCAGTTTTTGCTGATTCCATAAGGTTTGGTAGAGACCCGGTTCTTGGACTAGATGATTATGAGTGCCGATTTGCACAATTTCACCCTGATCCATCACAAAGATTTGATCTGCGATCGCAGCGGCTGACAATTGATGGGAGATAAACACAACGGTTTTGCGCTGGGTATCACTAGATAAAGTCTTGAGAATTTCGGTTGCTGTCTGATTATCGACACTAGATAATGCGTCATCCAAAATCAGAATGGGCGCATCAACTAACAACGCTCTCGATAAAGCCGTGCGCTGCCGCTGTCCTCCAGATAGCGTAATACCGCGCTCTCCCACAATCGTTTTATACCGCTGCGGAAAGTTCAAAACCTCATCATGGATTTGAGCTTGCTTGGCCACATATTCCACCTCTGACGCATCGCTGAGGGGATTCCCATACCGAATATTGTTTTTTAAGCTGGTGCTGAACAGGAAACTATCTTGAGGGACATAGGCAATCGCGGTTCTCAGATCGCGCAAATGCACCTGAGTAATATCATGGCCATCGACAAAGAGTTGTCCAGCCGGAATATCTAACAAACGAGGTAGGGCATTGGCCAGGGTCGACTTACCCGAGCCCACAGGACCCACAATTGCCACAGTTTCTCCAGGTTGGATCTGAAAATTAACCTGTTTCAGAGCAGGCGTCGTTGCACCTGGATAGGTAAAGGTCAGATTGTCAGCCGTTAATTGGCCTTGAACCTGTTCTTTATTCAGGCGTTTGGCTGGGTCCGCATTTTGAATATGAGGTTCTACCCTTAGAATGGCTTCAATCCGATCAATACTGACTTCACCTCGTTGATAGGCTGTGATCGTAAACCCTAAGAGGGCAGTGGGAAAAATCAATTGCTCAACGTACAGCAGCAAGGCCACAAAATCCCCGACACTGATGCTGCCGGATGGAATTGCCCGACTCCCGAGGGCCAACAGCACGAGCAAACTGATGCTGGCCATTCCCCCCAAAACAGGAAACAGCGTATTGCGTGTCTTTGCTAGCTTGAGATTAGCTGTTAATAACGCTTGATTCAGATGTTGGAACTCTGCCTGCTCATTCGTTTCTTGGGCATAGATTTTAATTAACGAGATGCCACTCATGTCTTCCTGCACCAGCTCGCTCATGTCGGAGAGAGCCTGCTGTACCGCCAATTGCTCACTCCGTAAGCGATGACTAAAAACTTGTACCAAGAGCATAATCAAGGGATATACTGCGATCGCAGTCAGGCTCAACACCGGATCGATTGCCAGCATCACTGGCAATCGAAGGGCATAGGCAAATAAGGTATTCGCCAAACTGAGGACAGCAAAGCCAACCAGCCGACGAATATTGTCCACATCGCTAGTCGCACGGTTGATCAGGTCACCTGCCGTATTGGTCGCAAAATATGAGGGTTCTAGGGATAGGAGATGCTCAAAAATGCGTTGCTTGAGATCAAATTCAACTTGTCGGCCCGTGCCAAATAATAAAATGCGGGAGGCCATACGGATACACCACATCATAGAGGCCAGCCCGCTAATGATTAAAATATTGCGGAGGATGGGGCCAAAACTAAAGGCGATCTCCAAATCATCAATGGCATTGCGAATCAACAGTGGCAAGTAGGTTCCTAGACCATTGACAAGGAACAGCGCCAAAATTCCCAGAACAACGCTGCGCCAATGGGGTTGAAGGTATTGGACTAGTTTGCGTAGTCGAGAATACTTACCGGTTGTCTTCGCCATTACTTCAGTCTAACCTTGCCAGTCTTTCCCTTCACAAAAAGCGTGCTTTTAGGGCATATTACTCCTGATATAGACCCAGAAAAGTATGACTGCAATATTCCCAATCAATGAGTGCATACTGACGATACTGCTGAGTTGCAACTTGATGGAACTGAGTGCTAAGCAGAGGAGTCAAAGGATTCAAACGTTTCTAACCTGTCAAGCTCAAAGTCCTCAGTAATAAGGATGTATTTGGGTGATTGAGTCAGCCGTCTGACTGACAGGCATTGACAGATACTAGGCATGACGCTATAAGAGAGTTCATGTTTTCTTTATTGTTGTTGTTCGTTATTAGGCCATTGCCGGTTGGGCAAGTTGGGGTCATTTGCAAAGGAGTTCCGCAATGAAACGCAACCGCTGGTTATTCGCTGTTGGTGCAAGTGTAGTAGGGCTAAGTGTGGCGTCCGTTATGGGACCCCAAGCTGTTGGTAATCAGCCGCCTCAAGTGGCAGTGGGTACGTCCATCTGGCGGAATGGTTCTTTCCCGGTGGAGAATTTTCAGGGATATACCTCTCCCTTTGGCTATCGCTCATCGCCAACCGGAGGCTATTCAACAGAATTTCATACGGGCCTTGATTTTGCAGCGCCTACTGGTAGCTACATCCGCAACTGGTGGTCTGGCCGAGTCGTCAGAGTATCTGACAACACAGCTTGTGGTACCTCTGTGCGCGTACAGTCAGGATCTTGGGTTCATGTCTACTGCCATATGAAGGGCTATGTTGCTAGAGATAGCAGAGGGCCTTATGTCGTCGATGGTGGACTGCGTATTCGCCAGGGGCAAACGGTAAAAGCAGGTCAACGCATTGGTCGAGTCGGCATGACGGGTCGCACGACTGGTCCTCACCTCCACTGGACCCTTAAATATCGAGGTAAATTAGTCGACCCTGCGGCAGTTTTGCGAGCGATGCATCGTGCTCAAAGCGGCTCTATTAGCCAAAATCTCTAGTTAAGCGGCCATAAGACGTAAGCCGATCCCCTTTTTGGCTATCATGCCTATTTTTCGAGGCGAACAACATACCATTGCAAAAATTCACCCGGCCCCAAGTCTAGTTCGCATGCTGTCGAGACAAGATGTTTTGCTTGCTCAGGAATGGTAGGAATCGCTTGGAGATCCTGGGGAAGGTCAGCCTGCTGAGTGGATAAAACAGACTCTAGCTTGGCGATGAGTTCTGCAGTCGTTACAAATTGCTCTGGCTGATTGGTTTCCAGGACAACATACGTATCTTCATCGCCATACATGAGGGGATCTGGCATTAGACTTATCCCGAAACAGCTACTTGTTTCCGTAGCGATCTAGATCGTCGCTTTGCCGTATCATTTTTTGGATCTTGGGATAGCACCTCATCATAGGTCTCTAAAGCTTGCCGCATAAGTTTTTTACGCTCATAGGCATGGGCCAGATTATTCATCGCCACGAGATAATCAGATTTACACTTCAGGGCTTCTTTATAGTGGCGGATCGCCAAATCAAACTGTTCTTGACCAAAGTAGGCATAGCCGAGAGCATTATATAACGGGGCTAAGGGCTCAATGATAGGTGTATTGTCTGAGATATCGGCACTGTCTTCTGAGGGTAGAGTGCCAATCTCAGACTCTGCGGCCTTCAAAGCCTTTTTGAGTTGAGTCACAGCTTGAACGAATAGCTTCTTCTGCAAATAGATACTGCCTAGCTCAAAATATTCTTCGACAGTACCAACATCTTTCTTAAACTTTGTTTCTAGCCTGGAAATCGTGAGTTCATTCTTGCGGGTTCTTAAAACTTGGCGAAACACAAACCACCCTGCAAAGCAGAGCAAGACCAAGAATAGTGCCAAATAGAGGGTTGCTAAAGAGTTATCCATTATCGTTTGATTTCAACAGTTCCTTGATACATTCTTGATGTCATTCCAGCCTATCAAATCCACCGAAAATCTTGTACCAGCATGGTACCGCAGGTCTACAGTGCCATTGATGAGTTTTGACCTGAATTCTCAGAGTATAGATCCAAGCAACAGACGTCGATAGCAGAGCTATCCCACCGCATACAGTCATGAGGGTCGAATTACAACATCGGCAGAAAGCCTTTCTCGTTGAGAATGGAGCGACCCTTATCTATAAACCTCTATAAACCTAATTGAGTTAAACGAGGTAGAAAATCTTCCCAGGACAACCCTTGCTGTAAGTACTGCGGATGAGCTGGATCATATGGGCCTTGTAAGCGATCAATCGACAGGATAGTGGTACCATCAGGCAAGATGGGAATATCGACATCAAAGGCAGTAGGCCGCATGAGTGAGCTAGAGAAGCCTCTAAAAATCGCTATCTCATCTGGTTCACCTTCAATCTCAGCTTTCACAATCAACACTTCCTGAGGGCATTGAAGGGTGTATTGCTCTAATCTATCCCCTACGGTCATGACTCGACTTACTCGAAATATTGTTAATAGCCTGTGGCTGAACGTCCCTGTTTAGACAAACGAAACAGCAGAAAATAGCCAAAGTAAAAACCATATAGAACCAATGCCAGAGTTGCCAGGATATTAATTCGACTGACACCAGAGCTAGCGTGCGCAATAGCAGCAACGCCATAAGCAGGTTCTAACCAAACCTGACATTGATCAGCTGCGATCGCAGTTTTAGAACCTGCACATCCTAGATATGGGGAGAGTGCGGCGGCAGACATCAGGCAGAACAGGGTTGTTGCCCATCGCCACGAGGTCAGGGCTAGTTTTAATTTGCCACGCCGATCGTCAATTTCTTCGTTGAGATCCACCCAAAACCAGAGGCTTACTGGAACCAAAAGCAAGGCTAGAAAAAGTGTTACAAAACTGAGGGGGACTTGAGCCATCATTAAATACATCGTGATCAGCAATAAACTCGCCACTCGCCAGTAAATCACTAAGAGCCGACTAATCGGCTGAGCATTTTCAATAATGGCCCAAACCAGCAAACCCAAGGGAAAGAACACTAAAAAGACAAGCGCCAGTCGACAATCTGTCCATACTAGTGTTCGTAACATTTCAAGGGACATAAATTTCTCAAACGTTGGTTCAGCATATCTACTCTACCCAGAATTGGTCCTCCAAAAGCCATTCTGTAGTGGATATCTCCTAAGATGAAGAAATCGGTTGGTAAGTCCAAAGCTCTTCAATTTGGTCCTCTATTTCGGAGGTGAGAGAGGTGAAAAACACACCTTCTTCAGCATCGGGATGATGGGTCAGCCAAACTCCGCGCATCATCACTTCAATGTCATGGCTAGTGAAGTTTGATGGCAATACTGATTCTGGGGATAAGGGTATGAGGGACTCCCTGACACTTAAAGAGACCGCATCACAGTTGACTTGAGCTAGCTCCAATTCTAATGCTCTTAATTCAGGAATCTCGGAAGGCACAATCAGAGATACAACGCTAGGTTCCATATGGATAGGTTGTGCAGATCGTATGGCCAGCACAACACGCCGATGGATCACCTCTTCAATCGGATCGGTCACAGATTCTAAAATGGTGCCTTGTTTGCCGTAGTTAAACTTCAACATTGCTTTTAGCCCCCCACTAGATTTATGGCCCAACTCCCTGAAATTCACCCAGAACTGACTATTTTTAGGATTAATCCTAAAAATAAGACTTTCTTAACCCGCTATTGACACACTTTTGTCCTTCACTTTTAGCCTAATGCGGTAACCAGGTCAAATATACTACAATCGTAGTACAATCTGCCTAAGCCGTTTAGAGTATTGAGAGGAAATAATATAATGTCTGTCACTCATTCCGTCCCTACCACTGAGATGCAGGTCACCAGTATTCGGTTGGAGCGCGAGTTGAAAGATAAGCTCAAAAATCTCTCTGGCCATCAAGGCTATCAGGCTCTGATTCGTGACATTCTTTGGAACTATGTACAGCAAAAGTCAGGTGACTTTACCCCTACGGTTGAACGAACGCAAATATCAGCATCTTTCCCTGCGACAGCTCAAACAGATACCCGTTGTGCCCTAACGGGTAAAGCGATTCGTTCTCAAGAATCCATCCAGTTAGGGTTGACCACTGAAGGAGTGCTGATTCCTCTGAGTTCAGGTAGTCTGCCGCAATAAGCTTTTTGTCTGACTATCGGCCTCAGCAGTTGTGCGGTCTGGAATTCAGCCTAACTCTAAAGGAAGTCTGCAAATTCTGACGATTCATGAACAAAACGCACAGAATGAGAGGGTTATCTGGGCACACTTGAGAGTAGAGCAACTTTTACCGAAGTGTGCACGTCTGCCCAACTGATATGACGTCCACGTCGAGGGCGTTGAGGTGCAAGTTTATGAATGACTATAGTCAATGGTGGCAATGGAGCCGATGGCAGATTCCCGTTACGGCTCTATGCCTTGTGATAGGTGCATTCGGTGAGTATCCTATTGTGGAGGCTAATCCTGCCAATTTTGCCAGTCTCAGCTTATCTCCCGGTTTTAGTTCTCACACTATAAAAGGTTATGCAAAAGGCATTATCGCTCTCCATCGAATTGTGGGGGAGCGAGATATGCAAAAGAATATGTGCCTTGGCTATGGCTCACCTAGCCCAGATCATATGCTGGTGCTGAAGAAAAACGTCAATAAACTGAGACTGCAAGTCAACAGCCGTCGAGATACAACCTTACTGATTAAAGGCCCAGGCAATCGCCTCTATTGCCTCGATGATTCAGCGAAGGGGAAAGATGCAGGTTGGGTGGCTAATCAACTGCCTGCAGGGAGGTATTCTATCTGGGTAGGCTCGTTTGAGCGAGGCCAACAATTTCGCTACACCGTCACAGTTGAAGAGCTCTAGGTTCTCTTGATCTGTATCTGGGGGTGATTTGGGCTTAAATATTGCCTTCGAAATCGATTGGAATAGTTAGCCCACCGCTCAATGAGGTTGGCATGCGATTTAGACATCATCTAAATGCCTTTACTGCATTGATACCCCGTGCTGGGTCATGACTTTGATAGATCCACTACATTTTAGGATGGCCAATTCAGACTAAATGGGAGCAGATTCCCGATTGTCTGAGGTCTGAATGCTCGCCAAATTTATCCGCTTCTTGGGCTCAATTAAGTTAGCCGTACCAGTACTAGGTGCGATCGCAAGTATCTTAATTTGGGCCACGTTCTATGAAAGTAAAGTTGGGTCTCTCGTGGTCCAACAGCAGATCTATAAGAGTCCTTGGTTTGGGGCTTTAATGTTTCTGTTGGCGGTGAATTTAGGGGTCTCTACCCTATCCCGTTATCCCTGGCGAGGGCCGCGAAAAGTGGGTTTTGCCCTTGCCCACTTAGGGTTGATCGTACTGATTGCGGGCTCTGCGGCTGTGATTCACCTGGGTGTGGAAGGACTGTTGCTGGTTCGCACGGATCAGCCTGCCAACCATTTGGTGCGGGTAGAGGGTGAACTCCTGGAGGTGATGGATGACCAAGGCCAAGTTCAGCAGGCTACGGTGATGGTGGCACCTGACTATGTCATCTCACCCAAACAATTTGCCGGATTGACCTTACTGGACTATGACGAAAATTCCGTCGAAACGGTTGAGTATCGGGAAGGGGGTGCTCAAGATAATTCGGCAGTGCGGTTAGTATTGAGTAGCGATCGCATGGATCGAACCTTCGATCAGTGGCTGTCACCTGCAGCTGAAACGGTGGATTTAGGACCAGCCCAACTGGAATTACGGCTTGCTGCAAATGAGACGGCACTCCAACAACTGTTAGCGGATCCCACCCAAAAGCAAACCCATCAATCTGGAAATTTGCTGATAAGGGTGGGGGACCGAGAAACCACGATTGCGATTGAGGATTTGCGCCGCCATGATGCCATCATCAATGACATCCAGGTTCATCTACTCAGTGTATGGCCAGACTTTCGGTTGGATGATCATAATCAGCCAATTACGGCTTCTCAGGATTGGCGGAATCCAGCCCTAGAAGTGTCAGTTACCCAGGCCGATCACCAAGAACGCTGGTTTGTCTTTGCCCAAGCCGAGCCGATCTTGGCTGGGAATGAAAGCTTACTCGATCTGAACTGGGAATACCAAGTTCCGCCTCCCCCAGCAACCGACTATTTTCGGGTAGTGGTGGCGAATCAACAACTGTACTATGCAGCCCGCTCTTCCAAGTCCTTTTCCTCAGGACCGTTGGCAATGGATCAAATGGTTCAGCCGGGCTGGGCAGATTTCCAGATCACCCTGGCAGACTGGCTCCCCCATGCCGAGGTAGTCCGAAACCGTCTACCTGCACCCCCTGGAGTTGAAGGAGTTCCGGCATTGCAAATTGTCTCAACCAACGGGCATCAGCAGTGGCTGACCTGGGGGAAATCGGCACTCATTACAGATGGCTCTTATTCGATGATGGCAGCGTTTGGCCCTCGAATGATGGCCTTACCCTTTGGGATTGGTTTGGATGACTTTATCGTTGAGCGGAATGAAGGTAGCGAATCGGTAGCCATGTGGACCAGCCAGATTTGGATTGAAGATCTCCAGGGAGAAGCGACCCAACAACGGTCAGTTTGGATGAATCATCCCACCTGGTATCAGGGATGGAAAATTGCCCAAGCCTCCTGGAATCCGGGCGATTTGAACCAGTCCACGCTACAAGTCAAACGCGAACCCCTATGGGTAACTGCGTTGACCTGGAGTGGGGCCTTACTGACCGTATTGGGAATTGGCGTCATGTTCTATGGCCCTACCCTATTGAAAAAACGGGCAGCGGTGCCGGAAAAACTAACTGAGCCTATCGCATCTGATCCAGCCCCCATGCCCCTTGCAACTCAGGATAGATAATGAATCAACTGAAATTTTTATGGGGACTCTGTCTCGCCTGTGCCTTGATGGTCACCCCTTTGAGTCAATGGCAGCCTACAACCCAAACAGCGGTTGATACGCTGGCGGTCCAGCTGGATGGTCGCAAAAAGCCGTTAGATACGGTGGCGAGAGAAACGGTGGCGACTATTCATGGGTCAGGGCAATATCAGCTGACGAGTGGTGAAGTTTTAGATGCTCCACAAACCTATTGGTCCCTTTGGCTGAACAGTCGGGACTGGAATGATGAACCCTTTATTCTCGTCAACTATCGTCCCCTCAAGACCCAATTGGGACTGCCCTTAGAGCAAAAGTATTTTAGCTTCTCTACTCTGATCAATTCCGAGTTAGGTGGCATCTTGCAAAAAGCCCATACCCAACAACTGCAAGAGCAACCCCTAACGCGGGATGAACGAGAAGCCTTCACCCTCGAAGATCGCCTCAATTTAATGTTGGATACGGTTGGCAGCCAAACCTTGCCGCTAGTGCCCTATCCGAGCGATATCAAAGGCGCTTGGGTAGGAATTGCGGAAGCACAACAGCTTTATCCCCCTGAGATCGCAGCCAGGATTCAAACTGAGTTTGAGCGGCTAAATCAGCAGTATCAAGAGAATGGTGATGATTTAGGTCGTTTGCAGGATACGACCGCCATGTTGCAGAAATCCTTAGCTGACTTGAGCCCTGAGATTTATCCAGATTCGGCCACCTTACAACGGGAAGTGTTTTTCAATTATTTCCATCCCTTTGGGAAAGCTTGGCAACTGTATGCGATTGCATTCCTCACCCTCCTCACCAGCCAACTCATTCCTACCCTCAATTTATATTGGAGCGGCATGGGACTATTCCTAGGGGGCATATTAGTCCAAATCTTTGGTTTTATCCTGCGCATGCAAATTGCAGGCCGCCCTCCAGTTACCAATATGTATGAATCCGTGGTGTGGGTCGGCTTTGGGATTGCGGCTTTAGCCTTTTGCTTTGAGTTACAGACCCGAGCCCGATCCTATCTACTAGCGGCGGCACCGCTGGCAGTGGTTTGCCTCCTGCTAGCAGATAGTCTGCCTGCCGTTTTAGATCCGAGTATTGAGCCTTTGGTGCCTGTTCTGCAGGATAACTTCTGGCTCAGCATCCATGTCCCCACGATTACCCTCAGTTATGCCAGCTTTGCCCTGGCCATGGGCTTGGGACATCTAGCATTGGTGCAATATTGGCGACAACCGCAGGGAGGTTCAACCGCAACTATCTTGTCCCGTTTAAATACCCGTGTGATTCAAGTGGGGATATTGCTGCTGACGGCGGGCATTATTTTGGGCGGTATCTGGGCGCATTTTTCCTGGGGACGATTTTGGGGTTGGGATCCAAAAGAGACCTGGGCTTTAATTGCCTTACTCTGCTACTTGGCTCCAGTCCATGGTCGCTTAGCGGGCTGGTTAGGACAATTTGGTATGAATGTTGCCAGTGTCTTAGCCTTTAATGCCGTGTTGATGGCTTGGTATGGTGTCAATTTTGTCTTGGGAACCGGACTACATAGCTATGGGTTTGGCACAGGGGGCTCGGAATTGCTGATTGCCAGTATCGTGGGCCTGGATACTTTTTTTGTCCTAGCAACTATCCTCCGCCATCGTTCACGCCACGATGCCTCTGTTCCCGTGCCGGACGTCCAGACTGTAGATGCATAATTCAGGGATGATATAGCCCTACTGATACACCCCCATTAGGAAACTAAACGATGGCCGTTCTCACACCGGAAGAGGTACAAGCTAAAGTTCAACAAGGCATTTCTTTACAAGGGGCAGAACTCAGCAATATCAACTTGCAAGGATACTGCCTAGATGAAGGCCACTTCCCGCAAGCCTATTTACGGGTTGCTAATTTATCCGGGGCTTCCTGTAATCGGGCCGACTTTACCGAAGCCATCCTGGTCTTATCCACTCTTACAGGGATTAGCTTGCAGGATGCTCTGCTGACGGAAGCCCAGCTGACGTCTGCCCGTCTGGAGTCAGCCAACTTGATGGGCATTCATGGGGTGAAGTTAAAGCTGCATGGAGCGCTTCTGGATCAGGCGAATGCAGCGACAGCCATCCTGGAAGCAGTCGATCTGGCCGAAGCAACGGGGCACTATGCCTGTTTTCGCGATGCCATTTTAATCAAGGCCGATCTGTCCCAGAGTGATTTCAAGGGGGCCAATTTCAATCGGGCGAAGCTCAATGATGCGAATTTGAGTCAGGCCCAATTCCCAGAGGCCATTTTTGCCCATGCCCGTTTGGAGCGATCGCAATTTGCACAGGCCGATTTACAAAAAGCAGATTTTACGGGTGCTGATTTAATCGGTAGTCACTTTGAGCAAGTCAATCTTAAGGGCGCACAATTACAGCAAGCTAGCTTAGATCACGTATCCTTAGTCCGGGCCTGTCTGGAGTCAACCAATTTTGAACGGGCTTCCCTGTATAGTGCCAATTTGGAACAGGCCGATTTAACTGGAGCCATTGTTGCTCAAACGGATTTCCGGGAGGCCAATCTGGAAAAGACGCAACTGCATAGCGTTAATTTTGCTGACAGCATTGTATCAGGTGCCCTCTTCACTGATGCTCAAGGGCTATCGAATGAGCAAAAGCAACTGCTCCGAAAACGAGGCGCTTTAAATATTCCCAACTAATTTAGTTTTTACACAATTGATTGAATATTTCTTCAGGGTTCTTAAAATATGCTTTTCTGCATGCAATAAATACATAAACCCCATGCAAAAGGTAGTGACTAGATAGTCTCAATGGTATTCATTGATACGATCCAAAGAATCATTATTTTTTACCTTGTAATTCATATTTTTCAATAGCAGCTAAATTCTACTTATGAATATCTGAATATCAATTTTCATGGCTTTGGGTTAGTTCTTCTCATAGCCCAAAAGCATCTCAATGCAGATAGTTCTTTATTATTGGGTCGGTATTGCGATCGCAGGTAATTAAGCTTATCTTTCATCCTATTCACTTTTAAGGCATGGGAAAGTTGAGTCTGTTTAATTAGAACCCGTAAACCCTATTCAGGAGCCATTGTTAGGCTTGATTTGTCATTTTTATTCCGTGTCTGAGGAAAAGAAATTCACCTCAATTGCCCCAGTTATTCCTTGCTCACCTTAAGCTTCAGCACAACTCAAGAAGAGTCCTTTTCATATTTTCATTGAGTGCCTCAACCCAATATCTTCAATAGGTAAATCTATGGCCTTACAAGTAGAACTTCTCGAAAATAGCTTTGAGAAGATTAAACCTCAAGCCCATGAGTTTATTCCCAGTTTTTATAGCAATTTATTCACCGACTATCCAGAGGTTCAACCGCTTTTTGCAGGAACCAATATGGAAAAGCAGGGAGCCAAACTCCTGAAATCCCTAGTCTTGGTCATTGACAATCTTCGCAAACCAGATGTGCTCAGTGATGCTTTGAAAGGACTTGGGGCACGACATGTCAAGTATGGTGCTTTACCAGAGCATTACCCATTAGTCGGGTCAACCTTGCTCAAAACATTTGAACAATATCTGGGAGAAGCCTGGACTGGGGATGTGCAGCAAGCTTGGGTAGATGCCTATGGGGCCATCACGACCATCATGCTGGAAGGAGCCGATTATTCGGAAGCAGATATTCAGCTCAAGCCATCATCAGAAACTCCATCGGCAGAAGTGAACTCACCATTGCCAGTGGAACTTCTCGAAAATAGCTTTGCCAAGGTGAAGCCAGTAGCCACTGAGTTTGTCGATCGCTTCTACGATAACTTATTTACTGACTATCCCGCCGCAAAACCTTTATTTGCGAATACTGACATTAAGCAGCAGGGCAAAAAGCTTTTGCAATCCCTAGTATTGGTCATTGACAACCTTCGCAAACCAGATGTGCTCAGTGATGCCTTGAAAGGACTGGGGGCACGGCATGTCAAGTATGGTGCCTTACCAGAGCATTACCCTTTGGTCGGCAATACGCTCCTCAAAACCTTCGAGGAGTTTCTAGGCGAAGCTTGGACAGATGATGTCAAACAAGCCTGGGTCGATGCCTATGAAGCCATCAGCACCATCATGTTGGATGGGGCCGATTACTCTCAGACAGATTTAGATCTTAATTCGACTCAACCGATGCCTCCCACACCCGAACCCATTAGCTTTTCTAGTGAAGTATCGGGGACTGATCGACCGACAGGATTGTTATTAGGTCTGGCTGGTGGTGGCATTATTGCGGTCATTCTTGCCATTTTGTTGGTCTAATCCTTTAGGGCAGTTGTAGTGGCCAAGACGCAAAGATCATTTTTGAGCCTTTCAGCTCTATTCAATGTCAGAAATACTGTGATTGTGCTGTGTTTAATCTTGATGGGTTGGTTGGGAGCCGCCTTTGCCTTAGATCACAAAACGATCTTTTTGCCTGGCGTAACGTCTAATGGGCATCTCCTGCTTGAAGCTTCCTGTGCCTCTTGCCATGAAGGTTTCAAGCCTGTGAGTAATGAAACCTGTATGCGCTGTCATGAGGCAGAAATGGCCACGGATGCCCATGGACCCAAGAAATTTCGTGATCTGCGCTGGGCCGCTGAACTAGAGAAGTTGGAGGTATTAACCTGTACCACTTGCCACAACGAACATGTGCACATGTTTGGTCGAGGGGTACATCTGAAACCGGATCTCTGCATGATTTGCCATGAAGGCATTATTCAAGGTGAATTAGCGAGTCATAAGGGTTTCTCACCGGATGGATGTTGGACGGCTGGTTGCCATAATTTCCATGACCATCGCAGCATATCAACAGGCTTCTTACGCCAAAACATGGGCCAAGCGGATATGTTGCCCAAGCCTGCGTTACCGACCCGAAGTATTCAGCCTGAACTCACAGCACCGCCTCAACCGGACTTAGGCAAGGAGTTCATAGGAGGGCGAGCATGAAGCAGTTGGTTCTGGGAGGGCTACTGGTGTTGGTGCTGTGGAGTGGGTGGCCTGATTCCGCTGTGGCTGTTGATCAGGCTCAGCTCCAATCCATTAATCAAAGCTGGTCACAAAGTGCCCATGCGCTGGCCAATGTGAACTGCTCAAGCTGTCATCAAAATAATTCCGCTAAACAGGTGATTCAGCAGCCCACCCACGAGAGCTGTCGATCTTGTCATGAAGCGCAGGTGGATACCTTTTTACTGGGCAAGCATGGTATTCGCTTGCTGGAAGGGCAACCAGCTTTAACACCAGCCTTAGCCCATTTACCGATGCAGGCTGCTGCTCATGACAAGCAAATGAACTGTAATGCCTGTCATGATGTGCATTCAGTGAAAACCCTCCCAGCCTCCGTTGATTCTTGTCTGACCTGTCATCAGGACACCCATTCCCTGAATTACAAAAACTCTAGGCATGCTCAATTACTGCGAGAAGAGGGGGCACTCCCCCGTCCTTCAACCGCTTCAACGACTTGTGCCACTTGCCATCTGCCCCGACAAACATCGGCATCGGGGACGGTGATGGTCAACCACAAAAATACCTATACGTTATTGCCGCGCGATCGCATGGTGAAAGAGGTCTGTATGAATTGCCACGGCATGGAATTTGCCTACAACAGCATTTTTGATGATGACTTAGTGGAGTCCAATTTTGCCCGACCCCCCACCTTATCGATGGACACTCTGAAAATGGTGCGTGCTCTAGAAAAACAACGGTCGGGCAATTCCACGTCAGAGTAGTCCATTCCCTATCTAACGAATTGGATGCATGTCATTGAGAGGAGACACAAGATGAATTTGACACGAAAATGGTTAGGCAATTTGCGTTCACGAACCCTTGCCTTTTTGGCCCTAGCTGCAGCGATTTGCTTTACCGCTGTAGCTTGCAGTGGGGGGGCTGAATCCCAATCTACTGGAGGGGTTAAACCTGAATTGGTTGCGGATTATATTCATACCGCTTTAGCCTCAGACCGCACTGCCTATACCAAGCATGTGGTGAACCGCGCCAAAAAACTAGAGGGGAAGCCTAAGGAAGATGGAGTTTTGGAGGTAGAAGCCACCGAAGGCTGGGAAAACAGTAATGGCATCCCCCTACCCGCCCAAATGTTTCGTCTCGGGTCCGAAATTGCATCCGAAGACAGCGCCTTCACCTACAACCTGATTTCAACTTGGTATATTAACGACGCTCAAGGTCCTAAGAGTGAGTTTGAGAAAAAAGCAATGGCAGAAGTTGAGAAAACTGGAGAGCCTTTCAGAGATTATCAGGAGGTTGGTGGGAAACAATATTTTTCTGCCCTCTATCCAGACAAGGCAGTAGCTGAAGCCTGTGTCACTTGCCACAATACCCATCCTATCCATAAGGAACGGTATCCCGATAAGGTTTTCAAGATGGATGACGTCATGGGAGGTGTGATGATCAATATTCCTTTGGAAGGTGCTTAGATCCTTGCCATAGCACAATTTTCAAAGACTGATGACGTTCTGTGGGGGAAGGGGATTGCGCCACCAGTCGATCCCCTAGAACATTTTTTACATCTTCGTGGGGACGAACCCATCGTTCAAAGTCCTGTCACTCTTGTTGAGCTATGAAGCCCAAGTTTTCCACCCTTATTATTCTGACACTGGTTGTAGCAGCCATTTTGACCCCCTTTGCTTTGAGTGGGGTATACATTCCGTTGTTGCGAGATCGCAACTTCAATGCGTTGATCGTTCTTCAAACGGATCTCTACAAGCTAATTACTGGCTTTGTTGTTCTGGCCTTAGTCTTCTTTGAACTCGTGCTAGCACTCCGTAAGCGAGGGCGGCGATGGAAAATTGCGGTGCCGGGCTCCATTATGCTGTGGCGCAGTCTGCATATCTTTGTGGGGGTAGCACTAATAGCCACCGTTTTGCTCCATACAGGCGGAGCCGTTGGCGACAACTTCAATGCAATATTTCTGTGGGTTTTCTTTGGAGTTGCCCTATCTGCCCTAATGGGAGTTGTGGCGGAGACAGGAATTTTAGAGTCTTCCCAGAAATATTTTGGTTTGGTTCCTCAAAGCTGGCATGGTTTGGCCAAGCGTTTACCTCAGGTCTCAAAGGGGCCGCTCATTCGCAAACTTCGTTTGATTTGGCTATCAACCCATATCATCCTGGTCAGTATGTTTTGTGTCATGTTGGGCTTTCATATTTTCTTGGCCTTTTATTTTCAATAATCCCACCATTAAATCAAGATCAAAAAAGAGGGCGGTGTTTGCCGCCCTCTTCGATTAGTTCTCTTCGATTAGTTGAAAAGCAACTTAGGCTCAGGGACTTTAGTAGTCAAAGTCTCCGCCCATGCCGGCACCCGCTGGGGCATTTTCCTTCGGCTCAGGCTTATCAGAAATAATGCACTCAGTGGTAAGGACCATGCCAGCAATAGAAGCGGCATTTTGCAATGCCGAACGAGTTACCTTAGCAGGATCGACAATCCCAGCGGCAAACATGTCAGTAAACTCATTGACAGAGGCATCGAAGCCGACATTGAACTCCTTCTCGCGAACTCGCTCAGCAATGACAGCACCATTTTGACCGGCATTCTCAGCAATTCGCTTCAAAGGCGCAGTTAAGGCGCGCTCTACGATTGTGGCACCAATCAACTCTTCACCTGTCAGGTTATCCGCAGCCCAACTTGCAAGTTGAGGGCCTAGATGAGCCAAAGTGGTACCACCACCAGGAACAATCCCTTCTTCAACGGCGGCCTTAGTAGAGTTGATCGCATCTTCTAGGCGCAGCTTCCGATCTTTCATTTCAGTCTCAGTGGCAGCACCAACTTTGATGACGGCAACACCCCCTGCTAGTTTAGCCAAGCGCTCTTGCAGCTTTTCTTTATCGTAGGAAGAATCGGTTTCGTCCATTTGGCGACGAATTTGCTCACAGCGGGCTTGAACAGCGGTTTCATTACCTTCGGCCACTAAAGTGGTCGTGTCTTTAGTGATGGTGATCCGACGGGCTTGCCCCATCATCTCCAGCTTAGCGCTCTCTAGTTTGAGGCCAGCATCTTCAGTAATCACCTGACCGCCCGTCAATACGGCAATATCTTCGAGCATGGCTTTACGACGATCGCCAAAGCCTGGTGCTTTCACCGCCGCGACATTCAAGACACCGCGCAAACGGTTAACCACTAATGTGGCCAAGGCTTCTTTCTCAATGTCCTCGGCAATCACCACCAAAGGCTTACCTGCACGAGCGGCTTGTTCCAGTACAGGAACCAAATCTTGCACAAGGGTAATTTTCTTGTCGGTTAACAACACATAGGGCTCGTCAAGAACAGCCTCCATCCGCTCTGTATCCGTTGCAAAGTAAGGAGAGATATAGCCTTTGTCAAAGCGCATCCCTTCAGTAACCTCCAGTTCGGTGGTCATAGATTTGCCCTCTTCGAGGGAAATGACACCCTCTTTGCCCACCTTGTCCATCGCATTGGCAATCATCTGGCCGACTTCATCATCGTTACCAGCGGAAATGGTACCGACTTGGGCGATGGCTTTGGAGTCTTCGACAGGGCGTGCATGCTCGGCAATCTTATCAACCAGAAAAGCAGATGCTTTTTCAATGCCTCGTTTGAGGGAAATGGCATTAGCGCCAGCCACAACATTGCGCATCCCTTCTTTCACCATCGCGTGAGCGAGAACGGTAGCCGTTGTCGTTCCGTCCCCAGCTGCATCGTTGGTTTTAGAGGCGGCTTGACGAATCAGGGCAACTCCTGTGTTCTCAATATTATCCTCAAGCTCAATTTCCTTCGCAATAGTGACCCCATCATTCACAATCTGAGGAGCACCAAACTTCTTTTCTAAAACAACATTTCGACCTTTAGGGCCTAATGTCACAGCCACAGATTCACAAAGGATATCCATTCCTTTTTCAAGGGCGCGACGAGCATTTTCGTTGTAAATAATGCGTTTAGCCATGGAAGCTCAACCTCAAACTTAAAGGAGTAACAGCGTAGTTAGACAAAATAAAATTGCCCAGTTGAATGGGCAGAACGAATCGGACGACGGTACAGGTCTATTTAATTGACAATTGCCAAAATATCTTTTTCAGACAGCAACACATACTCTTCACCACCAAGCTTGACATCCGTGCCAGCATACTTGGAGTAAAGGACTTTGTCGCCTTCTTTTACATCTAAGGCTTGGCGAGAACCATCATCACTCCGCTTGCCTGGTCCAACAGCAGTGATTTCACCAACCTGGGGCTTCTCTTGAGCAGCGTCAGGCAGGATAATACCACCAGCCGTTTGCTCTTCTGCCGCACTGACTTTGACAAACACGCGATCGCCCAAAGGCTTGACTGTAGAGACGCTTAAGGAAATAGCTGCCATACCGGCTCCTCCAAACTAGATAATGATTACTGGGATTTAGCACTCTCGACTCCCGAGTGCTAATTTATCTGAGGTGATTGGCCAAATTCAATCTTTTGACTGTACGGGTTCCCGAACTTGATGCTCAAAGCAGCTTAGGGACTTTTGCCCAGAGAGTTTCAGTACCTGGTATTGTCTGATCCCATTAATGATCTCGGGTCACTAACTCGACCCCATCTCGCTGATCAGTGAGTTCCAAATAGACATTGACCAGCTCCTCTCGCGCGGTGGGAAGTATCTTTCCTGTAAAGTCCGGATGAATGGGTAACTCTCGATGACCCCGATCAATGAGCACCAGTAATTGAATCAGGGTAGGTCGTCCATAATCGTGAACTGCATTCAAGGCAGCCCGGATGGTTCGACCACTGTAGATAACATCATCAACTAAGAGAACCGTTTTCTGAGATAGATCAGTTGGCAGATCGGTTTTCCCAGGGGTCCTCACTGTAATTTGATCTAAGTCATCTCGGTAGAAAGTAATATCCAGACTACCGACAGGGACTTTGATACTTTCTAAAAGTTCTATCTGTTGGGCCAAGGCTATTGCTAAAGGGACTCCCCGTGTAGGGATGCCAAGGAGCACAAGCTGCTCCAGCACTCCCGTCCGTTCAATCACTTCTGATGCCAACCGAGTAATTGTGCGGCGCAGTTCTTGAGGAGACAGGATTTCAACAATGTTAGAGGACATGGATGTAACATCCTCGCAGTATTATCACGCTGAAGACCTCATTGTGATGGAGAATAGAGAGTACTGCGTTGATTCTACGCATTTTTGCGGAAGCCAACATGCCTAAAACTTGCTATTTCTAGATGGAGTACACAAACTTGTTGTCCTTTACCCATTGAGTTGCTATGGTACCCAGCTATGACATAGCCAACAGCTACAAAAACATTATGGAAATTCTGGTTGACGAAGAAATTGATCAGCAAACTTGTGCGTGGTCCTCTGAAGAGGCTCAGCAGGTTAACCGAATTGAGGTTGCGGCCCATGCCCTCAATCACCTACCCCCTCTTTATGCCTCCAGCCATGAAGGGGTAGTTCTACAGTATGAGCGTGCTCAACGGGACTATCGCCACAAGATTACATCAGCCGTGAGTGATGCCTTGGCGGCAGTCAAGCAAGTTCCTTGGAAAGGATCTACCCCCTTTGATGTTCGTTAGCAAGCAATATATCTCTCATATTAGGTAAACCCTAGCCCCATCAATGCTTGTGAGGCTGCTCTTATGCTTCTAGAAGAGACTGCGCATGTTCCAGAGCATTTTGCACTTGGGTAAATCCCGTTCCACCAAAGCTCTTTCGGACCGCAACCACTTGTCGAGGTGAAATCGCTTTATAGATATCGGCTGAGAACTGAGGATGAAAATGTTGCCATTCTTCTATGGTTAAGTCTTTCAGCAGTTTTCCTTGGGAGAGGCAAGTTTTTACCACTAAACCTACAATGTTGTAGGCTTCCCGAAAGGGCACTCCTTTTTTTGATAAATAGTCTGCCACATCTGTCGCATTCGAGAAATCTTCACCCACAGCAGATTCCAGACGAGTGGTTTGAAACACCAGTCCTTCCATGACCAAAATGGTCATTGCCTCTAAACAAGCTTTAACCGTGATGACACCATCAAAAATGGCCTCTTTATCTTCTTGTAAGTCCTTGTTGTAGGCCAAGGGTAATCCTTTCATCACCACCAATAGACTCTGCAAATGACCAAACACTCGTCCCGATTTACCCCGAACCAGTTCGGGAATATCAGGATTTTTCTTTTGGGGCATAATGCTCGATCCAGTAGCACAGCTATCCTTCAGCTTCACGAATCCAAATTCTTCCGAAGCCCATAGAATTATTTCTTCCGATATCCGACTGAGATGCACCATAATCAGACTGGCGGCACAGAGAAACTCTATCGCAAAGTCGCGATCGCTAACGCCATCTAAGCTATTGCGATAGAGATCCACAAACCCCAACTGGTCAGCCGTATACTGGCGATCAATGGGGAAAGGGGTTCCCGCTAAAGCGCCTAGCCCCAAAGGAGACACATTGACCCGTTGATCAATTTCACGGAGGCGCTGCCAATCCCGTTCAGCCATTTCAAAATAGGCTAATAGGTGATGGGCTAAGCTGACAGGCTGGGCGCGTTGTAAATGGGTATACCCAGGAATCAACGTCTGAACATGATCTTGAGCTAAGTTAACGAGTGCCCATTGCCAACTCCGGATCAGTGTTTGAATGTGCTGAATTTGATCATGAAGATAGAGGCGAATATCGGTACCGACCTGATCATTCCGCGACCGTCCAGTATGGAGCTTCTTACCCGTGTTCCCAATGAGTTCAATTAAGCGATTCTCGACAGCAAAATGGACATCTTCCGCATCAGTCCCAGGGTGAAACTGACCTTGACGATATTCTTGACGAATGGTCTCTAAGCCCTGATCGATGGTATCTGCTTCAGACTGAGAAATAATACCAGTATGGGCCAGCATTTGCACGTGGGCCTGTGATCCGGTCAGATCGTATTCAATTAAAGCAATATCAAAATGGATGCTGGCATTAAAAGCTGCAATGACAGGGTTTAAAGCAGATTCAAACCGTTGACTCCAAAGTTTTGGGTCAGGAGAGCCCGAATCATGGGCCGGGGGTATGGGAGATGAAGAGGAGGTCAAAGTTATCAAGTCCAGCGTAACGGAGGTTTAGCGTCCACTAATAGGACGTAATACTACGAAATGTGTAGCCGACAATAAAACCGATGATCAGTGCCCACACCTGTCCCGATTGGATAAAGTTGTCCCAAGCAGATTGGAACGAAGAGCCAAGATTATCTTCAAATTGAGCAATCCATAAGCCCTGTTGATAGGTCTGAAAAATGATTTTTTGAGCGGTATGGCTGTGATTGAGCACATCCAGGCTGGACTGAAGGAGAGCTAAGTTCATCTGCGGAGTCTCTCAAGGAATATCTTTATCTGTTATGAAAGCATGCCCAGAGGGTAACAGGAACTGTAGATGTTGTGAAGATTTTTGAGAAACAGCCTCATGGATGGGAGGTTCATGAGAGCTATCCTTTCAAGCCACTCCCAGCTTCAGAAGGAACAATATACCGCTGCATAATCAGGAAAAATAACAAGACTGGGGCAATTGAGATCACTGAGCCTGCCGCAATGAATCGCCAATTCAGACCAAAGGCACTAAATAGATTGGATACTGCCAGCGGAAGTGTGTAGTATTCTGGCTGATCCAAAATAATCAAGGGCCATAGAAATTCTCCCCAGGAACCAATAAACACGAAAATGGCGAGGGTAACCAGAGCAGGTCGGACAGAAGGAAGCATGACATGCCACCAAATCCCTAGATCGGTACAACCATCGATCCGGGCTGCTTCTTCTAATTCTTTGGGCACCCCTTGAAAGGCTTGACGGAGTAGAAAAATGCCAAACGCAGATGCGATCGCAGGAAAGATCACGCCCAAATAGGTATTTTTGAGACCCAATTCAACGGCTAAAACATAGAGCGGAATCATCACAATTTGAAAGGGAATCATAATCGTAGAGATGACGATCGCGAAGACAAAATCTTTTCCCTTAAAATCCAATCTAGCCAATGGGTAAGCGGCGAGAGAGCTAAACAAAACGTTGAGGGTTACCGTTAGGGATGAGACCAACAGACTATTGAGGAAATATCGACCAAAGGGCTGCTGTTCCCAAACAGAGACAAAATTATGCCACGTGGGGTGAACTGGGAATAGCTGCTGCAGGAAGAAGATAATACGTTCTAAGGGTGATAGGGATAAGTCTCTGGATGCTGCGACCGGGAAAATATTATCTTCTTGACCTTTGAAGGCGGTACTCACCAACCACAACAGAGGGAGTAACATCGCTAGAGCAATGATGCTAAGGAGCAAATACACGACTCCTTGTGACAGCCACTTCCAGTATCGATCTTGTTTTAGCACCATTGGACTATCAGCTCATGTAATCTTACTATCCTACCAGCGTCTTCTAAGCTGCAGTTGCTCTTGAGGAAGACGGATTGGAGGATGAAGACTTCAGAGAACATCAATGGTGCTGATGTGGTTTTGAGAACAGTGACGCAGTTATGCGATCGCAATCACTCTGAACAAATCTTTCAATCAGGGCAATTCCATTCTATTCTTCATCGGTAATCTGCTTTAAATGAATGTGCTTTCGCCCAAGAGAAATCTCAAATTCGTCACCAGGAGACAACTCCATCTGTTTGGTGTAGGTCGATCCAATCAACAAATTTCCATTGGATTGAACGCTGATCCGATAACTGGCATTACGGCCCCCTCGACCATTACCATTTTGGCTTTTACCGTCTAACTCTACACCTTCAGCATCAATCAGAGCATTGAGAAATTTCATCATACTAATACGCTCTGACCCATCCTCATTCAGGGTATAGTAACCGCATTCTTTCGCCTTTTCTTCACGACTTAGGTCTTCAAGTTGTTTGACCTTCTCAACTAAGGCTTGTCCACTTAAAGGTACCTTAGCTTGTTTTTGCTTTTTAGCCATGAGTTTATCAATCCTATTCTGCAATATCACCTGTTGAGACAAGCATAATATATGCTGCTTCTAGTCATCAATAAAGAAAAAGCTTACCTCAAAATTTTGACTAGACCAAATATACAGTTTTTACATTTCCTGGACCTAGATTACGTGGCAATTATCTGCAATTTTTTAGAAAAAGCGCGAGAATAGCAGCTCTAGTGAGTTTTATACGGCAAATAAATCATATTTTGGATTTGAAACTATAAAAACTGCCTTCTTCTGATTACATGCTATTTTTTTAATCGCTATCCCTGTGATCCTTCATGTCTATGGTATTGAAATCTCACTATTAGGTAATGAATCCGTAGAATTCTCTAACAACAAATTAGTAATAAACGCTATAGTTTGTCATGTCTACCAGTCCTATGCCTATAGATAAGTGTTGACTCGCATTTGCTAGTTTAGCAGTAGACTAAGGTACGATATTCCTTTCGCCTATAGACTGGCGATTATCAGCAGTTCAGATGCTACCGATGGCTAAGTATATTTTCGGAGTTACCGACTAAAACCGCTTCTGTAAATGGCAGCTCATCTATTGCTGAAAATCTAGCAGATGTCTTGCCGACATCCTCAGTTCAACTCTTGGGTTTAGGGATTTTGCCGTTGGCCAAAATGGCCGATAAATCTAGGATGTAACTTTCTTGAGATTAATAAAGTATTTTCAGGGATAAAATAAGCGCTTGCACCTAAAGTTCATCCTGTTTCCCAGCCTTGAGTTGAGATTGAGTAGTGGTTTATTGAGGACCAAGACCTTAGTTGGGGACACTTCGATAGGTCCTACAACCACTGGCCTCCACGAAAACGCCAACGCGGGAAAATCAGGCGCATCAAACTTTGCGAGGTAACGAAAACCGCAATCCAGACAAAACTGTAGTGCACAATAAACCAGCCTAAGTGCCAATCCTCTGCTGTTCCAGGCAACTTGACACCCACAATCTCAATGAGTAAAACAATGAACACCCCTTCCCATAAGGCCGCTAACCATTGCAACGCGGCTGGCCAATCTTGATCCCAACGGAAGGTTTGGATTTGAATATACACATAGTCCCACCCCAATCCAAAGACCACAATATATTGCAATAACCATAAAAAGATGGCACTTTCTGGACTACCTAAGATTCCTCCACTAAAAAGGAGGGTAACCACAAGGCCCACAGTTTCCATGAGTAAGATACGAGTTTGCCAGCGACCGAGAAGGGTGGGTGTCATTCTTTTTGAACCGTTAAGGAGCTTGATTTTGAGCCCATTTCAGCCATTGCAATAATGAGCCAATGCCATTCAGACGGCGTAGATTAGGGGCACGAGCCGCGACTAATCCATCAACCGCTCGCAAGGCAGTGTATTGCAATCCCAAAAAACTGTCTACTGCAGCGTAGGGTCCTCCAAAGGTGATGGCACCAGCGCCATACATTCGCCCATTTTGATTGCGCATTTCTAGCAATTCAAAATCATTGGCAACAGCCAGGCGACCGGCTGGGTTGAGGGGCAAATTGTAATGGGTGACGAGATCGTTAAGTAAAGGACTTGCCTTCACCTTGCTATCTAGACCTGTGGCGTCAATGATGAAGTCTGCTTCCAGCTTAATTTCTCCCCGAGGCCCTTTCTCTTGGATATAGGTCGTGGGGCGAGATTGAGCATTGGGAACCACTCGGGTCACTTCGCCAAAAGTGATTTGATACCATCCCTGATCGAGTCCCTGTTGAACAATCTCTTTCCAATCCTTGCGATCGGCAGTGGTTGTCCCACCCCAATCTGCGAGCAAGTTAGTCCGTTGTTCAGGCGTGGCTTGCTCAAGCTCGTCTCGCAAGGTTCCACCCCAACAGGCTTTGGGCCAATTGAAGGGTTGAAATTCAAAATGGTTATCGACGGGCCGCTGAGCTTTGCGAAACCGATTGCCTTTGGGTTTAGGAGACCGCATCAAGTGCAAAATCGCAATATTGGAATTGCGATGGCGGGCTTCATGAATCCGCTGAATAATGCGGGAAGCCACAATTCCCCGTCCTCGCAGCACCACCGTTCCCCCTTGACGCTCTAGGGTTTCATAGACATGGTTATGGTCTTCATAGGCGTTGACTACGGATTTAAAGTCTCGGGTTTGTTCCCGATATGCCTTGAGATCCGGCAAGAATTGCAAAACGGGATAGCCAGTCGCCAGATGGACATAACGAGCGACGACAAAGGCTGTTTGTTTGCGACCTGGGGAATAGGCGATCGCATAGCGGCCATCATGGGTTTGCCGAATCGCTCGCACTCGACCAAACTGATAAATTTGGGGCCAGCCAATCCGAACGGCCTCGCGATCAATGGAGGCAAACACGTTGCCTGCTCTGGGGGTGTAAGTTTGGGCAAAGGTAGGCTCGGCAAAGACCTGCCACAGATACTGCAAGGCAGGATTAAGTTTGCCTTTATTAAACTCATGCCAAGCTTCTCGCAGGGCATAGCCCGGCCAACCCCAAATATTGTCAGGACAGGAATCCGAATTGGATCTTAAGCGCTCATGAGGCGGAATCTGGGAATTGAGGCAGAGCCGTTGATAACGAGCATAGGGTCGATTTTCGATGCCCAACGCCCGAATTTGTTGAGGGGCTGCACCGAAAATGCGCAGAAAATCGACCCAAATGAAACTGCCTAACCCTGCCCCTACAGCTAAGTAATCGATCTCTTCAACAGGGAGTTGGGTGGCATATAAATCTTGAACGACAACTTGGTGGGCTTGACAAGCTGGAGGTAAAACGTTGGCTGGAGCAGCGGCAGGCTCAGCCGGTACCGGAGAGTCTGGCTCGGGGACTTGGATAATGGACTGCTCACTGGCTTCGGCTGTGGGTAGCCCTGTCCCGTCCAGCGTAAACATTAAGGTGATTTCGTAAGGGCCAATTTTGAGCAGATCGCCATTGCTGACATTGCAGCTCGGCTGTAGTACCCCATTCACCCAGGTGCCATTACTGCTGTTTTGATCGGTAACACGAATATGACCTTGTACCCATTCAATCAGGGTGTGATAACGAGAGACTTGGCTGCTATTCAGTACGATCCGCGCCACCCGATGATTATTGAGTTCTGCAGGCATCCGCGCAAATTCGCGGCCAAAGGCAATTGGACAAGTTAACAGTGGGCTTCGTTGCTCACCCGTGACGGGATCTTGCCAGCTCAACCGCACTTGCCCAGGGATCGTGCTCATATTTCATAACCCCTAAGGCTTGCCAATAAAGACTGTGTTGGACGTGGCCATCGAGTGACCACACATGGGACAGTCCTGTTTGATTGCATCATTACTATAGGCAGAGACATGATGACATTGAGGGCATTGCAATCCATAGGCCGCCGTAGACGGGGGGCCACTTTTGGGAAAAACGGGTGGGCCTTCGGGAGGAGTGATGGTCATGGCCGTGATTTGCAGCTCCACGCGCCCTAACTTAATCCGACTTCCCGCCCGTATTGGCAAATCTCCCTGTTTGAGTAGAGTACCATCCACCAGTGGGGGATTTTGTAGACGTAAGTTCCGAATAAAAAACTGCTGGGCTTGGGGCTGAAAGAAGATTTCTACATGCAACCCAGAAACTGAACGCTCTTGAAACACGATGTCACACAAGGCTGGATCGCGGCCTAAGCGAATTTTACCCAGCTGCTTGCTGGGTTGTTGATCCCGCAAAACTTGGATTTTAGGTTGGCCGAATTCTGACCATTGGAGTGTTAATTCACTCATGGATGCCGCCAGCTGGTTAAAGTCTGATCAAGTGCAGAAGCAGTATTCCCTATTAATAGTCAGGATCTTGCCCACAGCAGGATAAGGTACCAATTGTTTTAAGGACTCTTTGGATCCTTACCTTCCCCTCAGCATACCCGCGCCGCCGTGACAACCATCACCGCGATTGCAGTCTGCTACGCGCTATAGATGGCTGAATGAGGGGCATGCTTATAGATTGCAGCAATATCCCAATCCTGCTAAGAAATAAGACAGGCTCCTAATCTATGCGTCAATATATCTAGCGCCATCATGATCAGTACTCAGCAGCGGACCAACCCATGGTGAATTATCAGCAGAGTGGTTTACTCAGACTCATCTCGGCTCAGTCTAGTGCTGATGCAGCCCAGTCTTGTTATTCCTTATCTGAAACGGGTGAAACAGCAATTGGTCGAACGGCAGACTGCCAAGTCATTATTGATTCCAATCTCTATGGCGGGGTCTCGCGCCGTCATGCGGTCGTCAAACCTACAGGATCTCGTACTCCTCAAGGCGCTCCAATCTGGCAAATCTGCGATCTTAATAGTGCCAATGGCACCTATGTGAATGGTCAGCGAATTCAAGGCTGTCAAACCTTGACTGTGGGCGATCGGATTATGCTCAGTCACAACGGCCCTGAATTTCTATTCGAGCATCGAGCGACTCAGCTTGTGGATAAATTTGCGGCGACAGGCAGCCCTACGCCATCATCGCCCCCACCTTCTTATCCTCCACAACCGCCCGTTTATCCACCCCAGCCTCCACCTGTTGCTGTGTCTAATCAGGTAACAGCCAGCCAGCTCTTTCCTGTTGTTTCTGCGCGTAAAGATCTCCTACGCAAAGGGTATTTGATACCAGGCATTCTCACTGTAATGATGGTGGTGCTGCTATTCATCTTTGCCAGCAGCCCACCTGTATTTAATTTGCTTTTGGCTTTGTATTTAGGGGGAGGTGGGTTTTATTTCATCTATCGATTGTGCGGTAAACAAAAGCCATGGTGGGTGTTGTTCCTCAGTACTCTGTTCACAATGGTGATCCTGGTAACGCCTGTCTTGAGCCTGTTTATTGTGGTTTTTCGAGGAATTTTGCCAGGAAATGTCCAAGGTGCTTCTCCAGATTTTATTTCCCAGCTAATTAGTCACTTTTTTGGTGCGGGGTTGATGGAGGAATTACTCAAGGCTCTCCCCATCTTCGGCTTCTTCTATTTGGGATCACAGTTGCGTCCTCCCAGTCGACAAAAAGTGGGGGTTTGGGAACCCCTGGATGGCATTGTGATTGGCGCGGCTTCGGCCTTAGGATTCACATTGCTAGAAACCTTAGGACAATATGTTCCCGGCATTGCCCAACAGGTCGCTCGATCCTCTGCCAATGAGTTTGCGGGGGCTCTAGCAGCAGTGCAACTGCTCATTCCCAGAATTTTAGGGTCTGTTGCGGGACACATGGCCTATAGCGGTATCTTTGGCTATTTTATTGGCTTAAGCATTCTCAAGCCGACCCAGAGATGGAAGATTTTAGGCATTGGCTATCTCACTTCTTCCGGGATTCATGCCTTTTGGAACGCTTCAGGCAGTTTAGCCCGAAACTTCGGAGACTTAGCTGTTGTTTTAGCACTTATGATCGTCGGCGTATCGTCCTATGTCTTTTTGACGGCTGCCATTTTGAAAGCCCGCCAACTCTCACCAACGCGATCGCAAAATTTTGCCACTCGTATCGCTCCACCCAATTAATAGGTGTGAATTTCTCAAACCAAGCCAATCTCCCGTAACCGCTCTTGCAGATACTGGCGGGCGGTCTTGCCCTCGGCTAAAACCACCTCTGGCCGAGGATGAAGAAAGAGGGGCATAGATAACCGCGATTGATGTTGAGCCGGACCGTCGGGATTAACGACGCGATGGGTGGCAGAGCGGTAAAAGCCTTGGCTAGCCAGTTGCAGCATATCCCCAACATTGACGACAATATCGCCTCGATCGCAAATCACGGACTGCCACTGCCCCTCTGCATCCAACAGCTCCAGGCCCATACCTGTCGCAGCAGGCAACAGCGTGATCAGGTTGATATCCTCATGGGCAGCGGCGCGAACCGCTCCTGGCGGTATCTCTTGAGGTAACGGTGGGTAGTGCAGCAATCGAAACAGCGTTTCTTGGCTATTGGCGATCATGGAGCCTAGGGGTTCTGTAAAGCTCGAACGAATGCTGGGCGGAGCCTGTGCTTCTATCCACTCCAGTAGTTCCGTTGCCAAACACCGGAGTTGGTCAAACAAGGCCCAAGTTGCATTGCTCATACCGCGCGGGAGAGGATGTCCCTCGTAGATATGAAAGAACTCTTTTAAGTCTGGAGTGGTATGCCCCTTGGCTTGTTCCGTGTGCAAAGGAAAGTAGCCCGCTTGGATCTCTGGATCAAAGGTATATTGGACCTTATCGTCACTCTTAAAAAAGGCGTGCCAGTCTTGATAAGTGTGCTCCACTAGCGCCGGGTCAATCGGACTATGGCTGAGAACAGCAAACCCAGACTGCTGGAAAGACTGAGCAAACTGCTGGGGTGCATCGGCGGATCGATAGTTTAGGGTGGGTAAGGCGTTAATCATAAAGGTGATCCGTGGGCTGCAAGTAGGGCAGTACCATAGGCCGCTTGCTGATGCTGAGCCACATAACAAGGAGCCTGAAGATGACGTTGACGAATGGTTTGCCAGACGGAGTTTTGGGCACCACCGCCAGCCGTATAAACTGCCCTCAACGGAGGAGCGCCATGCGCTTGCAACAGATGATATCCTTGAGCTTCGATGCGAGCCAAGCTTTCTAGCAGACCTTGCAAAAATTCCACAGAATTATCTGGTCGAGGGGTGAGTTGTGGCTGCATGTGGGGATCGTTAATGGGAAATCGTTCTCCAGGCTGGAGAAGCGGATAGTAGATCAAGGGACTGGGCTGGTTGGGGTCGATGTGTTGACTGAGTTCCACCAGTTCTGCGGTTGAGAAAAAAGACTGAAGCACAGCCCCACCCGTATTGGATGCACCACCCACTAACCAATAATCACCAAGGCGATGACTATAGATGCCGTAGTCAGCCACATCCACCCGAGTCAGACTTAACAGTTTGAGCACAAGGGTGGAACCTAAGGACGTGACGGCCATTCCAGGCTGGTTAGCACCACTGGCAATGAAAGCGGCAATGCTATCCGTGGTGCCTGCACAGATTTGGCACTCTGAGGGGATGCCAAAGCGATCGGCGAGGTGCGGTTGAATGGGACCGATATTTGAGCCGGGTTTGAGGACTTGAGGCAGCAGGGGAAGAAGCTGACGGAGGGGTGGTTGTTGAAACCAATTGGGATAGGCTGCGATCTCAGGGTCGTATCCTAGCTTCAAACTGTTGTGATCATCGCTCAGGCCCAAACGACCTTGTAATAACCAGGCCAGCCAATCTGCTTGATGCATCAGATAGCGCACAGCGGTCATATCCACCATGCGACTCATCCCCAACAATTTCGCCAAACTGGAGCTGGCACTCAATACAGGATGTCCCACAGGTGCTAAGGTGGTCAGCAACTCTAAGCTATCTGGATCGCAGGTATCGTTATACATCTGCGGTGGATAAAGGGGTGTGCCGTCAGCGTCGCAGAGCAAAATAGTGGAGGAAGTGCCGTTAATGGCGATGGCTTGTAGGTGCGATCGCGTGCCTTCAGGAATCTCACTAATCAGCTCCCATAAGGTCCTCTCCCAACAGTTGGCCCACTCTTCTGAACCGACAGAAGGGAACGTACGACTCTTCTCTGTCAAGAGGATGTCATGCTGATCAATAACAATCGCTCGGGCACCCGATGTGCCAAAATCAATCCCTAAGGAATAGTCCATAGGTCTCATTTCGCATGGCGTGACATCTAACCTGCCTGACTGGTACCGGATTCACTGTTATCTGGTCCAGGTGGGGCGGGAATGGCCTCAGTCAACTGTAAGGTTTGACGATGGGATAACATCCCCAATAAAACTTGCGAGCGTTTACCTTCCCCTTTCTTGTTCTCAGAATAACGTTGAACCTCAAGGGCGACTTCTCCCTGGTCGCATCCTGGACACTTGCGGAGGTCAACTTCTAAACGAGGGATAGTTGGTACCGTCCTCGTCTGAATATGGGTTGCGGCCTGGACCATCTGATCGGCCTGTACCGTATTGAGGAAAATCTCTGATTGATCGTTTGTGACTGTACCAATCCTCTGGCCCTCGGCATACCACTGAGCGCAGGTTTCGCAAAACGGGTCTTCCACTGCAGGCTTTGCCATGGCCAAGCTGATGGCTTCAATAATGGCTAACTCAATCAGCCAATATATCCAGGTAAACGTTTCGTTTAGGGGCAGTCCATCGCTACTACTACCGACGCGACCAATGCTGATACCCTGTTTAGCTGAATATTTGAGATACCCCAAAAAGCCAGATGATCCGGTTTGTTCCTGCAAAAAGGCATTCATCAGTGCGTTTGTCTCTGCCGCATCGATTTCTTGGCCCAGCTCAGCCTCAATTTGTTTGGAAAAGGACTGCTGAGTAAAGAAATATTCTCCCCCATGAAAGGCCCCATAGGTGATCAAGCCTGTTAAAGCCCCAAACACTACACCGACCAATGGATGACGAACTTTGCCCTTCTTAACGGCGATTGCCGTGCAACCTCCACTGGTAAACTCCATCAGGGCTGGGAAAATAAGCAGCAAATAAATCCAACGGGCGACAAAGGCGATGACCCCTCCTACAACTGCACCACCCAGAGTTGATAGTGCCAGTAGCCATACCCACCCTGTCCCCGGCACTTTGTTGCTAGGTCGATATGGTTTCATAAGTTTGCTTCCTGTTCAATAGTCTTTGAATGGGTCGATTGTATTGCAGTGTTAATCAAGTTGGGAATTTTTAGACAGCAGACTTGAATCATATGCCATCCCCCCCTCACACCTGCAATGCGGAAAGAAAACCATAGAAAAATAGATGGCTTAGACAGATCGATCCATAATGTCTTCGACAGTAAGATGTTTATGTCTTCTAACTAGATGGCCAATGCTCAGCGTTCTTCAACGCCTGGGGAAGCCACGTTTCCGCTCTATTTGTGAACCCATTGCTGTGAAATTCAACAATAGACCCAACCGTTGTATTGAAGTTGCAGGTAAAACCTGCTGGATTAGCCGAGACGTGACGGTCTTAGCCGTAGTCTTTTTTGTGATTGGAAAGACAGCTTATGTGCCCTTAGGCTTACGAGGCGATCAAATGCCGACCGAGTCAGGGAAGTGGGGATTGCCTGGTGGGTATCTGGATTATGATGAAACAGCTGGCGAAGCGATTATCCGAGAAACCTGGGAAGAGCTGGGACTGAATATTCCCCATCTCCAGCAGGAGTATCCCTTTAAAGGGTCATTGGACCAACCCTATTATGTCGGGTCGCAGCCCCTGAGACTCCAAAATGTCTCTCTACGGTTTCCGATGATGTTTTTCTTGGAGAACATGACCCAACTTCCCCCGCTCCAACCTCAAGTCGCAGTTAATGAAGTTGCAGACACTCGATGGTACGAGTTGGAAGTAGCGATCAATATGAAGCTGGCATTTAACCATCAGGCTATTATGCAGCACTGTCTAGAAAGCTATTACAAGGATATTTGGTCGCCCGCTCTCTTCTCCGCCTAGTCTGAGTGTTAACGGACTAGATTGCTCAAACATCCCTTAGCTATGGCTTTCTGCTAAGTGGCCTTTACTTATAGCTCCCTCGGTGCTGGTTTGCGAGTAGCTACAGCTTATGCCAAGGGAGCTTTTTTTGACTATGAGGCTTTTCATCAAGTCTCATAGGGATTCTCCAACGAATGATGGAGGCTTGGTACGGGAATGTTAAAAAGACTTTACCTGCATTTGTCTTGTCATAGCCATCGATGTTTGCCGTGTGATTGAGCCCCAGGATTGGACTAGAAACAGGTAGACAAAGTGTGTAAGCTTGGCACCAGTTGTAATCGATGGGAACGGCTATGTCTTCACCAACAGCAACGCTACTCATTTCCTGCCCTGATCAGAAGGGGTTGGTGGCTAAAATCGCCCATTTTATTGCAACCCATCACGGTAATATCATTCACGCCGATCACCATACAGATTTTACGAATCAGTTATTTCTCAGTCGTTTGGAATGGAGTTTAGAGGGATTTCAATTATCGCGATCGCAAATCGGCACCCAATTCTCCGAACTAGCAGAATCCCTCCAGGCCAACTGGCAACTCCACTTTTCCGACAGCAAACCCCGCATGTCCATCTGGGTGAGCAAACAGGAGCATTGCCTCCTGGATCTGCTGTGGCGACAACAGGCAGGCGATCTGCCCGTTGAAATTCCCCTGATCATCAGTAACCATGACACCCTCCAGCCTATCGCCGAGCAATTCAAAATTGACTTCTACCATTTGCCGATCACCAAAGAGAGTAAACCTCGGCAAGAGAAACAGCAGCTCGCCTTACTCAAACAGTACAAAATTGATTTGGTGGTCCTCGCCAAGTATATGCAAATCCTCAGCCCTCAATTTATTGCTGCCTTCTCGTCCACAATCAATATTCACCATTCGTTCCTACCGGCCTTCCCAGGGGCAAATCCTTACCAGAGAGCCTATAAACGAGGCGTCAAAATTATTGGAGCCACAGCCCATTACGTCACCGAAGATCTGGATGAAGGCCCCATCATTGAACAAGAAGTGGTGCGGGTTAGCCACCGCGATTCCAGCGCTGAATTTATTCGCAAAGGCAAGGATGTAGAACGCTCAGTGCTAGCAAGAGCCGTCCGTCTCCACCTGCAAAACCGAGTCTTGGTATATAGCAATCGCACCGTTGTCTTTGATTGAGCCGATTCAATGCATTTAGGTTAGGATTGAGTTCGGTCTGCACTGAACGGCCTTTTCTCTGGGTCTGATCGCGGCTGCTACTGCTGATAAACCAGAGAACACCATGATGAATACTAAACGCGATCGCGCTTGGAGGCGACGACAACGGGCCGTCAAAATTCGGCAACGCCAAACACGTCGGTTGGGGGGCAAACCACATCTGATCGAGGTCGTTTTGCAAAGTCAAGGGCTACCCATCCTATTGAGAGCCTTTGCAGGGCCGCCCCAGTAAAGACTGGAAGCTGCTCTATTGGCGCTCCAGAAAGCTGAAAAGAGCAGCCCAACTTGGGTTTGAATATCCTCGTAAATCCTGGCAAGATCTTCTTCTAGAGTGGGAAGAGACCTGTAACATCCCCAAATGCTGAAAGTATTGTTTGTCTGTAGTCGCAACCAATGGCGCAGCCCAACCGCAGAGCAAATCTGGAAAAATTATCCAGGCTTGCAGGTGCGATCCGCAGGCACCAGTCCCAAGGCAAAGCGGACCCTTTCGATGGCCGATATTCGCTGGGCCGATCTGATTTTAGTGATGGAGAAAAAGCACAAAAATCGAATTTTGGCCCAATTTAAGCAATGGGCCGACCCTACCTTCATTTATGTCCTGGATATTCCCGATGACTATCAGTACATGGACCCAGAATTAGTGGTGCATCTCCAAGATGTCGTGCCCTGGTACATAGAGGAAAGGCTGAGAGTTCACTCCAATGATGCTCAGTTTACATAAACTCTCCACGTATGATAGCTTTAATGTCTACGGACGCATAGCTCAGTTGGTTAGAGCACCACGTTGACATCGTGGGGGTCTCCCGTTCGAGTCGGGATGTGTCCATTGGTTGGAAAGTTATAACAGATAAGGCTTTTGGGAGTTCCAGGCAACTTCTGAAGGTCTATTATATTGTCAATAAGATGTTAAATATGGGCTGTTAAGGGTTGTTTGGGCTGTAAATTTACCCCGTTTTTTACCCCGCTATGAAAGTATCCCTCTTTTGTTATTCTGGCCAGATAAAATCTGTAATGACGATTTTTCGTTATTATTCTTCGGCAAAAAATATGAGAATAGACGAGAAACAATCAAGAATTTATCCTCCCCCTAAAGTGACAAAAGAGGGACAAGTTGCGGATGCGACTGCTGTAATGAATCGGTTGAGGAAACATACTGGCTAGACGAGCCAGTTGGATTTGGTGATGACTTTGCAATAGCAGTATCAACAATTGCAAGGTCAAATATTGGCTTTCGCTTAGGTACGCACGTAGAACTTTTTGGTAGCATATTGGCAACGTATTTTGGATAGGGTAGTCTGTTTCGGCCACCCTATTTTCTTTGAAATCACACTGTCTAATCTACTGCTGACTCTGGTTCCAAAGTGCCTTGTCATCCCCAAAGTGTTTGCAGACAGAGTCTGAAATGCATGTTTTTCGTAGAAGACAGGTCTTATCAAACAGCCTCTTAGTGTTTTGTAAAAATTCCTCTCGTTCTTGAATAATGGAAATGTATAGTTTGTCAGCATGCAATCTATACATTTCCATTATTTTTGCTCATATCTGTAATTTTAAACCCTTAAGATTACAGATAACGCTACTATATTCACTTTGGAAAGATAAGACCATAATTCTAGAACTTTAGGCGGAATTTAAGGAATATAGTCATTATTAAGTCAAAATATTAATACTAGGGGAAATAAACTTTCATTGGTATCTAATTAATAACTAAATGAATTTTAGTCAATGCTTTATAAAATCTGTTAAACGGTAATCCTACTGGGGCACTAGTAGTTCAAAAAAATAAGTCCCTGAATCTCTTAATAACGTTCTATTCACTCTTGATGAAATAGATAGATAACTTGATATACTTTTCCCTGTATCAATATTTACAATGAGGTTGTATAAATAGTGACTTCTACGGTTGACTTACCATTTTCTGAAATTCTTTTAAATCTCAGTGAAAAAATTTTCAATATCACTTTTATGCATCCTATAATTTCTTCTCTCAACGGAAGCAACAATATTTTGTCAAAAGATACATTACTCAAAGTTCGAGATAATTTTTTTATACAAGATTATTATTATTTGGTTTATGCACATAAAGTCCCAAAATTTCTTTTGGTTGACTCAACTAAGAAAGATGAATTAAGAAAGAAAATATTAAGGTTGAGAGAACCTTATGAAAGGCAAAGACATAACCCAATACAACTACAATGCAACCCTTTCATACCTGAGGCTACGTTGCTTATTAACTTAATTCTTCATCTTCTAGCTACAGTTAGTCATATTACAATGTCCGATATCCAGCCTAATTCCATAATTAGTGAATATATTCAATTTAAAATTAAATGTGCTCTTGAGGGTGAGGCAGAAACAATAGTTTCCAATCTACCTTGCTTATATATATTCTCGATTTTGTGAAATTTTAAATAATAGCCAATATGATAACGATCCTGAACTGTCAGGATGGATCAATATTCTTAGAGATTCAAATAATGAAGCTACATATGAGCTGTATAGGTCTTTATGTGATGAATTGCCTAGAGATATATTAGAAAGATACGAAATTAGACTAAAAGCAATATTTCTTCAAGCAAGTAGATTAGAGTACCAATTTCTAAATTCACTGTTGACACACTGAAACTATCTGGCAAAGATACTCAGCAGCATGAGTAACCACTCATGGTAATAATAGTCCAACCCTGTGAATTTAGACAACTGATATAAGCATCATCAAATTTATGGTTTGGTACGAATTTGAAATTATTTTCACTCTCTTGAGGTATTTCTCTTCCTTTGGAGTTCAAGTCTTCTATAATTAAACTTAAAGTGTGACGTACTGCTTTTTCATAATCTTCGGATGGAATGCGAAAAACAATTTTATCTCCATCTAACAATGCCTTATATAGTGGAGATGGCGATTTATGAATTTTGCTGCTAATTTCATTAGGTTGACTACTATCACCCGATAATTTTCCATACCTTTTATCGAATTCAAGTACAGCCTTTTCATGCAGAGCAAGTTCCTGAGAAAGAAATTTATCATCTTCAATCCTTTCAAAGATGAACTTGCTGTTTTTATGAACTTGTTTAGAAGTCTCTTTTAATCCTTGGGTTGCTATATCATGTTTTCGATCTTCAAGATTGCCCAAACGACCTTCAAGAGACTTCAAATATTTTATAAATTCCTTTCTATCACCTTCTAACTTCTTGAGCACCAGAGCTTTGGTTTTTTCTAATTCTTTTCTATCATTTTCTAATTCTTTGTACACCAAACTTTTTGTTATTTCCAATTCCTCCTGCATTAGCTGCATTAGCTTTTTATAGTCATTAGAAATATCTTGAATAAGAGCTTGGTTATTCTTATTTAAAGCTAACAAGATCTCTTCATTCTGATCTCTATTATAATCAATCAGAGTATTTATTTTTTTCCTCATGCTTTCAAATCTAAAAACCTGAATTATCATTCCAGCTACTATGCTAGCTAGCATAGTAGCTGGAATGAAGTCAGTTATTTTTTCTGAAAACAAAAAATTATCAGAAATATCTCTTGAATTATTTATTTTTGAGTTATGGTTATATATAAAAAAATTTATAGAAACAGTAGATGCAACAATAATTCCAAAGAAAGCTGCAATTCTTAAAATGGCACTTAGTTGAAATATAGGATTTGGAGTCTTAAGAGGCCATTTATAAAGTAAGTGTGAAATAGGGTCTAGATGTGTGGATTGTAGGTTTAGGTTCAAAGTGCTGTGCTGAGCCAAACCGATGTCTGTC